>NZ_JCALEC010000013.1:0-94729 GCF_059813185.1 Mycobacterium sp. NGS18
CTATCTGTCCCAGGCGCACCATCTGGAACACGATTGGGCGAACAACGGCCAAACCGATATCGACTCCCTCGCGCTGGCGTGTGCGCCGGATAATCGGATGGCCAGCGAGCAGGGCTGGGTCACCCGGCTCGGTGAGACCGGCCGGGTCGAATGGATTCCCCCACCGAAACTCGACCACGGCCAGCCCCGGGTGAATCCCTTCCACTTCATCGAAGCCGTCATCGACTACCACCGCCGCCGGTCACCCGGTGATCCGCCCGATGAGCAACCACCACCCGACGACGAATGGCCACCGCGCGATGACCCGGTATTCGACGACCCATTGTTCGACGAGGCCGCCTACGAAGCCGTGGCCGTCGAAGGCCTCGCCCAACGACACCTCTTCGACGACGACTGGGCGGAAGCCGGATGACGACGCTGCCGCCGGTTGGTCAGCGGGCGAGGTAGCCGTTGTCGCGGTACCAGTGGTAGGCGTCGCGCAGTGCGGTGCGGAACGAGGTGAACGGCAGGCGCAGTTCCTCGCGGGCCTTGGTGGAGTTGGCGAAGATCTCCGCCGCCGAGAGTCGCATCTGGTGGGCGCCGATCGGCAGTCGCGGCCCCACCACCGCACGGGCAACGCTGATGCCGGCCGCCGCCACCGGTATCGTCCAGCGCGGCAACACGATCGAGGGGCCCCGCTGGCCGGTGACCTCGTTGGCGATGGCGAACGCCTCACCGAACAATAGGTTCTCCCCGCCGAGGATGTAGCGCTCGCCGACCCGGCCTCGCTCGGCGGCGGCGACGTGGCCGGCCACCACGTCCTCGACCGAGACGAAGTTGGTGCCACCCGGCGCGGCGACCCGCAACCGGCCGCGCTGCGCCTCGACGATCATCGCGCTGGCGATGCGGTTGACGTCACGCGGGCCGATGACCACCGACGGGTTGACGATCACCGCCGGCAGGCCCGCCGCGACAGCGTCGCGCAGTGCGGCCTCGGCCAGGTGCTTGCTGTGGCCGTAGGGGAACCGGCGGGGGCGGATGTTGAACTCGTCGGTCTCCACCAGCTCATGCCCGCGCGGTGGAATACCCAGGGCAGCAATCGAACTGGTGTAGACGAACCGCTTGACGCCGGCCCGCCGGGCGGCCTCCGCCATGTCGCGGGTGCCGTCGACGTTGGTGCGGTACAGCCGGGTCTGGGTCCGGTGACGCCAGTAGTCCGACACCGCCGCGGTGTGGAACACCCAGTCGCAGCCGGCCATCGCCGCGGTGAGCACCTCGACACCGTCGAGCACGTCGCCGACCCGGGTCTCGCAGTCCAAACCTTCGAGTGCGGCCATCGGCGACGTCGAGCGCCGCAGCACCCGCACCTCGATGCCGCGGTCGAGCAATGCGGATACCAGGTTCGAGCCGACGAATCCGGTTCCCCCGGTGACCAATGCGCGCATCGAGTTCAGAACCGGTAGGTGGTGCAGCCGACTTCGACGCCGGAACCGACGGCCATGATCAGCGCGACCTCACCCGGCTTGACCAGCCCGCGCCGCCGAACGTCGGCGATCTGATAGGGCAGGGTCGAGGTGAACGGGTCAGTGGTCCAGCCCTGCGCATCCGGGTCGACGAACCGCGACCGGTGCACGCCGATGCCCGCGGCCAGCTCGTCGAGAGCGGCACCGGGCAGCTGCGGCGGCAACACCAGCGCGATGTCTTCGGGCCCCAGGGTCTCCAGGGCCAGCAGCTGCTTGACCGCCGACGGCAGGCAGCTCACATAGATCGCCGCCAGGTTCGGGTCGCGGTCCACCCGCAGCCACATCCGGCCGTCGCGCTCCTGGGTGTGGGTCGCCAGCGCCCCGCGGTACTCCGGGTGGTGTTCGAAGACGAAGCGGCCGAAGCCTTCCGGGCCGTGGCTGGGGCTCAGCATAATCGCCGACCCGGTCTCGGCGATGCCGGTGCGCGGGTAGCCACTGTCCGGAGTGTTGTTCTCCACCTCGGAGGCCAGCACCATGGCGTGGCCGGTGCGGCCGGCGCCGATCATGCCGGCGGCGACGTGGCAGCCGTTGAGGAAACCAACCGCGCCGTTGAGGATGTCGAACGCGAAAGTCTTGGGAGCGTCCGCGGACTCCGGCTCGGCGTTGATCCCGACCTCGCCGGCCACCAGGGTGGCGACCGCCGGTTCGCTGAGGAAGTCGTCACGGTAGATGCCGGTGTGGATCACCAGGCCGACCTGGGACCCGTCGACACCGCTGTCGTCCAGGCAAGCCCGAGCGGCGTCCACCGCGAACGCGATAGAACTCGGCGGGTCCTGGCCATCCGAGGCGATACCGACACCGTCGATCCGCACCCGCGGTGTCGCCGGCAACTCCCGGCGGCCGGGGGCGGACCGCCCGGCACGGGCGGGCTGACCGTTGGCGGCCCGTCGCATCCGGTCGGGCAGGTCGTCGAAGGTGTACAGCGCGGTGCCGATGGTCTGCCCGGAGCCGGTGATCGACAACACCACGTTGTCGCCGGAGTTGATCCGGCCCGCGTTGATGTAGTCATACAGCGCGACGAAATGCGTTGTGGTGGCGGTGTTACCGCGTTCGGCCAGGTTGCAGATCGTGTTGGCCCGGCTGGCCGCGCCCGCCCCGAACACCCGGTTGATGGTCAAGATGGCGTCGTTGATCGACGCCTCGGAGGTCTGGTGCATCAGCAGCTGATCGGCCGTCTCGGGCCGCCAGCCGTGGCGCTGCATCACCGCCGCGACGTAGGGCACCGAGTGCTTCACCGCGATCGCGGTCTGGGTGACCGAGTCGGTGACCATGATGGCGCCTCCGTGCGGGCCCTCGGTGGCCTTGGCGATGCACAACTTGGCGAATTCGCTGTAGGTGGCCAGATCGAGGTCGTGGAAGCCGACCCGGTCATTGGGTCCGAGTTCGAGCACCACCGCCGCGCCGGCATCACCAACGGTCAGGCAGGCCAGCCGCGGATCCATCGCGTTCTCGATCTCCTGTTGCGCGGTTTCGGTGATGTGGCTGATGTACTCGCCGCTGACCACCAGGGCGTTGCGCACCAGGTGAGTCTTGAGGAAGTCCTGGGCCACGCTGACGCCGGTGAACATGCCCGCGCAGGCGTTGTTGATGTCGAAACACACCGCGTTGGTCAGGCCCAGCTGATCCCGCAACTGGGAGGCGGTGCTGGGTTCGAAGGTGAACATGTGCTCCGGGCCGTCGCACCGGGAGATGTTGCACGCGATGACCAGGTCGATCTCTTCGGGGGCGTAGCTCGACCGGGACAGGCAGTCGCCGATCGCCTTGCGGCCCAAGTCGATCGAGAACTCGTCGACGCCGGCCATCCGCCGGTTCTTGATACCGGTGAGGCGCTCCAGCGGGATCTTCACCTCGTTGACGCAGTCGGCCAGCACCTGCTCAGTGGAGACCGCCCGCGGCGGCAGGTACACCCCGAGGCTTTCGATCACGACGTTGCGAGCCGGGCCGGCCTGCACCGGCTTGATCACCAGCGCCGCAACGGGTTTCGGCGGTGCCGGCTGCTCAACAGCGGGGGCTTGCGGCGCTGCGGCGGTGGTGTCGTAACCGATCGGGCCGAATTCTTCGGCCAGCTCGGCGATGGTGCCGTAGACGAACAGCGACTCCGGGCGCAGCTCCATGCCGAGCTCGCCGACCCGCACCGCGACCTCCAGGGCCTGGGTGGAAGCCCCGCCGAGCGCGAAGAAGTCGTCGGTGACGCCGACGCGCTCCACGTCGAGCACCTCGCGCCAGATCCCGGCCAGCGTCTCTTCGGTGCGGTTGCGCGGTGCCACGAACTCTTTCGGCGCGGCGTCGAGATCCGCATCGATGGCCAGCAACGCCCGGCGGTCCACCTTGCCACTGGGCGACAGCGGAAGCAGGTCCGTGCTGCGGAACACCGCGGGCACCATCGCCGCCGGCACCAGTTCCAGCAGGAAGCGGCGCAGCTCCGCGGTGCCGGGCGCTGCGGCGACCGGCACGATATGCGCGATCAGCGCGGTGTTGCCGGCGGCGTCTTTACGGGCCACCACAGCGCATTCGGCGATGCCGGGGTGCTTGGCCAGCGCGGCCTCCACCTCGCCGAGCTCGATGCGGAAACCGTTGATCTTCACCTGGTCGTCGCGGCGGCCCAGGTACTCGATGTTGCCGTCCGGGCGGTAGCGGGCCAGGTCGCCGGTGCGGTAGAGCAGAGCGCCAGGTTCAGAGCTAAACGGGTCGGCGCCGAACGCGGCGGCGGTGGCCTCTGGCCGGTTCAGGTAGCCGCGGGCCACGCCGACCCCGCCGATGTACAGCTCGCCGGGCACCCCCACCGGAACCGGGGTTCCCGCGGCGTCCAACAGGTGGATCGCGATGTTGGCGATCGGTCGCCCGATCGGGATGATCGGTTCGGTTACCCCACGCCGGCAGTGGAAATGGGTGACGTCGATGGCGGCCTCGGTCGGGCCGTAAAGGTTGTAGAGTTCGGCGGGCAGCGTCTCGAAGAACGCGTCGCGCAGGTCGCCGGTGAGCGCCTCCCCGCTGCAGAACACCCGGCGCAGCTCGGTGCAGGACGCCGCCCCGGGTTCAGCTAAGAAACGGCGGAGCATCGACGGCACGAAATGCATTGTGGTTACGCGCTCGTCGACGATGGTACGGGCCAGGTAGCCGGCGTCCTTGTGACCCTCCGGTTTGGCGATCACGACCCGGGCGCCAACGATCAGCGGCCAGAAGATCTCCCAGACGAAGGGGTCGAAGTTGATCGGAGTCTTGTGCAGCACTCGGTCGTCGGCGGTCAGCCGGTAGGCGTCCTGCATCCACAGCAGCCGGTTGCGGATGCCGGCGTGGCTGTTCAGTGCCCCCTTGGGCGCACCGGTGGAACCGGAGGTGTACATCAGGTAGGCCAGGTCGACGCCGCTCACTTCGGGAGCCGACTCCTGCTCTGCGGGCAACGCCGAAGACTGGTCCAGACACAGCCGGGCGCCGGTGAAATCCGTTGGCACACCGGCCAGGTGCTGGCGGTGGGTGACGCAGACCGGCGCGTCCGGAACGTCGGCCAGCATCGCCTCCATGCGCCGGGCGGGCTGGGCCGGATCCAGCGGCAGGAAGACACCGCCGGCCTTGAGCACACCGAGCAGTGCGATCACCAGGTCTTCGGAACGCTCCAGCAGCACCGGCACCACGTCGGTCCCGTTGCCGGCGCCGACGCCGAGCTGACGCAGCCGGTGCGCCAGGCCGTTGGCCCGCCGGTCGAGCTCGCCGTAGCTGAGCTCGCGGCCGTCGTAGCTCACCGCGACGGCGTCGGGTGTGCGCGCAGCGGCGGCGGCGACCATCTCGTGCAGGAGGGCCGGGGCATCCGGGTAGTCGACCTGGGTTTCGTTCCAGGACTGTAGCTTTGCCCGTTCGACGTCGGTGAGCATCGGCAGCTGCGACACCGGAGCGTCGGCGGCGCCCGGCTCCACCAGCCCGGCCAGCAGCATGGCGAAGTGCTGCGCCATCGCGGTCATGGTGTCGGCGTCGAACAGATCGGTGTTGTACTGCAGCGCGAGCTGCAGCTGGTCGTCGTGCTCGCCGACCTGCATGGTGATGTCGAACGGCGAGCCGCCCTGGCCGATGTGCAGGGTTTCCAGGGGCAGCGTGCCGTCAGACTCCGATCCGGCGGAGCCGGCACTGGCCTCCGCTTCCTCAAACAGCCGGACCTGCTGCCAGGCGAACGACACCTGGAACAGTGGGGTGCGTCCGGCGTCGCGGACCGGCCGCAGACGCTCGACCAGCAGCGGCAGCGGGTATTCCTGGTGGCCGATGGCGCCCAGCACGGTGTTTTTGATCCGGCCCAGCAGCGCAACGAAACTCGGGTCTTCGCTCACGTCGACGCGCAGCGGCAGCGGGTTGGTGACGTAGCCGACCATGCCCATCAGGCCGGACCGGTCACGGCAGGCGAACGGCGAGCCGATGATCAGGTCGTCCTGGCCGCTGTAGCGGTGCAGCAGCACCGCGTAGGCGGCCAGCAGGGTCATGTAGGGCGTCGCCCCGACGGTCCGCGCCACCTGCTTCAACCCGGCGGTGACCTGCGCGTCGACGCTGAACCGGTGCAGCGCACCGGCGTAGGTCTGCACGGCCGGCCGTGGCCGGTCGGTGGGCAACGCCAACGTCGGCAGCTCACCGCCCAGCGCGTCGCGCCAGTACTCCCAGAGCCGCTCGCCGTCGGGCCCGGCCAGCATCCGGTTCTGTTTCGCGGCGTAGTCGACATACCGGTCGGCGGGCGGCCCCTCGGGCAGCCCGGCGCCGTGCTCGGCGGCGTACAACGCAGGCAGTTCGTCGAGGATGACGTCGATGGACCAGAAGTCGACGGCGATGTGGTGCACGGTCAGCAACAGCACGTAATCGTCGGGACGCTGCAGCAGGGTCAGCCGTATTACCGGGCCGGTGCTCAAGTCGAACGGCCGGTCGGTCTCGGTCTGGATCCACTCCTCGAGCTCGGCCGCGTCCGTACCGATGCGATGGGTGGCGATCCGCATCGGCCAGTGCGGGTGGACCAGCCCGACCGGCTGGCCGTCCCGCTCGGTGTAGGTGGTGCGCAGCATCGGGTGCCGGTCCACCAGGGCTTGGGCGGCCCGCTCGAGGGCCGGCACGTCGAGCCCGGCGCGGATGCGTCCCGCGTAGGCGACGGTGTAGGCGGCACTGTCGGGAGACAGCCGGTGCACGAACCACATTGAGCGCTGTCCGTAGGACAACTCGTGTTCAGACGCCGCGTTCCGGGCTTTGGCGGCCAGCAACTGCGCCAGCAGTTCGCGTTTTTCCTCCGGTGACAGGCTGGCGATGTCGATGGGCGCCTCGGGTTGGTCCGTCATGGGCTACCCCCATCCTTGGCATGCTCGCCGTCGGCGAGCATCTTCGCCAGCAGCGCATCCACCGCGTCGTCGGAGAGGTCGGACACCTGCGACAGCAGGTCCATCTCCGGCGCGGGCTCGGCGGCGCTGGGCGCTGCGGCCTGCTCCGGCCGGGCCTCGCCGGCGGCCGCCAACTGCTCATTGAGCCAGCCCGACAGGCTGACTACACTCGGCCCATCCAGCAGCCGGGCCACCGGAACGACGATTCCGAGTTCGCGCTCCACCTGAATGCGAAGTTCCAGGGTGATCAGCGAGTCCACCCCAAGGCTGTTCAGCGGCGCCGCCATGTTTAGGCCGGCCGGGGCCAGGCCCAGCTTGCCGGCGACCAGATCGCGCAGGTAGGTCTCCAGCAGCCGCTGGCGTTCCTGGGCATCCGCGGCTTGCACCGCCTCGAACAGACCGCTTCCGATCGCCGCCTCGCCGGAGACCTGCAGGTCCCCCAGCAACGGTGACTGCGCGCTGGGACGCCACCGCGCCCAGTCGATGTCGAGCACCATGGCCTGCGGCGCGACTGTGCCGCCCAGCAGGCCGGCCAGCGCGGTGAAGTAGTCCTGCGCCGACATGCCTTCGACGCCGTAGTGCGAGAAGTGGCGGTGCAGCTCGGAGTTGGTGAACATGCCCAGCCCGGCCCACGGGCCGAAGTTGACGCTGAGCGCGGGCCGCCCGGCGGCGCGGCGGTGCCAGGCCAGGGCGTCCAGGAAGGCGTTGGCGGCACCGTAGTTGGCGGCTCCGGGCGAACCCAGTACGGAGGCGGCCGAGGAGAACAGCACGAAGAAATCCAGCGGCGCATCGGCGGTCAGCGTGTGCAGGTTCCAGGCGCCCTGCACCTTCGGCGCCATCACCTCGCGCAGCTGGGCGGCGTCCAGGCGGGCCAGGATCGCGTCGTCGACGGTGCCGGCGGCATGCACCACACCGCGCAGCGGCGGCATTGACGCGCCGACGCCGGCGAGCACCGCGGCGACGTCCTCGGCCTTGGTGACGTCGCCCTGGGCGACCGTCACCTCGGCACCGGCCGCACGCAGCGCATCCAGCGTCGCCTCCGTCGCAGCTGACGGCGCGCGGCGGCCCATCAGCACCAGATGCCGCGCCCCGCGCTCGACCAGCCAGCCGGCCACCTCGCCGCCGACCGCGCCGAGGCCGCCGGTGACCAGGTAGCTGGCGTCCTCGCGAAGCGCAAACTCACCCGGCTGCTCGTAGGCCTGCTGATAAGGCTCCAGCCGTGCCACATAGCGCCGGTGGCCGCGCAGCGCCACATCGGCCTCGCGATCGTCCGACCAAACCTCGGTGAACAGCGCCCGCAACTCTTCGGGGCCGCCGCCGGCGGACAGGTCGACGCCAGTGACGCGCAGCTCCGGGTGCTCGTGGTCGATGCTGCGGCCCAGCCCCCAGACCGGGGCCTGCCCGATCGACAGCGCGGCGGAATCGTTGTCACCGGCCGGCTGCGCCCCGCGGGTCACCAGCCACAGCCGCGGCGATTCCGGCCAGTCGGCCAGCGTCAGCGCCTGAATCAGATGAACGACGCTCAGGGTCCCGACCGTCGTCGCCGTCTCCAGCGATTCCAGGGTGGTGTCGGCCGGCGCTGCGTCCAGCAGGTTCCACAGGTGCAGCACCCCGCGGCACGGCGGCCGGTCGCCGCCGAACGCCGCGCGCAGCAACTCGCCGAAGTGTTCGGGCCGGCCCGGGTCGATGCGGTAGCTGTCGGCGGTCACCCGTTCGATCGCGGTGAGCCCGACGACCGGTTCCACCAGCACACAGGATTGGGCCTGCGCCTCGAGGTGATCGCGCAGCGTGTCGGCCACCGGGCCGTCGGCCAGGATGAGCCAGCTGCCGGGTTCGCCGGAGCGGCCCTCGCCGTCGGCGGCGATCGACGCGGGTTGCCAGCGCACCTGGTAGCTGCGGTCGGCCGGGTCCGCGGGGGCGGTGGTGATGGCCGGCGCGCCGGATTGTCCGGCGACGAGGCTGCCGGTGGCCAGCAGTGTCCACTCCCCGCCGGCCGCGCTGCCGTAGCACTCGAACGTGTCGTCGGTCAGGGCGAACTGCACGGTGCGCGCCTCGGCCGGAGCGCCGCGCAAGTTCAGCGCACCGATCGACCGGCTACCCGGGCCGAAGGCCACCTCGACCGCCTGGCTGGCCAGCTCACCGAGCTGCTCGGCAGACAGTGCCCCGGTGGTCACGTCGATCTCGGCCAGCACCGCGTTCTGGGTGGCCGACCGGATCGGCCCGCGCCAGCCGCCGGGCGCACCTGCGCTGCGGGGCGCCGCGATGGAGCCGGCGTCCAACCAGGAGTGCACCCGCTGCCAGGGGTAAGTGGGGGCGGGCACACAGCGACTGCCCTCGGGGTAGATCTGCTCCCAGGCCACCGGGTGTCCGAGGGTGTAGAGGGTGCCCAGCGAGCCGAGCATGGTCGAGCGGCCCTCGTCGTCGCGGCGCATCGACGGCAATAGGGTGCAGGTGCGCCTCATGTCTTCAACGTCTTCGCGGGCCGCCGTCAGCAGGATCGGGTGCGGGCTGAGCTCAACGAAGGTGTCGTGCCCGGTCTCCAGCAGCCGTCGCAGCGCGGCCGAGAACCGCACCGGCGAGCACAGGTTGGCCACCCAGTAGTCGGCGTCGAGCGGCTTGTCGCCCACCAGCTCCCCGGTGACCGTGGAGTACAGCGGCACCGTCGGCGCGGTCGGCTTCAGCTTGACCAGACTGCCGCGCAGTCCCGCGCCGAGGGCCTCCATCTGCGGGCTGTGCGAGGCGACGTCGACCTCGATCCAGCGGCAGAACCGGTCGCGCTGCGTCAGCGTGGCCATGAGCTCTTCGAGCACCGTGCGCTCACCGGCCAGCACCGTCGACCGGTGGCTGTTGCTGGCGGCGATGGCGACCTGGCGCTCGTGACCGGCGATGAGTTCCTGCGCTTCGGCCATGGTGGTCTCGGTGACCATCATCGCCCCGCGGCCGCGCACTCCGCGCAGCATGCGGGCCCGGGCGCAGATCACCCGCGCGGCGTCCTCCAGGCTGAGCGCTCCGGCGACGTGGGCGGCGGCGGCCTCGCCGAGGCTGTGGCCGACCACCGCGGCCGGCTCGACGCCCCAGGACCGCCACAGCGCCGCCAGGGCCACCTGAATCGCGAAGATCGTGGGCTGCAGGATGCCGATGTCGGTGAGCGTGGACTGCTCCTGCGGCTTGGCCAGTTCCTTGAGGATCGAGTGCCCCAGGTGCGGGTGCAGCGCGTTGTCGCAGGCGGCCAGGGCGTCGGCGAAGACCGGCTCGTCGGCCTGCAACCGCTGGGCCATGCCGTGCCACTGCGAGCCCTGACCGGAGAAGACGAACGTCACGCCCGGCCCGGGCCGGCTGGGGGCGCAATGCCCGACCGACAATCCCGGCCGTGATTCGCCCAGGCGGTAGGCCGACAACGACTCGAACAGCGCCGCCGGGGAGTTACCGACGACCGCGAGCCGGTAGTCGTGGTGGCCGCGGCGCGCACCGGCGGTGTAGCAGAGGTCGGACAGTGAGCCTGCGGTCGCGAGACCGCTAGAGAACAGCGCCATCTCGTACTCGCCGACCAGCGCGGCCAAGGCCTCCGGCGACCGGGCCGAGAGCGCCAGCAGCTCGGCGCGCCCCGGCGCGAAGTCGTCGTGATGGCTGCTACGGACCTGCGGGGCCTCGGTGAGCACGACGTGGGCGTTGGTGCCGCCGAAGCCGAACGAGCTGACCCCGGCGACGGCGCGGCTGCCCGCCGGCCACGGCGTCAAGGTCTGCACCACCTCCAGCGGCAGCCGGTCGAAGCCGATGTGCGGGTTGGGCGCGGTGTAGTTCAGGCTGGCCGGGATGGCCCGGTGCTGCAGCGACAGCGCCACCTTGATCAGGCCGGCGATGCCGGCGGCCGCCTCCAGGTGGCCGATGTTGGTCTTGACCGAGCCCACCAGGCAGCGACTGCCCTGCGGACGGCCCTCGGCCAGCACCGTGCCCAGCGCGTTGGCCTCGATGGCATCGCCGATCGACGTTCCGGTGCCGTGCGCCTCGATGTACTGGACCGCACCGGCCGGCAGACCGGCCCGGCGGAACGCCTCGGTGACCACACGCTCCTGGGCCCGTCCGCTGGGCGCGATCAGGCCGTTGGTGCGGCCGTCGGAGTTGGTGGCGCTGCCGCGGATCACCGCGGAGATCGGGTCGTTGTCCTCCAGCGCCTTACTCAGCGGCTTGAGCACCACCACGCCGGCGCCCTCGCCGCGCACGTAACCGTCGGCGTCGGCGTCGAACGTCTTGCACCGGCCGTCCGGCGCCATCACCCGGGCCTTGGAAAAGTTGATCGCCAGGGCCGGCGACAAGATCACGTTCACCCCGGCGGCCAGCGCCATGGAGCACTCACCGGCGCGCAGGCTGCGGCACGCCAGGTCGACGGCGACCAACGACGACGAGCAGGCGGTGTCGACCGACAGGCTCGGCCCGTGGAAGTCGAAGGTGTAGGACAGCCGGTTGGCGGCGATGCTCAGCGCGTTGCCGGTGCCGGTGTAGGCGTCGACGAGCTGGGGCTGGCCCAGCCGCAGGAAGCCATAGTCGTTGGTGGAGATGCCGACGAACACCCCGGTGCGGCTGCCGACCAGGGCGTCCGGCACCTGACCGGCGTCTTCGAGGGCCTCCCACGCCACCTCGAGCAGCAGCCGCTGCTGGGGATCCATCTGCGCCGACTCGCGCGGCGAGATGCCGAAGAACTGGAAGTCGAACTGGTCGACCTGGCCCAGGAAGCCGCCGCGGCGGGTGACCGCAGTGCCCGGCACCGACGGGTCGGGGCTGTAGAACGCGTCGACATCCCAGCGGTCGGCGGGGACCTCGCTGGTGGCGTCGACCCCGCCGGACAGCAGCCGCCAGAAGTCGTCGGGGCCGTCGGCGCCCGGGAAGCGGCAGCCGATGCCGACGATCGCGATCGGCTCGTCGGCGGCGGGCCGTGCTGTGTTTTCGGCGGCCTGATCGGCCGGGGCCTCCGTCGCGACCCGCGCCAGGTGCTGCGACAGGATGTCGATCGACGGGTATTCGTAGGCGATGGTCGGGGCCAGCTCGCAGCCCAGGAACTGCTCCAGGGCGGTCGACAGGCGCACGGCGTGGATGGAGTCCAGGCCGTAGAAGGCGAACGGCTTGGCCGGGTCGACCTCGGCGGCGGGCAGCTCGAGCTCCTGGGACAACCGGTCGACGAGCCACGCGCTGATCTCGGCCGCGCCGCGCTCCCCGCCCTCGGCCCTGGCCGCGGGGGCAGGTTCGGGCTCGGCCGGCGCCGGCGGTTCGGCAGCGGCGGCCGGCCACTGCGCGACCACCGGCAGCGCGCCGTCCAGGTAGCGCTGCTTGCAGGCGCTGCGCTGAATCTTGCCGCTGGAGGTCGTCGGCAGCTGCAGGGGCTGCACCAGCACGACGGCGTGGGTGCGAACCGTGTGGTTCTCGGTGACCGCGGTGCGGATGACCTGCATCGCCTCGTCGGCCGCGTCCCCGCTCAATCGGCTCGGGTCGACCTCCTGCACCACGACGAGTTGCTCGGCCGCGCCCGGTTCGGGGGCGATCGAGAACACCGCGCCGCGGCCGCGCAGCAGCGCCGGGTTGGTGTTCTGAACGGTCAGCTCGATGTCGTTGGGGTAATGGTTGGTGCCCCGGATGATGATCAGGTCTTTGCGGCGGCCGGTGACGAACAGCTCCCCGGAATGCAGGAAGCCCAGGTCTCCGGTGCGCAGGAACGGGCCCTCACCGCTGTTGGACAGGGTCGCGGCGAACGTCTCGGCGGACAGCTGAGGTGCTCTCCAATAGCCGTGCGCGACGCTGCCGCCGGCCACCCAGATCTCGCCGACCCGGTCGCCCGCGCATTCACGACGGGTCTCGGGGTCAACGATCACCACCCGCTGGCCGCCCGGCGGTTTGCCACAGCCGATCAGTGTCGCCGCGTTGGGGTCGCCTGCGGCGACGTCGACGACCCTGCTGTCGCCCAGCGCGATGCGGTCGATCTGGCGGGCGACCGGCACCGCCGAGTCCGACCCGCCGGAGACCAGCAAGGTGCCCTCGGCCAAGCCGTACACCGGCAGGAACGCCTCGCGCCGGAAGCCGGCCGGAGCGAACGCCTCGACGAAACTGTCCAACGTCGCGGCGCGCACCGGTTCGGCGCCGCACATGGCCGTCGCCCAATGGGACAGGTCCAGGGCCGCGCGCTCCTGCGGACTGCTGAGCTCGATGCACATGTCGTAGGCGAAATTGGGGGCCGCGGTGATCGTGCCGCGGTGCCGGGTGATCGCCTCCAGCCACCGCATCGGCCGTTTGATGAATGCGCTCGGCGGCATCAGCAGCGAATGGCCGCTGGCGTTGAGCGTCGAGAGCAGGCCGCCGATCAGCCCCATGTCGTGATAGGGCGGCAGCCAGAACACACCTCGCACCGGCCCATCGATCCGATCGCCCCAGGCCTGCAAGATGGTGTCCAGGTTGTGCACCAGGTTTCCGTGGGTCAGCACGACGCCCTTCGGCGCGCTGGTCGACCCGGAGGTGTACTGCAGCATCGCGACGGTGTCGCCGTCGATCTGCGGCGGCACCCAGGCCGCCTCGCGGCCAGCGGCCTCGTTGATGTCGGTGAGGGACCACCGCAGCGCCTGACCGCCCGGCAGCGCATCGATCGCGGGCTTGATCCTGGGCTCGATCTCGGCGGTGGTGAGTGCGAAGCCGGGGTCGACATCGGCGATGATCGACTCGACGCGGCCGACCAGGTGCTCGCGCATCGGTGGGTGCACCGGGATCGCGATGGCGCCGGCGTAGACGCAGCCGAAGAAGCTGGCGATGAAGTCCAGCCCGGGCGGGCACAACACCAGCACCCGTTCGCCGCCGGCGCCCTGGCTCTGCAGTTCGGCGGCAATCTGGCGGGCGCGCAGGTCCAGCTCCCGGTAGGTCACCCGGCTGGTCTCGCGCTCGTCGCCGTCCCGGGAGAAGGTGAACGCCGGCTGGTCGCCACGCTGCCCGGCACGCTGGATCAGCAGGTCCACCAGCGTGCGTAGGGTGTGCACCGTGTGGTCCGGCCCGCTCATCGATCGCGTCTCCCGTATGACTAACGAAAATTGGCTTTAGATTGGGCCCAGCATTCTGCAGGTAGCCTTCATTAAGGTTACCTTAAGAACGCGGACGTCAATTCCGTGATTTTCGGCGACGACGACCGCACGGGCAAGTTAGGTCACCCAATCAAGCAGCGGGAGCGGGTTCAGCCCTCCAGCTTGTATCCGAGACCGCGCACGGTAACCAGGTGCACAGGGTTGGCGGGGTCGGCCTCGATCTTGGACCGCAGTCGTTTTACGTGGACATCCAACGTCTTGGTGTCGCCGACGTAATCCGCGCCCCAGACCCGGTCGATCAACTGACCGCGGGTGAGCACCCGGCCGGTGTTGCGCATCAGGTATTCGAGCAGGTCGAATTCCTTGAGCGGCAGGGTGATCTGCTCGCCGTTGACCATGACGACGTGCCGTTCGACGTCCATGCGCACCGGGCCGGATTCCAGTACGCCCTCCCCGACGCCGCCCTCGTCGTCACCGCCACGGCGCAGCACCGCGCGGATCCGGGCGATCAGTTCGCGGGCCGAGTAGGGCTTGGTCACATAGTCGTCGGCCCCCAGTTCCAGGCCGACCACCTTGTCGATCTCGCTGTCGCGAGCAGTGACCATAATCACCGGCACGCTGGAGCGGGCCCGCAGCGCCTTGCAGACGTCGGTGCCCGACATTCCCGGAAGCATCAGGTCCAGCAGCACGATGTCGGCGCCCGCCCGGTCGAACTCGGCCAGCGCCGCGCTTCCGTCGGTGACCACGGTCGCCTCGAACCCCTCCTTGCGCAGCAAAAACGCCAGCGGGTCGGCCAACGACTCCTCGTCCTCAACGATCAACACGTGTGTCAACGCTCCTCCTTCTCGTGGTCCACACTGCCGTAGGCGGGAATAGCCAAGGTGAACGTCGAACCGGTGCCCGGCTGGCTCCACAGCGTGATGGTGCCGTTGTGGTTGGCCGCCACATGCTTGACGATCGCCAACCCGAGCCCGCTGCCGCCGGTGGCCCGCGAGCGCGCCTTGTCGCTGCGGAAGAACCGCTCGAAGACCCGCTGCTGGTCCTTGCGTGCGATTCCGATGCCGCGGTCGGTGACGGCGATCTCGATGAAGCCGTCCCGGCTGCGCCGGCTGATCGACACCGGTGAGCCGTGCGGCGAGTAGGCGATCGCGTTCGACACCAGGTTAGCCAGCGCGGTGACCAGCAGCGGCTCGTCGCCGAGCACCCGAAAGCCACTGGGGGCGTCGGTGGTGATGGTGATCTCCGCGTTGTCGGCGGCCACCTTGTGCCGGGAGATCGCCTCGTTGACCACACTGTCGACATCGACGGCGCCCAAATCCGGCAGCGGATCGGCGCCCTGCAGCCGGGACAGCTCGATCAGCTCCCCGATCATGCTGGCCAGCCGATTCGCCTCGACCAGTACCTTCTCGGCGAACGGGCGTACCGCCTCGGGGTCGTCGGCGGAGGCCAGCAGCGCCTCGGCGAGCAGTCCCATCGCCCCGACCGGAGTTTTGAGCTCGTGGCTGACATTGGCCACGAAGTCGCGCCGGCTGGCCTCCATCCGGGCCTGTTCGGACTGGTCGTCGACGATCACCACCGCGAACCGGCGATCCTCTTCCGACAGCAACCGGGCGTACCCGCGCACCGCCGACAAGTCCGACCGGATCGCCCCGGTAGCGCGCTTGGCCGCCGAGAGGTCGAACACGACCTCCTCTTCACCGGCCAGTGCCCGCTGCGCGGCCGCCCAGGCGCCGTCGTCGAGCAGCCGGCCGTGCACCAACCCCAACTCGGAGGCGCGATCGTTGAGGTAGACCACGTCGCGGTGGGTGTCGACGACGGCGATCCCCAGCGATGCGTGCGCCACGATCCGCTGCAGCATCTGGGAGACGGTGATGCCGGCGCGTTCGGTGACCACCCGCCGGCGCCGCTCGGCCAGCCGGGGCGAGAGCCAGATACCGGCCGCCACCCCCGCCGCCAGGGCCGGCAGTGCCGACACCGCAGCGAGCGTCAGCGCCGAAGTCGCAGCCACGGCAAAATCGTACGCAGTTCGAGCGCCGTATCCGACCAGCGGTCGACCACGACGTGCGCCGAATGTGAATTCAGGGGGAAGATTTCACCCGATTTCTACCGGTCATTCACACTGGCGGCGCACTGCGGCTACTTGGCGCCCTGACTGGCCACCGCGGCGGCCCCGGCGGCGGCCGCATCGGGGTCCAGGTAAATGCCGCCGGCGACCGTCGGACGCAGATCGGCGTCCAGGTCGTAGCGCAGCGGGATACCGGTGGGGATGTTCAACCCGACGACCTCGTCATCGGACATCCCGTCCAGGTACTTCACCAGCGCCCGCAAGGAGTTGCCGTGCGCAGCGATCAGCACCGTCTTGCCGCACCGCAGGTCCGGGATGACAACGTCGGTGTAGTACGGCAGGAAGCGCGCCACCACGTCGGCCAGGCACTCGGTCAGCGGGCCGCCGCCGATGTCGGCGTAGCGGGCGTCGGTGTCCTGACTGTAGCGACTGCCGGCCTCGATCGGCGGCGGCGGGGTGTCGTAGCTACGCCGCCACGTCATGAACTGGTCGTCGCCGTAGCGGGCCTTGGTGGCGGCCTTGTCCAGGCCCTGCAGGGCGCCGTAGTGGCGTTCGTTGAGCCGCCAGGTGCGGTGCACCGGGATCCAGTGCCGGTCGGCGGCGTCCAAGGCCAGGTTCGCGGTGGTGATCGCCCGGCGCAGCAGCGAGGTGTAGGCCACGTCCGGCAGCAGGCCGTGCTCGACGAGCAGCTGGCCGGAGCGGATTGCCTCGGTGCGGCCCTTGTCGGTCAGGTTGACGTCCATCCAGCCGGTGAACTGGTTGCTGGCGTTCCATTCGCTCTCTCCGTGGCGCAACAGCACCAGCGTGGCAGTCTCAGACATGGGCGTCAGTGTCTCAGTCGTCGTCCTTGTCAATCAAATGCTCGAACGCCTGCAGGTTCTTCAGCGACTGCCCGGTGGACACCCGCCACTCCCATTCCTTCTGAATGGAGGAGGCAAATCCCAACTCCAGCAACGTGTTGAAGTCGAAGTCGACGGCTTCGAGCACCTGCCCGAGCACCCGGTCGATCTCCTCGGCGGTCACCGAGGCCAGCGCCATCCGGCCGATGAGGTAGATGTCGCCGACATTGTCGAGGGTGTAGGCCACCCCGTAGAGCCGGCGGTTGCGTTTGAGCAGAAACCGGTAAACGCCGGCGTGGTTCTCGTCGGGCTTGCGGCAGACGAACGCCTCGACGCGCACCGAGTGCTCCCCGACGCTGAGCATGGTGTTGGTCTTGAGCTTGCGCTCGCCGGGCAGTTCGACGACCAGTCCCGGCAGCCCGCCATGCGCGCCCGGGAACTCCGAGTAGGTCAGCTCGGCCGCCTTGAGGGTGTCCTCGATGAGCTGACGGACATCGTCGGGGTTCACGCCCGCGCCCCCCGTCGCGCCGGCCAGCGCCGGGGCCGCCGCGGCGACCCGACCACCCGCATCCGCTCACCGCGCGCCGCGGCGAAGTCGTCGATGGCGCTGGTGTAGCTGGCCAGCTGGGCATCCACGGTGCGCTCCCAGGAGAACGTCGCCGCGTGGGCGGCGGCGTCCCGGCGCATCGCCCAGCCGCGAGGCCCGGACCCCAGCCGCAGCAAGTCGTCGATCGCGGTCGCCCACGCCTCGATGCCGTGCCCGGCAACCAGTCCCCCGGTCACCCCGTCCCGCACCGCCACCGGCAGCCCGCCGACGGCCGCGGCGACCACCGGCGTGCCGCAGGCCTGCGCCTCCAGGGCCACCAGTCCGAACGATTCGGAGTAGCTGGGCACCGCCACCAGATCGGCGGCCCGGAACAGGGTGGCCAGATCCTCGCGGGACTGCGGCGGCAAGAACGTCACCCGGTCGCTGATACCCAGTTCGCCGGCCAGCCGAACCAGGCCGCCCGGCGCGGCCAGCCCGCTGCTGCCCGACGGCCCACCGGCCACGACCACCCGCACCCCGGGAAGCTTGGCCACCGCGCGCAGCAGGATGTCGGGTGCCTTGAGCGGCTGAATGCGGCCGACGAAGGCCACGACCGGCTCGTCGGGCGACAACCCCAGCGCGGCCCGCGCCTGCTGCTTGTCGCCTGGGCGGAAGACCTCCAGGTCGACGCCCGGATGCGCCACGTCGATGCGAGCCGGGTCGGCCCCGTGCAGCGCGACGAGTTGCTGCGCCTCGTCGTCGGTGTTGACGATCAATCGGTCCGCCTCGTCGACGACCTGTTGCTCGCCGACCGTGCGCAGCGGCGGTTCCGGGGCGTCACCGGCGGCCAGGGCGGCGTTCTTGACCCCGGCCAAGGTGTGCGCGGTGTGCACCAGCGGCACCGCCCAGCGGTCCGCGGCCAGCCAGCCGACCTGGCCGGAGAGCCAGTAGTGCGAATGCACGACGTCGTAATAGCCCGGTTCGTGGGCCGCCTCGGCGCGCAGCACCCCGGCGGCGAAGGCACATAGCTGGGTGGGCAGATCGTTCTTGTCCAGGCCTTCGAACGGGCCGGCCACCACGTTGCGCACCAGCACGCCGGGTGCGACGTGGGCCACCGGCGGATCGGCCGACGAGGTGGCGCGGGTGAAGACCTCCACGGCCACCCCGCGGCGGGCCAGGTGCAGCGCGCTCTGCAGCACGTAGACGTTCATTCCGCCGGCATCGCCGGTGCCGGGTTGCGCCAGCGGCGAGGTGTGAACCGACAGCACCGCTACCCGGCGCACACCGGATCCGACGCCACTCCCCACCCCGTCATCTTTACAGCTCCGGTCAGGCCGACGCTTCCGGGACCGCCCGGGCGACCGACCCGCGGGAGCGGCGCATCGCTCCGACGGGATCCGCGTAGAGCCCGCCGAGTGACACCGTTCCGGCGCCGGCTTCCTGGACCCGGTTACCGAACGTGGTGACCCGCAGGCTGCGGCCGGCCAGCACCGAGCGTTCCGTGAATGCCCGCTCCACCTCGACCATGCCCTCCGGGTATTCGGTGAACCCCTGGCCGCCGACCACCAGGTCGTCGGGGTTGAGCACGTCGCGCAGCAGCGCCACGGCTTCGCCGAGGGCCCGGGCTCGCTCGGTCAGCAGCGCCGCCGCCCGCAGGTCACCGGCCCGGGCCTTGAGCACCAGGCCGGTCACCGCGGCCGAGGCCGCACTGTTGCCGTCGGGCAGGATCCGCAGCCGGCGTGCCGCGGCCAGCACCGCCTCGTCGCTGACGGTGGATTCCAGCTGTCCGGAGCCACCGAGCAGCTCCGAGGACACCGGCAGGCCGGCGATGGTGCCGGGACCGCTGGCGGGGCTGTGCACCCGGCCGCCGATCACCAGGGCGTAGCCGACGGTCTCCCGGGCGTAGATGTAGAGGCTGGTGGAGCTGGTCGCCGTCGGCCGCCGCACCCCCAGCAACAGTTCGGCGCCGGCCATCGCGTCGACGTGGGAGGCCACCGACACCGGCAGGCGCAGCTCCTCGGCCAGCACCGGCCCGACCGGAGCGGCCGTCCAGCCCAGCCGGGGGTGGTCGACGTAGCCGGTGGTGCCGTCCACCGCCCCACCGGTCGCCACCCCGACCCACAGCGCCCGGCGTTTCTGCCAGCGGGTCAGGTAGCGGCGCGCGCTGGCGGCCAGCGACGCCAGCGCCGGTGCGGCCCCGTTGGCCGGGGTCGGAGTCTCGACGACGTCGAGGGTGCGGCCGAGCAGATCGGTGGCCACGATGCTGGTGGTCTTCGCCCCGATGTGCAGGCCCAGCGCCAGAAACGGCTCGTGGTTGACCACCACCGGCCGGCGCGGCCGTCCGATCGCGCCGGAGGTCGCCAGGTCGGCGCGCTCCAGCAGCAATCCGGCTTGCAGCAGCGCGCTGACCTGCCGGTTGACCGTGGCGACGCTCAGCGAGGTGGCGCCGGCGATGGTCTCGCGAGCGATCGGGCCGTGCTGGCGAATGGCGGAGAAAACCGCGGCGCCGGCGGTGTCGGGCAGCTGCAGGGCCGGCGGCACCACGCGCGGATGTGAGCGGGTCCGGGCGGTTCGGCGGGTGGCGATGTGGGTGGGGAGAGAGGTGGTGGTCACGCTGGGTCCTGTCTAGGAAGAGTCCGAAAGGGGGCTGGCTACACCTGCGACCCGGCGGGCTCTTTCAAAGGAGCGCTACTCGCAGCAGGTCAGGCGCGACAACAGGCGCAACAACACGCGCCGGTGGCGACAAGACACACCGCTGACAGGTAGCGGGGACTGCGGTACATAACGGAGAAATGTATCACGGTCACTAAGGTTGGGGCGATGACGACACCTGCAGGACAAAAGCGGGTCGCGGTGGTCACCGGCGCCAGCTCGGGTATCGGCGAGGCGACCGCGAGAACCCTTGCCGGGCAAGGCTTCCACGTGATCGCCGTGGCCCGCCGCGCCGACCGCATCGCCGCACTGGCACAAGAGATCGGTGGCACCGCGGTAGTGGCGGACGTCACAGAGGCGTCCGCGGTCGCCGCGCTGGCCGACGCCTGCGACCAGGTCTCGGGCTCGATCAATGTGCTGGTCAACAATGCCGGCGGCGCCAAGGGGCTGGCCCCGGTCGGCGATGCCGACCTCGAGCACTGGCGGTGGATGTGGGAGACCAATGTGCTGGGCACCCTGCAGGTGACCCGTGCACTGCTGCCGAAGCTGATCGCCTCCGGCGACGGCCTGGTCGTCACCGTGACCTCGATCGCGGCGTTCGAAATCTATGACGGCGGAGCCGGTTACACCTCGGCCAAGCACGCCCAGAGCGCGCTGCACCGCACGCTGCGCGGTGAGCTGTTGGGAAAACCGGTGCGGCTCACCGAGATCGCCCCCGGCATGGTGGACACCGAGTTCTCACTGGTGCGCTTCGACGGTGACCGCGAGCGCTCCGACGCGGTCTATGCCGGACTGACTCCGCTGACCGCGACCGACATCGCCGAGGTGATCGGCTTCGTGGCCTCCCGGCCCCCGCACGTCGACCTCGACCAGATCGTGATCCGCCCCCGCGACCAGGCCTCTGCGACGCGGGCTAACCGCCGGGTTTGATGCGGCGGTCCAGCTTCGTCTCTCCTTCGTCGAGCCTCGCTAACCGCCGGGTCGACTAGGGGTCGGCGACGGCGTCTCGGGAGTGCCCGACAGGGTCGGTGCGTCGGTCGGGGTGGCCGGCGCGGTGCTGGGCAGCGAGGTCCGCGGTGACGGGGGACCCGACGAATCCGCCTGCAGCGCCGACATCGACCGCCAGGTGTCCCAGTCCACCGCCCAGTCCCAGATGTCGCCGTCGGCGTAGGACAGCTCGATCGAGCTGCCGGTGACCTCGACCGGGTCGCCGTAGATCGCGCTGTGGAAGTACTGCTCGGCGTCGTCGGTGGACAAGTTGATGCAGCCGTTGGTGACGTTGGTGTTGCCCTGGGCGCCGGAGCTGGCCGGGTTGGCGTGGATGAACTCGCCGTTGTTGGAGATGCGCACCGCCCAGCGCTCGTGGATGTTGCTGTAGCCCGCCGCCGGGTTGGACATGTAGAAGTCGGCGTATTTCTCGCTGACCACGTGGACGCCGTTGCGGGTGATGTTGCGCGCCTTGTCGGCCTGGCCGTAGCTGCACGGAAAGTCCATGATCACGCCTTCGTCGCGCACCACCTGGATGCGGTGCGAGGAGACCTCGGCCTTCACCACCTGGCGCCGCCCGATCGAGAACTGCAGCGACATGTCCTGGGCTCCGTAGGCGCCGTCACCGAAGGCCAGCCCGTACAGCTTGGCGTCGATGCTGACGGTGGTTCCGGCCGGGAAGTAGTCGCGGCTGCGCCAGTGCACCCGGGCGCCCTGCACCTCGTCGGGCAGCCACGCCCAACTGCCCTCCACATGCGGTTCGGTGGTGACGGTCAGGGCCCGCTCGACGGCCGCCTTGTCGGCGATCGGGGCGTCGAACTGCAGGATCACCGGCGCGGCGACACCGACCGTCTGCCCATCGGCCAGTTGAAAACCACCGTCGATGACGGTGCTGGGCGTCACCGTGGTGACGGTGCCGGCGACCGGGACGGCGTTGCCGTCGTGGCCCACCACCGACCCGCTCCAGGTGTAGACGGCGTCGTAGCCCAGCGGCTCGGTGACGGTGTAGCGGGTGCGGTCCCGGTTGAACGTCCCGCTGAGCACCTTGCCGGACGGGCTGGTCAGCGCCACCCGCTGGAACCAGCCGTCGGAAACCGTCACACCGATTTCGGCGGTGGGCAGCACATCGGTTTGGCCGGCCGGGGGCTGGAAGTCCAGGGCGGGCGCGGCCGGCGATGCCTGCTCAGCACTGGTGCCGGCGCGGCTGAGACAGCCGGCCAGCGCCTGCGGCGCCAGCGCCCCGGCCGCCAGCGCGGCCAGAGCCCTCCGCCGGTTCAGGTTCACGGCATTCCAAGATACCGGCCAGGCCGCCTGACCACCTGTGATGCCGGTTACGCGGGTGCGCTACAGGGCGCAGCCGACCAGCACCGGCTCGGGGTGCAAAGTGATGCCGAACGCCGCGTGCACCCCGTCGCGCACGGTGCGCGCCAGGGCCAGCACATCGGCGGTGCTGGCGCCGCCCCGGTTGGTCAACGCCAGCGCATGCTTGGTCGATAACCGGCAGCGGGCGTCTCGATCGGCCGGATAACCCTTGCCGAAGCCGGACCGCTCCACCAGCCAGCCGGCCGCCAGCTTCACGCCGCCGGCGGTATCCCAGTGCGGGACCGGACCGCCCTCCCGATCCGCAATATTCTGGTAAATATCTTGTGGCACCACCGGATTGGTGAAAAACGAGCCCACACTCCAGGTGTCGTGATCGCTCCCGTCGAGCACCATGCCCTTGGCCGCCCGCAGCCGCAGCACCGCGGCACGCACGGTTGCCGGGTCGGCGCGGTCGCCGTCGGCGGCCTGTAACGCGGTGGCCAGCTCGCCGTAGCGCAGCGGCGCGCTGCGCCCGGCGGCGTCCAGGGCGAATTCCACCTCCAACACCACCGCCGCATCCGAGTGCTTGAGCACGCTGGTGCGATAGCCGAAGCCCAACTCCGCACCCGGGGTCCAGCGCACGGTGCCGGTGCGACGGTCCAACAGCCGCACTCGGGTCAGCGTGTCGGCGACCTCCGCGCCGTAAGCCCCGACGTTCTGTACCGGGGTCGCGCCGGCCGAGCCGGGAATCCCCGACAGGCACTCCAGCCCGCCCAGCCCCGCAGCGACCGCGCGGGCGACCACGTCGTCCCAGACCGCGCCGGCCTGGGCCCGCAGCAGGTTGCCGTCGATCTCGATGCGCTCTGCTGCCAGCAGCACGACGGTCAGGTCGGCCAGGTCGTCGGCGATCACCACGTTGGAGCCACCGGCCAGCACCAACGGGCGGACCCCGTCCCGGTCGAGTTCGCCCAGGGTGGCCACGACCTGCTCGGTGTCGACGCAGGTGATGACCCGTTGCGCGACCGGCCCGACCCGCAGCGTGGTCAACGGTGCGAGCGGCACCGCTTCGGCGACACGCGCGCCCGCGAACTGGGAACCCGCCACGGCCGGTAACGGTAGCCTGGCCAGCTATGCCGCGTACATTCACGCTGTCCGAGCACTATCCGGCAAGCGTCGAACAGGTGTACGCCGCATTCGCCGACGAGCAGTACTGGCTGGCCCGGCTGGCCGATTCGGGCGCCGACACCGTGACCCTGGACTCGATGACCGTCGGTGCCGACGGCAGTGTCGACGTCGTCACCACTCAGGGCATTCACCGCGGCAAGCTGCCGGCGCTGGCCGCCCAGTTCCATCCCGGTGACCTGGAGGTGGCGCGCCACGAGAAGTGGAGCCCGGTCCGCGACGGGCGGGCTGAGGCCGACGTCACCGGCAAGATCGTCGGCGCACCGGCGAAGCTGTCCGGCGATGCGGTGCTGGAACCGGCGGCCGGCGGTTGTGCGCTGCGGCTGACCGCCACGGTGCAGGTCGACATACCGCTGGTGGGCGGCAAGATCGAGAACTTCATCGGCACCCAGCTGACCGAGCTGATGACCGCCGAGCAACGGTTCACCTCGATGTGGCTGCAGCGAGGCGGTTAACCGGCGCCGGATTAGGCTGAACTCATGCGGATTGCGTGTGCGCAGGTCCTTAGCGGCGCCGACCCGGCCGCCAACCTGGACCTGGTGGCCGATTACACCGAGCGCGCCGCTGCGCAGGACGCCCGCCTGGTGGTGTTCCCCGAGGCCACCATGTGCCGGTTCGGGGTGCCGCTGGGCCCGGTCGCCGAACCGCTCGACGGGCCGTGGGCCACCCGGGTGCGCGAGATCGCCGACCGCGCCGGGATCACCGTCATCGCGGGCATGTTCACCCCGGCCGACGACGGGCGCGTTCGAAACACTCTGCTGGCCACCGGACCGGCAACCGACGCGCACTATCACAAGGTGCACCTCTACGACGCGTTCGGTTTCACCGAATCACGCACGGTGGCACCGGGTTTCGATCCGGTGGTGATCGATGTCGACGGCGTCGGGGTGGGGCTGTCCACCTGCTATGACATCCGGTTCCCGGCGCTGTACACCGAGCTGGCCGACCGCGGCGCTCAGCTGATCGCGGTCTGCGCCTCGTGGGGCGCCGGGCCGGGCAAGTTGCGGCAGTGGAAACTGCTGGCCTGCGCGCGGGCGCTGGACTCGACAAGCTATGTCGTCGCCGCCGGGCAGGCCGACGGTGGGCCCGCGAACTCTTCCGGCGCACCGACCGGGGTGGGCCACAGCCTGATCGCCTCGCCGTGGGGCGAGCCGGTGGCATCGGCCGGCCCGGAACCGGCGCTGCTGGTCTGCGACATCGACCTCGAGGCGGTCGCCACCGCCCGCCAGACGCTGGCCGTGTTGAGCAACCGTGCGGACTTTGTTCAGGTCGGTAAGGCAGAATCGCGCGGGTGAGCAATCCGCCCGGACCTCCCCACGGCGACCAGTCACCTTGGGCGCGCCCCGCCGGCGAGCCCGATCAGCCCACCGAGGGCATAGCTCCGCCTCGACCCGAGCCGTCGGCATCGCCGACCCGACAGATGCCGGTCGGCGATCCGCACCGCGACGAGCCGACCACCCGGATTCCCAGCGCGCCCGGGGCCTTTGCGCCCCCACCGTCCGCCCCGCCTCCCCCGGCCGCGCCGCCACCGGCACCGGAACCGGCCGGCGAGGCGCCCACCACCGTCATCGACACCGCCGCCACCCGGCAACGGCCGGCCAGCATACTGCGGGACCCATTGGCGCTGGTGCTGATCATTGTCACGGTGATCGCGCTGGCGCTGGCCGGCTTGATCGGCGCCGAGCTGATCGCCCGCCGGATCGCCGACAATAAGGTGGCCGCGGCCACCGAGTGCGTGGTCCACGACAAGGCCAAGGTGTCGTTCGGGGTGACGCCGCCGTTCCTGTGGCAGCACGTCACCGGCAACTACACCAACATCTCCATCCACACCGCGGGCAACCAGGTCAAAGACGCCCAGCAGATGACGGCCGACCTCAACATCTTCGACGTCGATCTGCACGGCACCGGAGACTCCAAGGGCACCATCGGCGCCCTGGACGCCACCCTGACCTGGCCGTCGGCCGGGATCAAGGAGACCGTCCAGTCGATGGTGCCGATCCTGGGCAACCTGGTCTCGGATTTGAAGACCAATGCCAAGGACGGCACCGTCGAACTCAAGGGCGCGTTCGGCCTGGCCAGCGTGGTGGTCAAGCCGGAGGTGGTCGACGGCGGACTCTCACTGCAGGTGCAGAAACTCACCGGCCTGGGTGCACTGACCCTGCCGCGCGAATCGATTCAGCCGGAGCTGGACCGATTCGCCAAGGAGCTGACCAAGCGTTACCCGCTCGGCGTGCACGCCGACAGCATCCAGGTCACCGATAGCGGTGTGGTGGCGCGGTTTTCGACCCGCAACGCCGCGATCCCCAAGTCCGACGACCCCTGTTTCGCCCACCTGTAACCTGCAGTGATGAGCACACTCGGATCAGCGCAGCCCTCGCATCGGTTCACCGGCCTGCCGGCGGTGCTGCTGGCACTGACAGTGCTGCTGGTACTGGCGGTGGTCGCGTTGTTCGGCGGACAGCTCTATGCCACGCACCGGGCCAAGAGCCTGGTCGCCGACGCGGTCCAATGCGAGGCGGAAGACAGCGCCACGGTGTCGTTCGCCTCCGATCCACCGGTGCTGGCTCAGTACCTGCGGGGCGACTACCCGCACATCTCGGTGCAGACCGCCGGCAACCAGATCCGCAAGGCCAAGGGCATGCAGCTCGACCTGGACATCCGCGACATCCACGTAGAGAAGACCGCTGACTCCAAAGGCACCATCGGGTCGCTGGACGGCACCATCACCTGGCCTACCGACGGCATCAAGCAGTCGATTCAGGATGTGGTCCCGGTGATCGGCAGCATTGTCACCGGCAAGGTCACCACCGACCCCGGCGCCGGCACCGTCGAGCTCAAAGGCCTGCTCAACCGCGCCACCGTCAAGCCGCAGATCGTCGACAACGGGCTGCATCTGGAGGTGGTGGATCTGGAGGCGCTGGGCAAGGACTTGGACACCGAGACCGTGCAGCGCAACCTCGATGACCTCACCGGCAAAGTGACCGGCGACCTTCCGCTGGGGATCCACATCGACAGCTCGCAGGTCACCGATTCCGGTGTGGTGGTGAAGTTTTCGACGCAGAACGCCACCATCCCGGCGTCGTCGTCGAGTCAGTGCTTCGCGAGACTGTAAGCGCTAGCCCAGCCCGTCGAGCACCGCGCGGGTGCCCGACAGTCCCAGTCGGGTCGCCCCGGCTTCGAGCATCGCCAGCGCATCGTCGGCAGTGCGGATACCGCCGCTGGCCTTGATGCCCAGCCGGTCGCCGACGGTGTCGGCCATCAGCGTCACCGCGCGCACCGACGCGCCGCCGGAGGGGTGAAATCCGGTGGAGGTCTTGACGAAATCCGCGCCGGCGTCTTCGGCGGCGCGACAGGCCGCGACCAGGGTCGCGTCGCCGCCCGAGTCCAGCAGCGCGGCGGATTCCAGGATCACCTTGAGCACGGCGTCGGGGGCGGCGGCGCGCACGGTGCCGATGTCGGCGCCCACCGCGGCGAAATCACCGGCCAGTGCGGCGCCGACGTCGATGACCATGTCGATTTCGGCGGCCCCGGCCGCCACCGCCAGCGCCGCCTCCTGCGCTTTGACCACCGGCAGGTGTTTGCCGGACGGAAAGCCCGCGACTGCTGCGATCCGGACCCCGGCCGGGTTGGCCGCCGCGGCGACGGCCACCACCGACGGTGACACGCACACGGCGGCGACGCCGAGTTCGGCTGCTTCGGCGACGACGGCGACGACCTGCTCAGTGGTCGCTTCGGGTTTGAGCAGGGTGTGGTCGACCAGTTTGGCCACCTGGTCGCGGTCCCATCCGGGCATCAGAAGGCCTCCTCGGCGGCACCGGGATTACATCCGGATTCCAGCATCGTCACACCGTCGACGACGGGCCGCCACGGTTCCAGGTTCCAGCTGGTCTTGCCGGGCCGGGCGAACTCGGCATAGTTCCAGTGGCACAGAAACTGGTCTTTCATGCCCGGGGCGTCTGCTTCCGGAGCAGCGGCGAGCACTTCTCGCCAGGCCTGCTCACCCTCGGCGGCGGCATCCAACCGGGCGGCCGCGGCCCGGCCGGCCAGGCTCGGATACACCCGCAGGCTGGACAGGTCGCCGTAGCTGACCCACTCGGTGTAGTCGACGAGACGCGAGAGCCCGGCCTCGGCTGCGGCCGGCGCGGCGGCCGTGAACAGGGCCGCCGTCAGCACTGCGGCCGCCCCGACAGAACCGACCATGCGGCTAATGGGACTTGCCCTGAACCTCGAGCAGTCTGGGCCGCACGTCGACCAGGTAAACCCCGGCGGCACAGGCGGCGATCGCCATCCCCATCACCTGCAGCACCAGGGCCAGCAGCCCGCCCACGCCGAGGATCACCAGCCAAACCGGCTTGGACAACTTGTCGGCAGCGGTGTATGCGTCGGACCGCTGCATCGCAGCGTGGACGAACGCATACACCGACGTCGCGAAGACGGCGAGCTGCAAAACGCCGAGGACGATACCCACCAGGCTCATAGCGAACACGCTGCAAGCCTAAGCGGGTACCGTCCCGGGCGTCGAACTGCGGTTACTTCTGGGTGACCTTCTTGGCCGGAGCCTTCTTGGCGGCGGGCTTGGCAGCCGCCTTCTTGGCCGGGGTCTTCTTGGCCGCGGCGGGCGCCGGAGCCTTCTTGGCGGCCCCACCAGCCGGAGCAGCCTTCTTGGCCTGCTCCTTCTTGGGCAGCTCGATGCCGACCAGCTTGGCGGCGCGCTCGCCGACCTCGCGGGTCTGCGACGCGACGTTGCCCAGCACCTCCTGGGTCAGCTCGACGGCCTGGTCGACGTAACCCTCCACCTGCGTCGAGGCGTCATCGAGACCGGACTGGTTGCGCAGCCGCTCCAGGGCAGCCTCGCCACGGGCGACCAGGTCGCTGTAGCGGCCGCTGGCGGCCTCCACGTAGCCCTCGGCGGCCTTGCGCAGCTCGTCAGCGGTGAAACGCTCCCGAAGCTCGGCGAACTGCTCGGGCAGCTCCTCCTGCAGCTTGTTCAGGCGCGCACGGCTCTCCTCGACCCGGCTGCTGGCGTCCTCGCGGGCCTCACCGGCGCGCTCGCGCAGGTTGGCGACGAGGTCGGTCATGGTGGCCAGGGCCAGGTCGGCAGCGCCGATCGCGGCGAGCAGCGGGGCCTTCAGTTCTTCGATGCTGGGGTTCTCGGCCATGTCAGGGATTCCTTTCAGGTTGGTTTCTTCTTGTGTGGTTGAGGACGAATGAGGATCAGGCAGGTGTCGTCTCCTCACCGTCGGCTTCGTTCTGCTGGACGAAGGAGGTGTAGATGTCGAGCAGAACCTGCTTCTGTCGTTCCGTGATCGCCGCATCGGCAATGACGGCGTCGCGGACCTCGCTCTTCTCGCTGGGCTCCAGGATTCCCGCACGCACATAAAGCACCTCGGCGGAGACCCGCAGGGCCTTGGCGATCTGATTGAGGACGTCAGCGGAGGGCTTGCGCAATCCGCGCTCGATCTGGCTGAGGTACGGATTGCTGACGCCGGCCTTGTCGGCCAGCTGCCGCATGGAAACCTGTGCGGCTTCGCGCTGCGCCCGGATGAAGCTGCCGATGTCCGCCGCAGCCGTGGAGACCGCTGCGGTGAGCTTGTCGTCCTGCGACACCGGTGGCCCCTTTCGTGGACTTACGACTGCTGACGAAATCCACGATACGACCCAGTGCTAACTTTTGCAAGCACTTGCTAGCGCAGGTCAGAACATAAGTTGAGCTATGGCGTAGATCACCAGCCCGGCAAGCGCACCCACCACGGTGCCATTGATCCGGATGAACTGCAGATCGCGTCCGACATGCAATTCGATTCGCCGGCTCGCCTCCGCGGCGTCCCAGCGCTCGATGGTCTCGGTGATGATCGCGGTGATCTCCACCCCGTAATGGGCCACCAGATGCTGTGCGCCGCGCACGATCCAGTTGTCCACCTTGTCGCGCAGGTCGGCCTTGTCGCGCAACGACTCACCGATCTGGACGACGGTTGCGGCCACCCGTGTGCGCAGCGCCCCCGAGGGGTCGTCAACACCTTCGAGCACCAACCGCTTCAGCGTCCGCCAGGCCGTCGCCGCGGCGTGGGCGACCTCCTCGCGGGCCATCAGCTGCTCCTTGACCGCATCGGCTTTGGCGATGGTCGCCGGGTCGTTCTGCAGGTCGTCGGCGAACTCGAACAGGAACCGGGTCGCGCTGCGCCGCAACTCGTGATCGGGGTTGCGGCGCACCTTGTCGGTGAAGTCCATCAGCTCGCGGTGGATCCGGTCGCCGACCAGGTGGTCGACGAACCGCGGCGACCAGGTCGGCGAATCCCGCTCCACCACCCGCTGAATGACTTCACCGGCATTCAGCGACCACTGGAACGCCCGGTCGGCCAGCAACTGGATCAGCGCCTCCTGCCGGTTCTCGGCCAGCAGGGTGCCCAACACCCGGCCGACCGGCGGTCCCCAGTGCGGCTCGGCGACGCGCTGCACGATCATCCGATCGATCACGTCCTGCACATCGTCGTCGCGCAGCATCTCGATCAACACCCGCAGCACGGTCGCGGTCTCGGCGGCCACCCGCTCGGCATGGTCCTGATCGGAGAGCCACTTGCCCAGCCGTCCGGCGATCTGCGCGTCGCGCAGCTTGGTCTCCACCACCGGCGGCGACAGGAAGTTCTCCCGCACGAACGTGCCCAGGCCCTCGCCGAGCTGGTCCTTCTTGCGTTTGATGATCGCGGTGTGCGGGATCGGGATGCCCAGCGGGTGCTTGAACAGCGCGGTGACCGCGAACCAGTCCGCCAGGGCGCCGACCATGCCGGCCTCGGCGGCGGCACCGACGTAACCCACCCAGGTCGGGGCTGCGCCTTCCACGCCGTGGGCCGCGACCCACCGGCACAGTAGGAAGACGACGGTCGCACCGAGCAGGAAGCTCAGTGCGACGACCTTCATCCGGCGCAGATCGCGCAGCCGGACGGCATCGGCGGCCGGATCGGCGTCGGCGAACGACTCCGCCAGCGACTGCACGGTCCGCGCCGCACCCGGCCACGCCGGGCGGTTTTCTCGATGCACCACCACACCATCATCCGCCATCGCGGGCGCTTCGCCTCTCCTCGTCGATAAGTCACCGGTAACTGTTACCGGACCACAGAGTTTGCTGGACCAGGCCGTATTATCTATACGTCTAGTGAATGGGAACCCGTGATAGTGGCAGAGCAGCTTCGAGCCGGGGTCGCCAAGACCGATGGTCGCAAGCGGCGCTGGCACCAACACAAGGTCGACCGCCGAAATGACCTGATCGACGGGACGATCGAGGCGATCCGGCGCCGCGGACGCTACGTGAGCATGGACGAGATCGCCGCCGAGATCGGCGTATCCAAGACGGTGCTGTACCGCTACTTCGTCGACAAGAACGACCTGACCACCGCGGTGATGATGCGCTTCGCCCAGACCACGCTGATCCCCAATATGGCGGCTGCGCTGTCGGCGAACCTGGACGGCTTCGACCTGGTCCGCGAGATCATCCGGGTGTACGTGCAGACGGTGGCCAACGAGCCCGAGCCGTACCGGTTCGTGATGGCCAACAGCTCGGCGTCCAAGAGCAAGGTGATCGCCGACTCCGAGCGCATCATCGCCCGGATGCTCGCGGTGATGCTGCGCCGCCGGATGAACGCGGTCGGCATGGACACCCAGGGGATCGAGCCGTGGGCGTACATGATCGTCGGCGGGGTGCAGCTGGCCACCCACTCGTGGCTGCTGGACCCGCGGATGAGCGCCGATGACCTGATCGACTACCTGACGATGCTGAGCTGGAACGCGTTGTGCGGCATCGTCGAGGTGGGCGGGTCGCTGGAGAAGTTCAACGCCGGCCCGCACCCGTCGCCGATGCTGCCCTGGCGGCGGGCGGCGCAAGCTCAGTAGGTGTAGAAGCCCCGTCCGGACTTCTTGCCGAGCTGGCCGGCCTCGACCATGCGCAGCAGCAGCGGCGGCGCGGCGTAGAGCGGCTCCTTGAACTCCTCGTACATCTTGTCGGCGATCAGCTTGAGCGTGTCCAAGCCGACGAGGTCGGACAGCCGCAGCGGGCCCATCGGATGCGAGAGCCCGGCGACGATCGCCCGGTCGATGTCCTCGACGGTGGCGAACCCCGACTCCAGCATGCGCACCGCCGACAGCAGGTAGGGCACCAGCAGGGCGTTGACCACGAAACCGGAGCGGTCCGAGCAGCGCACCACCTGCTTGCCCAGCACCGCGCTGGCGAACTCCTCGGTGCGCGCGGCGGCGGCTTCGTCGGTGACCAGCGTGCTGACCAGCTCGACCAGCGGCAACACCGGCACCGGATTGAAGAAGTGCAGACCCAGCACCCGCTGCGGGTTGGCGGTGGCGGCGGCGATCTTCATGATCGGGATCGACGAGGTGTTCGAGGCGAGCACCGCGTCGGGGTCGGTGATCACCCGGTCCAGTTCGGCGAAGATCTTGGCCTTGACGGCGTCGTCTTCGATGACGGCCTCGATGACCAGCTGCCGGTCGGCCAGCTCGCCCAGGTCGGTGGTAAAGGTCAGGTTTGCCACGGCGTCGTCGCGCTCGCGTTCGGTGATCTTGCCGGCGCTCACTCCGCGCTCCAGCGACTTGACGATCCGGTTGCGTCCCGCGGTGACCAGGGCGTCGGTGGTCTCGAAGACCTTCACCTGCACGCCGGCGCGCGCGGACACCTCGGCGATTCCGGCGCCCATCTGCCCGGCTCCGATGACACCTACTCGTTGGATCGACACTTCATTCCTTTCAGCCTGGCGGCAATTTCCTGGTCAGTCTCGGCGGCAATTTCCTGGTCAGTCTCGGCGGCAATTTCCTGGTCAGTCTCACGGCGGCAATTTCCTGGTCAGTCTCACGGCAGCAACAGGCCCCGCCCAGGCTGGCTGGGCGGGGCCTGCGCTGTCAACTCCCCCGCGGCACAATCCGACAAGCACCGCGGAAGCCATTCACCGGCGAGCAGACACGAAAGCCCCTAAAAAGCTCTACAGGACGGGGCTTTCGCGACTGCTCGGCGGAAAGTCAGTGACTCAGTGGAACTGGCCCTCTTCGGTCGAGCCGGCCAGCGCGGTCGTCGACGACGTCGGGTCGACGGTGGTGGCGATCCGGTCGAAGTAGCCGGCACCGACCTCGCGCTGGTGCTTGGTCGCGGTGTAACCCCGCTCCTCGGCGGCGAACTCGCGCTCCTGCAGCTCGACGTAGGCGCTCATCTGGTTGCGGGCGTAGCCGTGCGCCAGGTCGAACATCGAGTAGTTCAGGGCGTGGAAGCCGGCCAGCGTGATGAACTGGAACTTGAAGCCCATCGCGCCCAGCTCGTTCTGGAACTTGGCGATGGTCGCGTCATCCAGGTGCTGCTTCCAGTTGAACGACGGCGAGCAGTTGTAAGCCAGCATCTGGTCGGGGAACTCGGCCTTGACGCCCTCGGCGAACTTGCGGGCCAGCTCCAGGTCCGGCGTGCCGGTCTCCATCCAGATGAGGTCGGCGTAGGGAGCGTAGGCCTTGGCGCGGGCGATGCACGGCTCCAAGCCGTTCTTGACCCGGTAGAAGCCCTCGGCGGTGCGGTCACCGGTGATGAACGGCTGGTCGCGCTCGTCGACATCCGAGGTGATCAGGGTGGCCGCCTCGGCGTCAGTGCGGGCGATCACCACGGTCGGCACGCCGGCCACGTCGGCGGCCAGACGGGCGGAGGTCAGCGTGCGGATGTGCTGCTGGGTGGGGATCAGCACCTTGCCGCCCAGGTGGCCGCACTTCTTCTCCGAGGCCAGCTGGTCCTCCCAGTGCGAACCTGCGACGCCGGCGGCGATCATCGCCTTCTGCAGCTCGTAGACGTTGAGCGCGCCACCGAAGCCGGCTTCACCGTCGGCCACGATCGGGGCCAGCCAGTTCTCCACCGAGGTGTCACCCTCGACCTTGGCGATCTCGTCGGCGCGCAGCAGCGCGTTGTTGATCCGGCGCACGACCTGCGGCACCGAGTTGGCCGGGTAGAGGCTCTGGTCGGGGTAGGTGTGTCCGGACAGGTTCGCGTCACCGGCGACCTGCCAGCCGGACAGGTAGATGGCCTTCAGGCCGGCCCGGACCTGCTGGACGGCCATGTTGCCGGTCAGTGCGCCCAGGGCGTTGATGTAGTCCAGGTCGTGCAGCTGCTCCCAGAGCACCTCGGCGCCGCGGCGGGCCAGGGTGTGCTCCTCGACGACGTGGCCCTGCAGCGCGACGACGTCCTCGGCCGAGTAGGTGCGGGTGACGCCCTTCCAGCGCGGGTTGTGGTCCCAGTCGTGCTGGATCTGCTCGGGGCTCTTCGGCGTGCCGACGGTCGACATGGCTGCTCCTTCATGGTCGCGACCGCCGGGCGCTTCTCGGACTTGCCAACACCCCGACGGATTCACTGGTGTGTTAATGCGACCTTGACACACCACATCAGCCCAGGTCCACTGGTTTTTGTTGCCAAGTTTGGCAAAACAGTACGACCGTTATGCGAAGTTTGCGAAGAATCATGCGGAGGCCCTCTTGTGGTCCGTGCCGCAAAAGCTACCGGTCGGTAACTTATCTACACAGCTCAACGCGGGTTTTAGCAGTACGCCCGTACTGACTAGAACGTGTTACAGCGGGAAGATCGCGGCGAGCGCTTTGACCTCTTCGCCCACCAGGTATGTGAGCGTTCTAACAGCGCGATCGGCCAGTTCGGGCCCGAACCGATCGGTCGATCCGGCCGGGTGGATGTGCGAGACAATCTCTAGTTTGTCGCCGAGCGCGACGGCGGCTTCATGCTCCAGGGTGACCCGCAGCGGCGCCGCGAGCAGCTCCGGGTAGCTCGACAGGTAGTCCTCGACGACAGTCCAGTACACCGAGTTGTTCATGTGATCGAAGATGTCGATGTCGGTGAACCGGATCGGGTACTCGTGGATCTCGGCCGCGTCCTCGCGGCCACCGGATTTCAAGTAGGCCTTCCAGCGCAGCCGGTCGACACCGGTGGTGCGTTTGAGCCCAGCCAGGAAATCTTCGGAGATGCGCGCCGGGCCCTGGGTCTCGCGGTTGATGTTGATCCAGAACGCCTCGGATTCGATGAGGCCGCCGCTGCGCTTACCGTCGATGCGGACCCGCATCTCGCACCAGCGGTTGGAGGTGCCCGAGCACCAGCGCCGCACCCGCAGCACGTCCTGGAACTCGACGGGTGCGATCAGGTCCATCATGGTGCGCCGAACGATCCAGAGCGGGTGAGTGGCCTCGTACCCCATCTCCCGGAGCTGGTCCTGGCCGATGTCCTGGATGTGGCGGGCAGCCGCGTCCATCCGCAGCCGGCCGCGCCGGTCGACGTCGGCGACCCGCAGCGGCCACTGCCGGTCGAAAACGTCCGGGTGGGGGTCGGGCACCGGCATCAACACCTTCGCCAGACCGGTCGGCTCATCTGTCGGCTGCATCGAAGCTCCCCGTCGTTTTCCCTGAGTGATCATGCCATGCCAATGATGCGAATGCCGCCTTCGCAACAGGTAGGGTCGGTGAAGTGGCCAAGACCTACGTCGGTTCCCGGGTGCGCCAGCTGCGCAGCGAGCGCGGGTTCAGTCAGGCCGCACTGGCGCAGATGTTGGAGATCTCACCGAGTTACCTCAACCAGATCGAGCACGACGTCCGGCCGCTGACGGTGGCCGTGCTGCTGCGCATCACCGAGGTCTTCGGGGTCGACGCCACCTTCTTCGCCTCCCAGGACGACACCCGGCTGGTCGCCGAGTTGCGCGAGGTCACGATGGACCGCGACCTGGACATCGACGTCGCACTGACCGAGGTGGCCGAATTGGTCAGCGCCCACCCCAAATTGGCCCGCGCGATGGTCAACCTGCACCGCCGCTACCGGATCACCACCGCCCAACTCGCCGCGGCCACCGAAGAGCGCTACACCGACGGCAGCGGCACCGGCGCAATCACCATGCCGCACGAAGAGGTCCGCGACTACTTCTATCAGCGACAGAACTACCTACACGAACTCGACACCGCCGCCGAGCAGCTGGCCACCCGGATGCGCCGGCACCAGGGCGAGCTGGCCGTCGAGTTGGCCAACCGGCTCACCGAGGTACACGGCGTGCACATCAACCGCCGGATCGATCTGGGCGACACGGTGCTGCACCGCTACGACGCGACGACCAAGACCCTGGACATCTCCACCCACCTGTCCTGGGGCCAGCGGGTTTTCAAGATGGCCGCGGAGCTGGCCTACCTGGAATTCGACGACCAGATCTCGGCGATGGTCGACGAGGGCAAGTTCACCTCGAAGGACTCGCGGACTCTGGCCAGGCTGGGGCTGGCCAATTACTTCGCCGCGGCGATCGTGTTGCCCTACGGGCAGTTCCACGACAGTGCCGAGACGTTCCGCTACGACATCGAGCGACTGTCGGCGTTCTACCGGGTCAGCTACGAGACCATCGCCCACCGCCTTTCCACCCTGCAGCGGCCGTCGATGCGCGGCGTGCCGTTCTCCTTCGTCCGCGTCGATCGCGCGGGAAACATGTCAAAACGTCAGTCGGCCACCGGCTTTCACTTCTCCTCCAGCGGCGGCACCTGCCCGCTGTGGAACGTCTACGAGACGTTCGGCAACCCGGGCAAGATCGGCGTGCAGATCGCCGAGATGCCCGATGGCCGCAAATACCTGTGGGTGGCGCGCACCGTCGAACGCCGCGCCGCGCGGTGGGGCCAGCCGGACAAGATGTTCGCCATCGGGCTGGGCTGCGAACTGCGGCACGCCCACCGGCTGGTCTACTCCGAGGGGCTCGACCTGCACGGTGGCCAGGACGTGCCGGCCACCCCGATCGGTGCGGGTTGCCGGGTCTGCGAACGCGACAACTGTCCCCAGCGGGCGTTCCCGGCGCTGGGCCGCGACCTCGATCTCAACGAACACCGCAGCACGGTGTCGCCGTATCTGGTAAAGCAACAGCGGTGACAGCTCGTATCCCCCAAGCCCCCGGCCTGCGCGACCTCGGTCTCGCCAACTGGCTGGTCTGCAAAGTCGTCGCGGCCCGCCAGCGCGTGCCCCGGGCGCATCTGTTCACCACGCTCGGCCAGCACAAGCGGTTGATGTGGTCCTGGTTGCCGTTCGGCGGCGTGCTGATGCGCGGCGGCAAGCTGTCCACCCGCGACACCGAGATGGTGATCCTGCGGGTGGGGCACCTGCGCGACAGCCAGTACGAACTGCAGCACCACAAGCGGATGGGCCGGGCCGCCGGCCTGGACGACGCCACCCAGGCCCGCATCTTCGAAGGCCCCGGCGGTCCCCGTTTCGGGGAACTCGACGATCGTCAGCGCGCCATGCTGACCGCGATCGACGAACTGGTGGAGACCCGCACCCTTTCGGATGCCACCTGGGCGGAGTTGTCGAAGCACCTGGATCGTCCTCGGCTGATCGAATTCGTCATGCTGACATCGCAATACGACGCGCTGGCCGCCACGCTGAGCGCACTGCGGGTGCCGCTGGACTTCGACGAGTAGCGCTGCGTGACAGCTACCGTTGGCCACGACCTGGCCGTCGCCGGGGGCGGGATCCTGCTGATCGCAGCCGTGCTGATCGTCGTCGGGCGAGCGCTGGTGCGCCGAGGCGCCGGCCCGCTGGTCACCCGCAAGATTCCCCATGCCCTGTGCGGGCTGTTCGCCGCCCTGGCCGCCTTCCAGCTCTCGCACCAGGCGGTGGTGGCGGGCGTGCTGGCCGTCGCGACGGTGGCGTTGGCGGTCATCGTGGAGCGGGGCATGATTCCGGTGCCGGGGGTTTTCGACGGGACCCGCTCCCGCGACTACGGGCTGGTCGGGTTCGCCGCCGGGGCACTGGTCGCGGTGCTGGCGTTCTGGCCGGATCGGGTGGCGATCGCCGCGGGTGTGGTGGTGCTGGGCCTGGCCGACGCGGGTGCGGCGCTGATCGGGGACCGCTTCGGCCGGCACCGGGTGGAGGCCGGCGGCGGGGTGCGCACCCTGGAGGGTTCGGTGGCCTTCGTGGCGATCGCCTTCGCGGTGTCGCTGGTGTTCTGCCTAGCCGGTCTCGAACTGAATTCGTTCCTGGCAGTAGCGGTTTCGGTATTCGTCGCGGTGACGACGGCGGCGGTCGAGCTGCTGGTATGGCCGGCGGCGGACAACCTGCTGATCACGCCGTGGGTAGCGCTGCTGTTGCACGTCGCGCGTGAGCTGTCGACCGACGACGCCCTGCGCTGGTTGGCGGCGGCCGTGTTCAGCTGCGCCATCGTGCCCTTCATGCTCCGGATGCGCTGGCTGGATCTGCCCGGCGCGCTGTGCGGCGGTCTGATCGCCGGGGTCGCCGTCGGTCTCGGCGGGTGGGCGTGGATCATCCCGGCCGCGGTGTTCTTCTCGCTGACCAGCCTGCTCACCGCCTATCGCCGGCCCGGCCGGTCGGCAGGTATGCGCACCATGAGCCAGGTCGCGGTCAACGCCGGCCTTCCGGTGCTGGTGCCGGTGATCGGGTTTGCCTTCACCCGCGATCCGGCCTGGTACGCCGTCTCCATCGGCGGGATCGCCGCCGGCATCGCCGACTCGTGGGCGTCGGAGATCGGCCGCTTCTCCCACCGGGAGCCGCTATCGCTGCGGAGCTTCCGCCGGGTCCCCAAGGGCAGCTCCGGGGCGGTGTCACCGCTGGGCTCGGCCGCCACCGTGCTGGGAGCGCTGGCGGTGGGCGCATTCGGTGCCGTGTTCGGCGGGTGGACGATGCTGCCGGTCGGGCTGGCCGCCGGCGTGGTCGGCTCGCTGGTGGACACCGCGATCGGTGCCAGTGTGCAAGCCCGGTTCGTCTGCGCGGCCTGTCAGGCCACCGTGGAGGACCGGCTGCACTGCGGGGCACCGACGCAGCCGTCGTCGGGGTGGCGATGGGTGGGCAATGACGTGGTCAACGCCTGCGCCAACGCGACCGGCATGCTCACCGGATTCGCAGTTTTCGTACTGGTCGGAGGCTGAGCAGGCTGACTGGGCGGCCGGGGCACGCCGCGCCGAAAACTCACGGCGCACCGCGGCCCTTCGGGGCGTACTGTCAACCGCAGTGTTGAGCCACCAGCACGTCGTCCCCCGACTTCGCTTCCTTCCGGACAGGACCCGCCGTGGCAAAATCAACAAGCGCACGATCCAAAGCCGAGTCCCAGTGGCTCTCTAAATCCGCTGCGCAGACGCGCGGGTCAGACAAAGGCGAAGTGCAGTTCCACTACGACATCTCCAACGACTTCTTCAAGCTGTGGCAGGACCCATCCCAGACCTACAGCTGCGCCTATTTCGAGCGCGACGATATGACGCTGCAGGAAGCGCAGCTGGCCAAAGTCGATTTGTCGCTGGGCAAACTGGGCCTACAGCCCGGGATGACGTTGCTCGACATCGGCTGCGGGTGGGGCTCGACGATCCGGCGGGCCGCCGAGCGCTATGACGTCAACGTCATCGGCCTGACGCTCTCGGAGAACCAGAAGCAGCACATCGAGGACAACGTGTTCGCGACCTCCACCAGCACCCGCCGCATGGAAGTGCGGCTACAGCCCTGGGAGGAGTTCGACGGGCAGGTCGACCGGATCGTGTCGATCGGCGCGTTCGAGCACTTCGGCTTCAACAAGTACGACGACTACTTCAAAAAGACGTTCAGCTGGATGCCCGACGACGGGGTGATGCTGCTGCACAGCATCATCATTCCCAGCGATGAGGAGATCAAGGCCAAACAGCTGCCGCTGACGATGTCGCGGGTGCGGTTCATCAAATTCATCATGGACGAGATCTACCCCGGCGGGCGGCTCCCGCTGGCCGCGCAGATCACCGACCACGCCGGCAACGCCGGCTACACCATCACCCGCGAGCAGCACCTGCAGCCGCACTACGTTCGGACCCTGGACACCTGGGCGGACAATCTGGAAGCCCGCAAGGACGAGGCCGTCGCCATCACCTCCGAGGCCATCTACGAGCGGTTCCACAAGTACTTGACCGGGTGCGCCGAGCTGTTCCGCGTCGGCTACACCGACGTCGCCCAGTTCACCTGCGAGAAAGCGGCCGCCTGACGGGCTTGGGCGGCGTCCGGATTCACCAGGCAGGCAGGAGCTCAGACAGATGGCCGATACCACGTCGGGTGCACCGAAGATGCCGGTGGCGTATGAGGATGTGCAAGCCCACTACGACATCTCGAACGATTTCTTCGGCTTGTTCCAGGACCCTACCCGGACCTATAGCTGCGCCTATTTCGAGCGCGAGGACATGTCGCTGCAGGAGGCGCAGATCGCCAAAATCGATCTCGCGCTGGGCAAGTTGGACCTCGTCCCCGGGATGACGCTGCTCGACGTCGGCTGCGGATGGGGTTCGGCGATGCGGCGGGCGATCGAAACCTACGACGTCAACGTGGTGGGTCTGACGCTGAGCAGGAACCAGTGCAGCCTCGGCCAGCAGGTGCTGGACGACGTCGACACCGGCCGCTCCCGCCAGATTCTGCTGCGCGGCTGGGAGGAGTTCGACCAACCCGTCGACCGCATCGTTTCCATCGAGGCGTTCGAAGCCTTCCCCAAGGAGCGCTACGCCGCGTTCTTCGAGCTGTGCCACCGGCTCATGCCCGACGACGGGCGGATGGTGCTGCAGACCATCATGGGTCACCCGCTGAAGCGCTGGCCGGAGATGGGCATCCCGATCACGATGACCGACCTGCGGTTCATGCGCTTCATCGCCAAGGAGATTTTCCCCGGCGGCTCGGTGCCGTGCGACGAGGACGTCCTCGAATATTCTGCGGCGGCAGGGTTTTCGCTGGCCGAGCGCCACGACCTGACACCGGACTACGTGCGGACCCTGGACACCTGGGCGACCCGGCTGCAGGCCGCGCGGGACCAGGCGATCGCCGTGACCTCCCAGGAGATCTACGACCGGTATGTGAAGTACCTACTGGGCTGCGCCGACTTCTTCCAACGCAATGTCAGCTATGTCGCCCAGTTCACCCTGGTCAAGGGCTGATCGAACGTCAGAAGTTGATCATGTGACCGGTCAGCCCGTGGAAGCACTCCTGCAGCGCCTCGGACATGGTCGGGTGGGTGTGCACATTGCGGGCCAACTCGCCTGCGGTCAGGTCCCATTTCTGCGCCAGAGTCAGCTCGGGCAGCAGCTCGGAGACGTCGTGGCCGATCAGGTGTCCACCGAGCAGTTCGCCGTAGCGGGCGTCGGCGATCAGCTTGACGAACCCGCTGGGATCCCCGGCTCCGTGGGCTTTGCCGTTGGCGGTGAACGGAAACTTGGCCACCTTGACGTCGTAGCCCTCGTCGCGGGCCTGCTGCTCGGTGAGCCCGAAACTGGCCACCTGCGGCTGGCAGAACGTGGCCCGCGGCATCATCCGGTAGTCGCCCAGCGGCATCGTCTCCGCACCGGCGATGGTCTCGGCGGCCACCACGGCCTGAGCCTCGGCGACGTGGGCGAGCTGCAGCAGACCGGTGACGTCGCCGATCGCGTAGATGTGCGGCACCGAGGTCTGCATGTACTCACCGACGCCGATCGCGCCCCGGTCGGTGAGCGCAACACCGGCCGCCTCCAGCCCGTAGCCCTGCACGTTGGGCGCAAAACCGATGGCCTGCAGCACTTTCTCGGCCTTCAGCGTCTCGCTGTTGCCGTCCTTGCTGACGACGACGGCGACCGTCGACCCGTCGTCTTCGATGCTTTCCACCTTGGTTCCGGTGCGGATGGTGACACCGAGTTTCTTGAACTGCTTCTCGATCTCCTTGGACACCTCGGCGTCCTCGTTGGGCAGCGCCCGCGGCAGGAACTCGACGATGGTGACCTCGACGCCGTAGTTGGCGAGCACGTAACCGAACTCCATGCCGATCGCGCCGGCGCCGGCGATGACGATCGATTTGGGTAGTTCCCGGGTGAGGATCAGCTGCTCATAGGTGACGACGTTGTCCGACAGCGAGGTGCCGGGCACCAGCCGGGTGCTGGAGCCGGTGGCGATGATGGCGTGGTCGAAGGTCACCGATTCGGTGCCACCCTCGTTGAGGGCCACCGACAGGGTGTGGGCGTCGGTGAAGGTGCCGTAGCCGTGGATCTCGGTGATCTTGTTCTTCTTCATCAAGAAGTGCACCCCGGCCACCCGGCCCTCGGCGACCTTGCGGCTGCGGTCGAAGGCCGCCCCGTAGTCGAAGGTGGCCTCACCGGTTATCCCGAAGACTTTGGCTTCCTTGGTGAAGATGTGCGCCAGCTCCGCGTTGCGCAGCAGCGCCTTGGACGGGATGCAGCCGACGTTGAGACAGACGCCACCCCAGTATTTGGGCTCGACGATGGCGGTGTTGAGGCCCAACTGGGCGGCACGAATGGCCGCGACATAACCACCGGGGCCGGCTCCGAGGACTACGACGTCATAGTGGGTCACGGATTCACCCTATCCGGTGCAGCCTGCGGTCTCCGGTCTCGGTTCAACCGCCCCACCCGGCGGTTATGCGACGCCTGCCAAAAAACATCCGCCGTGGACCAATCCACGAGCCCGGACGCTCCGAATACCTCATGGGGGTGCTTCGGGGGTTCCTGATTCGCTCCGCACTTCGCGACCGACACGGGGATACGAAAGGCCCATGACGATGACCGAGCGTCTCGCACCACACTTTGCCGATGTCCAGGCTCACTATGACTTGTCCGACGACTTCTTCCGCCTGTTCCTGGACCCAACCGAGACCTACAGCTGTGCCTACTTCGAACGCGAGGACATGACATTGGAGCAGGCGCAGATCGCCAAGATCGATCTGGCCCTGGGCAAGCTGGGCCTGCGGCCAGGCATGACGCTGCTCGACATCGGCTGCGGCTGGGGCGCCACCATGTGCCGCGCGATCGAACGATTCGACGTCAATGTGGTCGGCTTGACCCTCTCGTATAACCAGGCCGCCCACGTTCAGCGGACGTTCGATGCGATGGACAGCTCGCGGAGTAGACGGGTGTTACTGGAAGGCTGGGAAGGGTTCGACGAACCGGTCGACCGGATCGTGTCCATCGGCGCGTTCGAACACTTCGGCCACGAGCGCTACCGGGCGTTCTTCGAGATGGCTCATGCCGTGCTGCCCGCCGACGGAGTGATGCTGCTGCACACCATCTGCGGCCTGCGACCCGGCGAGGCCCAACAGCTGGGTATTCCGTTCACTTTCGAGGCGGCCCGGTTCATCAAGTTCATCCTGACCGAGATCTTCCCCGGCGGGCGACTCCCCTCGATCCCGATGGTCGGCGAACGTTCCGCCGCAGCCGGCTTCACCCTGACCCGAGAGCAATCGTTGCAGCCGCACTACGCCAGAACATTGGACTGCTGGGCCGCGGGGCTGGAGGCACACCGCGATGAGGCCATCGCGACGCAGTCGCAGGAGGTTTACGACCGCTACATGAAGTACCTGACCGGCTGCGCGCAGATGTTCCGCCGGCGCCAGGCGGATGTCGTTCAGTTCACGCTGAAGAAGCTGGAAGACGGGGTGAGCGCATGATCCCGACACCGATTCCCGGACCCGGCATGCCGCCTCCCTTCACAGAGGTCCAGGCTCATTACGACCTGTCTGACGACTTTTTCGCCCTCTTCCTGGATCCGACGCGGACCTACAGCAGCGCCTACTTCGCTGCGCCTGACACCACCTTGGAACAGGCGCAGATCGCCAAGCTGGACCTGCACCTGGACACCCTGGATCTACGCCCCGGCATGACGCTGCTCGATATCGGCTGCGGCTGGGGGTCGGCCCTCAAGCGGGCGGTCGAGCGCTACGACGTCAACGTCATCGGCCTGACCCTGTCGCGGAATCAGCGGGCCTACGCCCAGCGGTTGCTCGACGACATCGACAGCGATCGCAGCCGTCAGGTGCTATTGCACGGTTGGGAGGACTTCCGACTACCGGTCGATCGGATCATCTCGATTGAGGCCATCCCGTACTTCCGTTACGACCGTTACCGCACATTCTTCGAGAACTGCTTTGCGGTCCTGCCGCCGGGCGGCCGGATGACAATTCAGAGCAACGTCGGCTACCACCCGTATGACCTTCACGCCCGCGGAAAGAAGCAGACCTTCGATACGGCCAAGTTCATCCGGTTCATGATCACCGAGATCTTCCCGGGCGGACGGCTGCCCACCACGGAGATGATCATGATCCGCGGCGTGGAGGCGGGATTCGCGCTGCCCGAGGTGCTCTCACTGCGGCCGCACTACATCAGGACCCTCAAGACCTGGGGTGATGCCCTGGCCGCACACCTGGACGAAGCTCTGGAGATCACCTCCGTCGCCGTGTATGAAAGGTACATGAAGTATCTGCGCGGCTGCGCGTATTACCTTGGCGACGAGAGCCTGGACTGCAGCCTGCTCACTTACCTCAAACCGACCACCCCATGAGCGGGCCCCGGCAGCGCGACGACCTGAACGTCCTGTTAGGGCAAGTCGCCCGCCGCGACGTCGACGCATTCGCTGAGTTCTACGACCGCACCAGTCCGCGGGTGTTCGGTCTGGTGACCCGGATGGTCCGCGATCCCGGCTACAGCGAGGAGACCACCCAGGAGGTCTACTTGCACGTATGGCGCAAGGCCACGCAATTCGATCCGGCATCTGGGTCGGCGCTGGCGTGGCTGTTGACGATCGCGCACCGGCGCGCCGTGGACCGGGTGCGTACCGAGGAAGCGGCCGGCAGGCACGAAGCGCGGTACGCGGCCGCCACCACGGACCGCCCGGCCGACGTGGTCTCCGAATCAGCGATTCTTCGTGAAGAAAGTCGTCGCGTGGCCGAGTGTCTCGACTCCCTCACCGACATCCAGCGCCGCTGCATCGAGCTGGCGTACTACGCGGGCCTGACCTATGCCGAAGTGTCGACCCGGCTGGCGGCCAACCTAGCCACCGTCAAGTCCCGAATGCGAGATGGATTGCGCGCCTTGCGTAATTGCCTGGGGGTGCGATGACGACTCCGACCGATGACGAGCTGTCGACGCTGGCCACGCCCTACGCCCTGGACGCCGTTTCGGCCAGTGAGCGCGCGGACATCGAACGGCGCCTCGCCGCAGCCCCCGCCGATCAGGCCCGCGCGTTTCGTGATGAGGTCGGCGCGGTGCGCGAGACGATGGCGGTGATCTCGGCCGGCACCGCACTCGACCCGCCGGCGGGCCTGCGCGATCGGGTGCTGGCGGCGGTGCGACCAGGGCCGCGGTTCGGCTGGCGGGCAGCCGGATTCGCCGCGGCCGCCGCCGCAGTTGTGGCGATCGCGTTCGGCGCGGGATTGGCGCTGCGGCCCGCGGCGACGCCGCCGGCGGCCGAGCAGGTGTTCACCGCGTCCGATGTGCGTACGGCCAGCGGCGCGATCCCCACCGGCGGAACGGCCACCGTCGTCTACTCACGCGACAGGGACGCCGCCGTCCTGGTGATGAACAACATGGGGCCGCCGGCGGCCGGCACCGTCTACCAGATGTGGCTGATCGAGGACCAGCAGCCGCGGTCCGCGGGCATCATCGGTCCGCAGGCCGTGCATCCGTCGACCACGGAGGTCATCCGCGACCTCGGCCGCGCCGCAACGCTGGCCTTCACCGTCGAACCGAGCGGGGGCTCCGAGCAGCCGACCAGCCAGCCGTTCGTGGCGCTGCCGCTGGAGTGATGTCGACCGTGTTTCGGCGCTACACTGAAACACATGGCCTCGAAGAACATCACGTTGACCATGCCGGCGGAGTTGGTTCGTCGCGCGAAAGTGTTTGCAGCGCAGCGCGACATGTCCGTGTCGAGCCTGGTCGCGCGGCTACTCGAGCAACTTGTCGGTCAGGTGCAGGACTATGACGACGTGGCCGATCTCGAGCGACGAATGATGAGCGGGGGTACCGGCCTTCAGATCGGGTCGATCACCTGGTCCCGGGACGAACTTCACCAGCGCTGACCATGGAGTTCGTCGACACCAATGTCCTGCTCTATGCCTACGACACGGCCGCTGGTGATCGACATGAGACCGCCCGCGCATTGGTTGAACGGCTCTGGCGTGAACGCCGCGGCGCCTTGAGCGTGCAGGTTTTGCAGGAGTTCTACGTCAACGTGACGCGCAAGGCGATCAAACCGATCGACCCGGCGTCGGCAGCTGACCGGCTCAAAAGCCTGTCTCGATGGCGAGTCCACTCTCCGCTGGCGGACGACGTCATCGCCGCGGCCACGTGGTCGGTTCGGCACCAACTGTCCTTCTGGGACGCCATGATCGTCCGCAGCGCCGCCGAATTGCGTTGTGACACTTTGTGGACCGAAGATCTCAGCGATGGGCAGGTGATCGAGGGGGTGCGGCTGGCCAATCCGTTCAGTACGGGATGACTCCCCCGACGCAGCGCTCCACGTGCTGGCAGAAGTAGTGGCCGTACAGCGGCGCCGCGGCGACGGCCGAGGCGAAGACCGCCGACATCAACGCGATCGCCACCGCGGCCAGCAGCGGTTTCTCGCCCACCATCGCCACGATCAGCCCGGCGACGATGCACCCGGCCGCGTAGAGCACCACCACGAAGACGGCCGGGGTCTTGTCGGCCAGCGAATACCACCAGGAGAACAGGCCCAGCCCGATCCCGGCCGCGGGGATCCACACCGCGAGAAGCACCAGCGCCAGGTGCCACCACTTCAGGAACCGGAATTGGCCGGCGACGGCAACGGGCTTGGGGGGCTTGACCGGCGTCGGAGGTGAGATCAGGGCCGGCCCGGGCTGCGATTCCGGTTCGGGCTCGTCGGCCGGTGCCGGCAGCGGGGTCGGATGCGGGCCGGTGTCGAAGCTCGGCGGCCAGTGCGGCTCGGTCAGGGGCAGCGCCCCGGTGTCGGTGGTCTCAGACACCGGAGACCGCCTGAATCGCCGCCAGCGCCCCGAACCAGCCGACCGCCAGCGCGAGCAGAAACGCACCCACTGCGGTTACCCAGCGGCGCGAGGAGACGAACACCAGCATCAGCCCCGCGACGCTGGGCACGCCGAGCACCAGCGCGATCGCCACATCCGGGCGCACGGAGACGGTGACCAGCAGCGTCGTCCCGATCCCGATGAGGATGCCGACGGCGGTGCCGACCAGCATGGTGCTGCTCAACAGCCAGGGGCGCGGCAGCGGAATCACACCAGCAGATTTTACGACCGCGGCCCCGCTCAGTGCGGGAGCGACCCGGTGATCACCGGGACTTCGTCGAGCAGCGCGTTCTCGTCGTCGGTGAAGGCCCGACTGCGGGACAGGAACCGCATGCCCTCCGGCGCCTCCAGGCTGAACCCGGCGCCGCGTCCAGGTACCACGTCGATGATCAGCTGGGTGTGTTTCCACGCCCCGAACTGCGGGCCGGAGATCCACACCGGAATGTCCCCGGCTCGGTCGTTCGGGCGGAGCACCCCGAGCAGCACGTCGTGATCCCCGACGATGAAGTCGCCGTCGGGGTAGCACATCGGCGCCGAGCCGTCGCAGCAGCCGCCGGACTGGTGAAACATCACCGGGCCGTGCCGGGCCACCAGGCGAGCCACCAGCTCGGCCGCCGCATCGGTGATCAGCACCCGGTCCGGCGCAGCCATCAGAACATGCCCATCAAAAAAGACCCTGTGCCGTCTGGGAGTAGGACACCAGCAGGTTCTTGGTCTGCTGGTAGTGGGCGAGCGCCATCTTGTGGTTCTCCCGGCCGATGCCGGACTGCTTGTAGCCGCCGAACGCAGCATGCGCCGGATAGGCGTGGTAGCAGTTGATCCACACCCGGCCGGCCTGGATGTCGCGGCCGGCCCGGTAGGCGGTGTTGCCGTCGCGGCTCCACACTCCGGCGGCCAGCCCGTAGAGGGTGTCGTTGGCGATGCCGATCGCGTCGTCGTAGTCGCTGAACGACGTCACCGAGACCACCGGGCCGAAGATCTCCTCCTGGAAGATCCGCATCTTGTTGTGCCCGCCAAAGATCGTCGGCTGCACGTAGAAGCCGCCGGACAGATCGCCGCCGAGTTCGGCGCGCTCGCCGCCGGTGATGACCTTGGCGCCCTCCCCCTTGCCGATCTCGATGTAGGACAAGATCTTTTCCAGCTGGTCGTTGGAGGCCTGCGCGCCGATCATGGTGGCCGCATCCAGCGGGTCACCTTGGCGGATCGCCTTGGTGCGGATCGCGGCCAGCTCCAAAAACTCGTCGTAGATGTCGGCCTGGATCAGCGACCGCGACGGGCAGGTGCACACCTCACCCTGATTGAGGGCAAAGCCCGCGAAGCCTTCCAGAGCCTTGTCGCAGAAGTCGTCGCCGGCCGCCAGCACGTCGGAGAAGAAGATGTTGGGACTCTTGCCGCCCAGCTCCAGGGTGACCGGGATGATGTTGTGACTGGCGTACTGCATGATCAGCCGCCCGGTGGTGGTCTCGCCGGTGAAGCCGATCTTGGCGATCCGGTTACTGGACGCCAGGGGCTTGCCGGCCTCCACCCCGAATCCGTTGACCACGTTGACGACTCCGTCGGGTAGCAGGTCACCGATCAGAGTCATCAAGAACAGGATCGACGCCGGGGTCTGCTCGGCGGGCTTGAGCACCACCGCGTTACCGGCGGCCAGCGCCGGCGCCAGCTTCCAGGCCGCCATCAGCAGCGGAAAGTTCCACGGGATGATCTGGCCGACGACGCCCAGCGGCTCCTGGAAGTGATAGGCGACGGTGTCGTCGTCGATCTGGCTCAGCGCGCCCTCCTGGGCCCGGATCGCCGACGCGAAGTATCGGAAATGATCGGCGGCCAGCGGAATGTCGGCGACCAGGCACTCCCGGATCGGCTTGCCGTTGTCCCACACCTCGGCCACCGCCAACTCTTCGCGGTGCTCGTCGATGCGGTCGGCGATCTTATTGAGGATCGCCGCGCGATCGGCCGGCGACGTCTTGCCCCAGGCCGGCGCCGCCGCCTGCGCGGCGTCCAGCGCCTTGTCGATATCGGCGGCCGTCGAACGCGGGATCTCGCAGAACGGCTCACCGGTGACCGGGGTGATGTCCTCGAAGTACTCACCGGAGGCCGGCGCCTCCCACTGCCCGCCGATGAAGTTCCCGTAGCGGGACTCGTAACTCATCAGTGCCCCCGCGGACCCCGGGCGTGCGAAAACGGTCATCGGTGCTGCTCCTTTCGGGTGTTGCACAACTCACACTACCGCCGACGTCACAATGGCTCCCATGCCTGCTGAACCTGCTGCTGACCCCTATCTCTGGCTGGAAGACGTCACCGGCGATCGGTCGCTGGACTGGGTGCGCGCCCGCAACGCCCCGACCGTCGATGAATTCGGCGGGGATGACTTCGAGGCGATGCGCACCGCGGCCTTGGAGGTGCTCGACACCGATGCCCGGGTGCCCTACGTGCGGCGCCGCGGGGAGTTCCTCTACAACTTCTGGCGCGACGCCGCCAACCCGCGCGGGCTGTGGCGGCGCACCACGCTGGACAGCTACCGCAGCGACGCCCCGGACTGGGACGTGATCCTCGACGTCGACGCGCTGGGCCGCGCCGACAACACCAACTGGGTGTGGGCCGGCGCCAACGTGATCGAACCCGAGCTCACCCGGGCACTGGTGTCGCTGTCCCGGGGCGGCTCGGACGCTGTGGTGGTGCGCGAATTCGACATGACCACCCGCGAATTCGTCCCCCCTGCTTCTGGGGGTTTCCAGCTTGCCGAGGCCAAGACCCGCATCGGCTGGGAGGACGAGGACACGGTGCTGGTGGGCACCGACTTCGGGCCCGATTCGCTCACCGAATCCGGCTATCCCCGGATCGTCAAGCGGTGGCGGCGCGGGCAGGTGCTCGCCGACGCCGAGACGCTGTTCGCCGGCGAGGCGACCGACGTGGTGGTGGGCGCCGGCCGCGACCGCACCCCGGGTTTCGAGCGCACCTTGGTCTCGCGGGCCGTCGACTTCTTCAACGACGAGATCTACGAGCTGCGCGGCCAGCCCGGCGAAGACGAGCTGATCCGCATCGACGCGCCTACCGACGCGACGGTGTCAGTACACCGGCAGTGGATCCTGATCGAGCTGCGCACCGACTGGGACACCGGCACCGCGTCCTATCGAGCGGGTTCGCTGTTGGCCGCCAACTATGACGAATTCCTTTCCGGCACAGCGCAGTGCAGTGTCATCTTCGAACCCGACGCACACACCGCGCTGCATCACTACGCCTGGACCCGCGATCGACTGGTACTGGTCACTTTGCGCGATGTGGCCAGCCACGTGGAGGTGATCACGCCCGACGACTGGCAGCGGCGCCCGGTCACCGCAGTGCCGGCCAACACCAACATCGTGATCGCGGCCATCGACGACACCGGCGACGAGATCTTCCTTGATTCCAGCGGATTCGCTCACCCCTCGCGGCTGCTGCACGGCCCGGTCGACGGTGAGCTCACCGAGATCAAGTCCGCCCCCTCCTTTTTCGACGCCGACGGCCTGACCGTCACTCAGCACTTCGCCACGTCCAAGGACGGCACCGCTATCCCGTACTTCGTGGTGCGCCCCGACGGCGCCACCGGCCCGACCCTGCTGGGCGGCTACGGCGGATTCGAGGTGGCGCGCACCCCCGGCTACGACGGCGTTCTGGGCCGGCTGTGGCTGGAGCGCGGCGGAACGTACGTGCTGGCCAACATTCGCGGCGGCGGCGAATACGGTCCGGGCTGGCACACCCAGGCGATGCGGGCGGGCCGGCACCTGGTGGCCGAGGATTTCGCCGCGGTGGCAACCGATCTCGTGGACCGTAAGATCACCACGGTCGAGCAGCTCGGCGCGGTCGGGGGCAGCAACGGCGGGCTGCTGATGGGCATCATGCTCACCGCCTACCCGCAGCTATTCGGCGCGCTGGTCTGCCAGGTGCCGCTGCTGGACATGCGCCGATACCACCTGCTGTTGGCCGGCGCGTCCTGGGTCGCCGAGTACGGCGATCCGGACAACCCTGACGACTGGGAGTTCATCAGCAAATACTCGCCGTACCAGAATATTTCGGCCGACGCGACGTATCCCCCGGTACTTATCACCACCTCGACCCGCGACGACCGGGTGCACCCGGGCCATGCCCGCAAGATGGCCGCGGCGCTGCAGGACGCCGGGCACCGGGTCGCCTACTACGAGAACATCGAGGGCGGCCACGGCGGGGCCGCCGACAACGCGCAGGCGGCGTTCAAGTCCGCGCTGAGTTTCTCGTTCCTGTGGCGGATGCTGGGCGGATCGGCCTGAAAACGGGTCAGGCCTTGCGCAATCCGCCCACCAGCGCGACGGCCACCCCGAGCAGTACCAGCACCGCCCCGGCCGCCAGGGTCAGATTGAGCCAGAGGTGCAGGCTGTCTTCGGCCAGATCCACGACGACATCGGCGATCCGGCGGATGTCGCCGGTCGCCTGGTTGAGCACCTGGTTCAGATAGCGCCGCGCCACCTCGATCCCCGACCAGCCCGCCGCACCCACCAACAGCCCCGACACACCGAGGCTCGCCAAGGCCCGGCCGCGATGACGTGCCGCGGCCAGCGTCAAGACCGCGCACAAACCGGTCAGTGCGACAAGCACCAGGCTCAGCCACGGCCCCCACACCGCCAGGCGGTGCAATCCGCCGGGACGCGCCACCTCGGTGGACGTCGGCGTCAGCGGAATGGACATCGACGCCGGTAGGGCAATGTGGTAGTCGGACAGCAGCTGCGCAAACGCCTTGTCCCGCAACATCGGTACCACATCGATCTCCCACGGCCCGGTGTCGGCGCCGCTGAGCAGCCAGTCGTGACCGTCGGAGTTCACCTGCACGAACTGCCGGGGAAACGACGGCCCGGCGGTGTATTCGGCGGCGGCCTCGCGTACCGGGGAGGGATCGAGGGGGAACCCCTGCGCACGGATCAGCCGCACCGTCTGGGAGGTCAGTTCGGCGGCAACCGCGTCCTGCAGCGCAGGTTGGGCGGCTGCCCGCTGCGCCAGACGCGCGTACCCGTCGGCGTCGATCAGGTTGCACTGCGCCCATGCCGTCGGCAGGGTCACCGCAAGCGCGGCGGTGGTCAGCAACCAGAACAGCGCCGCGGTGAGGAAGCGCACTACTTCGCCGTGCGGCGCGGCCGCGCCAGCGCCATCCGGGTCATCAGCCCGTTCATCCGGGCCAGCGCTTTGAGCGAATTGTGGTAGTAGTTACCGCCCGCACCGACGTTGGTGCGCGGCGCCACGACGACTTCCTGCCGGCAGAACTTGCGGATCCCGTCGACGCCGCCGAACCGCGCGCCGATACCCGAGGTCTTCCAGCCGCCCATCGGGGCCGTCGTGCACATCAGGTTCGAGATCACGTCGTTGATGTTCACCGCACCGCAATCCAGTTGGACGGCAATGTCTTTGGCGCGTGCGACGTCGCGGGAGAACACCGAGGCACTCAGCCCGTAAGGGCTGTCGTTGGCAAGGCGGATCGCCTCGTCCATGCTGGCGACCTTCATGATCGGCAGGGTCGGACCAAAGGTCTCCTCGGTCATGCAGGCCATCGAGTGGTCGACGTCGACGAGCACAGTGGGCGGGTAGAAACTGCCTGGGCCGGTGGTGCGTTCGCCGCCGGTCAGCGCGCGGGCTCCGGCGGCCACCGCCTCTTTGACGTGGCGTTCGGCGATGGCCAGTTGCTGGTCGCTGATCAGCGACCCGAAATGCGTGCCCTCGCCGGTACCCATCTGCAGCGCCTGCACGTCGCGGACGACCGCGGCCACGAACTTGTCGTAGACCGGTTCGAGCACATACACCCGCTCGACCGAGACACAGGTCTGCCCAGCGTTGAACATCGCTCCCCACACCGCGGCGTGCGCGGCCAGGTCGATGTCGGCGTCCTCGCACACGATCATCGGGTCCTTGCCGCCCAGTTCGAGGCTGACCGGCACCAGCCGCCGCGCGGCCCGCTCGGCCACCTTGCGTCCGGTGCCGGTGGACCCGGTGAACTGCACGTAATCAGAGTTGTCGATCACCGCTTCGGCCACCTCGCGGGCGCCCTGCACCACCGCGAACACGTCCGGACCACCGGCGGCCTGCCAGCCCTCGCGCAGCAGTTCCGCGGTCAGCGGGGTCTGCTCGGAGGGCTTGAGCAGCACCGCGCAGCCGGCCGCCAAGGCGCCGATCGCGTCCATCAACGCGTTGGCCACCGGGTAGTTCCAGGGCGCGATCACGCCGACCACCGGACGCGGCCGATAGTGCACGCTGATCTTCTTGATCGCCATCAGCGGTAGCGACGCCGGCCGGGTCTCGGGGGCCACCGCCTTGTCCATCACCTTGATCACGTACGACAGGATCATGATCAGCAGCGGCACCTCTTGGGCCGCGTCGGTGCTGGACTTGCCGGTCTCGGCGATCAGCAGCCGCTCGATCTCGTCCCGGTGCTCGCCGAGCCACACCGCGAAGCGGGCCAACGCCTTGGCCCGCCCCTTGGCGCCGCGGCGCTCCCATTCCCGCTGGGCGGTGCGCAGGCCGGCGGCGATCGCTTCGACGTCGGACGGATCGGTCCAGTGCACCTCACCGGCGACCGCCCCGGTGGCGGGGCTGAGCACGGTGTCGGTGCCGGACAGGGCGGGAGCGGGCGCGGTGGTGGTCATGGCGCCATATTAGTCCCGGTTGTGACCCCGGTCGCACCCCCCTCGACAGGTGTCAAGTTTTGCTGGGCGCGATCCCCCGCAGGTACGCGGCCTGCCCCAGGTGCTGGGCGCAGTCATCGATGACGCTGACCAGTCGGACGCCGGCCGTCACCGGCGGATTCCAGTGCTTGTCGACCACCCGGGCCAGTTCCTCGGCGGTGATGCCGTCGACATAGTCCAAGGTCAGCTGGTGCACACCGCGGTAGTAGCCGGCCAGCAGCTGAGCCGGGACGCGGACCTTGGCGACGTCGGCCGCGCTGTGGCCGTACCCGCTGTCGTCGCGCGGCAGGTCCAGGCCGAACCGGTCGACCCAGCCGTCGCGGGTCCAGGCCTGCTCGACCCCGGCGACCTGGGCGACTTGGATGTCTTGCACCCGGGCGCTGTGCCAGAGCAGCCAGGCGATGCTGTTGGCCTCCGGCGTCGGCCGATAGGTGGCCACCCCGTCGGTGAGCCCGTCGGTGACTTCGTCGACGTGTTCGAGCAACCGGGTGAACGCGTCGCGGAGCAGGTCCCGCAGAGCGGCGGCCGTGTCGGTACCAGTCATACCGCCCGACGCTACGCCTGGTGACAGACCGCCTCGACATTGTTGCCGTCCGGATCACGGACGAAGGCGCCGAAGTAGCCGGGGTGGTACTCGGGCCACAGCCGCGGCGCGTGCAGCGACTCCGCACCGAGTTGCACGGCGGTGTCGTAGAACGCCTGCACCTTCGCGTGGTCCGCGGCGCTGAACGCGACGTGGACCTCACGGTTCGGGCCGGAAGCGTCCCCGGCGGCGGCATCGGCGATCCAGAAGGTGGGATGCCCGTCTCGGCCATATCCGATCGCGACGCCGACATCCAATTGGCGGGTGTAGCCCAGGACGGCGAGCACCGCGTCGTAGAACTGCTGCGATCTGGCGTAGTCGGTGCAGTTGATGCCCACGTGGTCGATCACGCAAGACATCCTTCCATGAGTTAACGCGCGGTCGTAGATTAACTAGATGAGCTTCGACCTCGTGGTCCGCAACGGCACGATCGTCGATGGGCTGGGCGGCGACCCGTACGTCGGCGATGTGGCCGTGCGCGAGGGCATCATCGTCGAGGTTGGTACCGCGACCGGCGACGCGCGGCAGGTTATCGATGCGCACGGACTGCTGATCACACCGGGTTTCGTCGACCTGCACACCCACTACGACGGGCAGTCGATCTGGTCGGATCGACTCAATCCCTCTTCGGCACACGGGGTGACAACCGCGTTGATGGGCAACTGCGGGGTGGGGTTCGCGCCGTGCCGCATCGCCGATCACGACGTGCTGGTCGACCTGATGGCCGGCGTCGAGGACATTCCCGGCGTGGTGATGACAGACGGCCTGCCGTGGACATGGGAGACCTTCCCGGAGTTCATGGATGCCCTCGACGCGCGGCAACGCGATATTGACGTGGCGGCGTTCCTGCCGCATTCGCCGCTGCGGGTCTACGTGATGGGACAACGCGGGGTCGACCGCGAGCCGGCCACACCGGCGGATCTGGCCAGGATGCGCGAGCTGGCCCGCGAAGCCACCGAGGCTGGGGCACTGGGCTTTTCGTCGTCACGGCTGATCACCCACCGCACTCGGGCCGGAGCCCAGATCCCCAGCTACAACGCCGCCTACACCGAGATCCGCGAGATCGGCCGCGGCATCGCCGACGGCGGCGGGGGGCTGATCCAGTTCGTCCCCGACCTGCCCAATGGGGCGTATCAGCCGGTCCTGCAGCAGGTTTTCGACGCGGCCACCGACGCGGGCCTTCCGGTCACCTTCACCTTGCTGATCGGCAACGCCGGCAAGCCGCTGTGGCGCGAGGCGATCACCATGGTGGAGAAGGCGAACGGCTCCGGCGCCGCGATCACCGCCCAGGTCTTCCCCCGCCCGGTCGGGCTCATGATCGGTTTGGACCTGAGCTTCAACCCCTTCGTGCTGTACCCGCGCTACCAGGAGATCGCCGGCCTGCCGCTCGCAGAACGGGTCGCAGAAATGCGTAAACCAGAAGTGCGGCAACGGATTCTGGCTGATGCGCCCGCTATCGTTCCGGCCAATCCGATCGCGTATCTGGCGCAGTCCTGGGACTGGACGTACCCGCTGGGCGATGACGCCGACTACGAACCGGATCCGTCGAACAGCATTGCGGCCCGCGCCAGGGCGCGTGGCGTCTCCCCGGTCGAGGAAGCCTACGACCGCCTACTCGACGACGACGGGCACGCGATCCTGCTGGACGCGCTGGCCAACTTCGAGAACAACTCGCTGGACACCGTCGGTGCGCTGATGCGCCGCGAGGACGTGGTGCTGGGCCTGGGCGACGGCGGTGCCCACTACGGAATGATCTGCGACTCAAGCTTCCCCACCTATGTGCTGACGCACTGGGCGCGTGACCGCGCCGCCGGTCGGCTCAGCGTTGCCGAGGCGGTCCGCGAGCTGACGTCCGTGCCCGCCCGAACCGCCGGACTCGACGACCGGGGCCGGATCGCGGTCGGCTACAAGGCGGACCTCAACGTCATCGATCACCAGCGCCTGCAGCTGCACAAGCCGGTGGTCACCTATGACCTGCCCGCCGGGGGGCGCCGGCTCGACCAGACCGCCGACGGCTACGTGGCGACGATCGTCGCCGGTGAGATCATCTCCGAGAACGGCAAACCCACCGCGGCGCGCCCCGGAAAGCTGGTGCGCGGCCGCCGGCCCGCGCCGGCCTGATTCCTACAGCAGTCGCTGCGTCGGGGTGGATTTGGCCACCAGCGCCGGGTCGGCGGTGACGGCATCGCCCAGGACCTGATCGATGCGGGTCATCAGTTCGTCAGGGATGCGCACCCCGGACGCCTTGACGTTCTCGGCCACCTGCTCCGGGCGCGACGCCCCGACCAGAGCGGCGGCGACGTTGTCGTTCTGCAGCACCCAGGCGATCGCCAGCTGCGCCGTCGTGAGCCCCAGCTCGTCGGCGATCGGGCGCAGCTGCTGCACCCGGGTCAGCACGTCGTCGGTCATGAACCGTTTGACGAAGTTCGCTCCGCCCTTCTCGTCGGTGGCGCGTGAGCCGGCCGGCGGCGGCTGACCGGGCAGATACTTGCCGGACAGCACACCCTGGGCCATCGGCGACCAGACGATCTGGCCCAGGCCCAGTTCCCGGCAGGTGGGAACCACCTCGGGCTCGATGATCCGCCACAGCATCGAGTACTGCGGCTGGCTGGAGATCAGCGAAATGCCCAGCTGGCGGGCCAGTTCGTGGGCTTGGCGGATCTGCTCGACCGACCACTCGCTGACGCCGATGTAGAGCGCCTTGCCCGCCCGGACGATGTCGGCGAACGCCTGCATGGTCTCCTCCAGCGGGGTAAAGGAGTCATAGCGGTGCGCCTGATACAGGTCGACGTAGTCCATGCCCAGCCGGCGCAGCGACCCGTCGATGGCAGCCATCATGTGTTTGCGGGACAGTCCGGTGTCGTTGCGGCCCAACGGAGCCGGCCCAACCGGCCAATAGACCTTGGTGAAGATCTCCAGCGAGTCCCGTCGGTGGCCTTTCAGCGCGGTGCCAAGCACTTCCTCGGCGGCACCGTTGGCGTAGACATCGGCGGTGTCGAAGGTGGTGATGCCGGCATCGAGCGCGGCATGCACGCACGCGGTGGCGACATCGTTCTCGACCTGCGATCCGTGGGTGAGCCAGTTGCCGTAGGTGATCTCGGAGATCTGCAGGCCGGAGTTGCCCAGGTAGCGAAATTCCATGAGGACCATCTTGGCCGAGAGCGGGCCAGATGTCTGCCGACCGCCGTTATCCTCGACACCATGGCCAAGTCCGTCGACCTCGCCCGTCTAGGCGAATTGTTGCCTGGCTACGGCTTCGCGTTCCTGGTGACCGTTGGCGACGACTATCGGGTGCGCACCACCGCGATCACCCCGACATTCGACGGCGCCCGGGTCGATGTCGGTCCGGTCGGCAGCCACGGCCGGGAGAACATGGCGGCCCACCCGAGCGTCACCCTGGTCTGGCCGGCGCGCGAGGTCAGCGAGTATTCACTGTTCGTCGACGGCCACGCCGAACTTGCCGACAACCCGGCCGCCCCCATCCTGATCACCCCGACCAAAGCCCTGCTGCACCGGCCGATGTTCGAAGACGGGCGAGCGCTGGGCACCATGCATGACTGCGTGCAGCTCAAGGCGGACAACTAAGCTGGCCCACATGGCTTCCAACGTGGATTTCGACCAACTCGCCGAGAAGCTCGTGGGTTACGACTACGCCTACCTGATCACCGTCGACGCCGAGAACCGGCCGCACCCAGTGCCGGTCATGCCGATCCTCAAGGGCGACACCGTTCACATCGGCGCGCTCGGCGGCCGGCGCAGCCGAGCGAACCTGGCGCGCAGCAGCGACGTCACGCTGATGTGGCCGCCGCCGGTCCCGGGCGGCTACACCGTCATCGTCGACGGCACCGCCGACGTCTCCGACACCGGGGAGCTGGCCCGCGTAGCGATCTCCCCCAGCCGCGCGGTGCTGATCCGGGTCGCTACCCCGGAGTCACCGGGCGAAACCCCTTGTTACAGCGACTGTGTCGACCTGAAGGTCAGCTAGCGGGAAGCCTGAGCGGCCGGCCGGCCACCATCAGCACCACGTCGTCGGACTCGGCGGCGATCCGCGCGTTCAGCACGCCGAGCAGGTCGCGGAACAGCCGCCCGGCCGGGGTGGGCGGCACCACCCCGCTGCCGACCTCGTTGCTGACCGCCACCGCGCGCACCGGGCAGTCCCGCCATGACGTCACCAGCTTGTCGATGTCGGCGTGCACGCCGTCCAGCGCGCCGCCGTCCCAGACCCGGTGCAGATCCATCCGCGCGGTGAGCCAGGTGCCCAAACAGTCCAGCAGGACCGGGGTTTCGGCGGCGCACAGCGCCTCGGCGACATCGCTGGTCTCCACCGTCTGCCAGGATGCCGGCCGCCGGGCCCGGTGCAGCCGGACCCGTTCGACCCACTCCGGATCGCCCTCGCGCACCCCGCCAGTGGCCAAGTAGGTCACCGCGGCCTGCCCAGCCAGCAGTGCTTCGGCGTGCGCGGACTTGCCCGACCGGGCTCCGCCGAGAACCAGGGCACGGGTCGGCGCCGCGCCCACGGTCTCGCCGTCGCGCCCCGGGCGGGCCCCCGAATCAGCCAGCGCCGCAGTCAGTTTAGGCTCCGGCGGGTTGTGATGACTCAGATGGACCGCGACGACGTCGGTGGCGGCCACGACGGCACCGGAGCGGCGAAACTCATCCACGGTCGCCGCGAACGCGGGTAGGTCGTGGTGTTCGGTGCCGTGTCCAGTATGCATCCCGAATGTCTCCTCAAGAAACACCGCATCGAAGGCGGCGCCGGCGACCGCGGCGTGGGTGACCTCGGGCAGCGGGCCGGTATCGGTGGCCCAGAAGATCCGGCCACCAACGGATTCCAGGTCGTAGAGCACCGCGTCACCGCCGATGTCGGAGCCGTGCGCGGCGGCGAGCACCCGCACCCGATACTCACCCATGCGCACGTCGTCGCCGGGGCTCACCTCGACGAACCGGACGGGGCCGTCCGGGCCCACCCAGTCCCGGCATTGGTCGAGCGCACTGGCCGGCCCGACCACATCCAGCGGCTCGCCGGTCCCGGTCCAGTGCCGCATCAGCAGCGCGGCCGGCCCGACGTGGTCCCAGTGGCCGTGGGTGAACAGGATGTGGCGCACCGAAGCCAGCGACCGTCCGAAGCGCGCGGCGGCCCGCGGCGCCTCCGGTCCGCAGTCCAGCAGCAGGACGTCATCGATCAGCGCGGCAGTCTGCCCGCGAACCTCGATCGCCGATCGGCAGGAGGCGCACCGGCAGAACGGGTTCGGCCAGCCGTCGGCGCTGCCGGTGCCCAGCAGCAGGATCTCCATACCGCCATCCTCGCGCACGGCCGGCGCAGGTACGAAAAAGCCCGGCCCCCACCGCGGGGAGCCGGGCTCTTTCGTGCAACCAGACTTAGAAGTCCATGCCGCCCATGCCACCGGTCGGGTCGCCCGCCGGAGCGGCCGCCTTCTCCGGCTTGTCGGCGACAACGGCCTCGGTCGTCAGGAACAGTGCCGCGATGGACGCCGCGTTCTGCAGCGCCGAGCGGGTCACCTTCACCGGGTCGGCAACGCCGGCCTTCAGCAGGTCCTCGTACTCACCGGTGGCGGCGTTCAGGCCGCTGCCGGCGGGCAGGTTCGAGACCTTCTCGGCGACAACGCCCGGCTCCAGGCCGGCGTTGAAGGCGATCTGCTTCAGCGGAGCCGACAGCGCCACCTTGACGATGTTGGCGCCGGTGGCCTCGTCACCCGAGAGCTTCAGCTCGTCCAGCGACGGTGCTACCTGCAGCAGGGTCACGCCACCACCGGCGACGATGCCCTCCTCCACGGCGGCCTTGGCGTTGCGCACCGCGTCCTCGATGCGGTGCTTGCGCTCCTTGAGCTCCACCTCGGTGGCAGCCCCGGCCTTGATGACCGCGACGCCGCCGGCCAGCTTGGCCAGCCGCTCCTGCAGCTTCTCCCGGTCGTAGTCCGAGTCGCTGTTCTCGATCTCGGCGCGGATCTGCGACACCCGTCCGGCGATCGCGTCGGAGTCACCGGCGCCCTCGACGATGGTGGTCTCGTCCTTGGTGACGACGACCTTGCGGGCCTTGCCCAGCAGGGCGACGTCGGCGGTCTCCAGCGACAAGCCGACCTCTTCGCTGATGACCTGGCCACCGGTGAGGATCGCCATGTCTTGCAGCATCGCCTTGCGACGGTCACCGAAGCCCGGAGCCTTGACGGCAACCGACTTGAAGGTGCCGCGGATCTTGTTGACGACCAGGGTGGACAGCGCCTCGCCCTCGACGTCCTCGGCGATGATCAGCAGCGGCTTGCCGCCCTGGATGACCTTCTCCAGCAGGGGCAGCAGGTCCTTGACCGTCGACACCTTGGAGCTGACCAGCAGGATGTAGGGGTCCTCCAGGACCGCTTCCTGACGGTCGGCGTCGGTGACGAAGTAGCCCGAGATGTAGCCCTTGTCGAAGCGCATGCCCTCGGTGAGCTCCAGCTGCAGGCCGAAGGTGTTGGACTCCTCGACGGTGATGACACCCTCGTTGCCGACCTTGTCCATCGCCTCGGCGATCAGGTCACCGATGGACTGGTCGCCCGCGGAGATCCCGGCGGTGGCCGCGATCTGCTCCTTGGTCTCGACCTCCTTGGCGTCCTTCAGCAGGGTCTCGGAGACCTTCTCGACGGCCTTCTCGATGCCGCGCTTGAGGGCCAGCGGGTTGGCGCCGGCGGCCACATTGCGCAGGCCTTCCTTGACCAGGGCCTGGGCCAGCACAGTGGCGGTGGTGGTGCCGTCACCGGCGACATCGTCGGTCTTCTTGGCGACCTCTTTGACCAGCTCGGCGCCGATCTTCTCGTAGGGGTCCTCCAGCTCGATCTCCTTGGCGATGGACACACCATCGTTGGTGATCGTGGGGGCGCCCCACTTCTTCTCCAGGACGACGTTGCGGCCCTTGGGCCCCAGCGTCACCTTGACCGCGTCGGCGAGGGCATTCAGACCCCGCTCGAGGCCGCGACGGGCCTCTTCGTCATACGCAATTTGCTTAGCCATTGCGAAGTGATTCCTCCGGTTAGGGGGTGCACGTCTTGTCGGTCGGGTCAGTGCCCGCGACGGACGGCGTTGGGTGTGCTCCGCAGGTGCGGCCCCGTACCTCACCGTCCCGACCTAGCACTCGCCGGTCGCGAGTGCCAACGTCATTCTTAGCACTCGCCCCTGGAGAGTGCAAGATCACCGGCTGCCTATTGCGGCGCGCGCAAACCGTCCATGACGACGTCGGTCACGCGTTCGGCCAGGGCGGAGTTATAGGACTGCATCGCCTGGCATCCGACCAGGATCGCCTTGACTTCGCGTACATCGAGGTCTTGCCGCACCGTGCCCGCCTTCTGGGCGGCAGCCAGCAGTTCGCCGAGCACCGCCAGAAAGGCCTCCTCCGACTCCGGCGCGGCCGCTGCGATGTCGATGCCCAAGCCCGCCAGCGCCTCGGCCAGACCGCGATCCGTCGCGCCCCACTGCAAGACGATCGAGCGCAGGAAGGTGAAGATCGCCGCCCCGGGTTCGTCGGATTCCAGCAGGGCGTACCCGTTGTCGACGACGCGTTGCATGCGGTCTTCGATGACCGCCCGAAACAGCTCTTCCTTGGTCGGGAAGTGTCGGTAGACGGTCCCGGCGCCGACTCCGGCGCGCCGGGCGATCTGATCGATCGGCACCGACAAGCCTTCGGCCGCAAAGGTTTCATAGGCGACCTCAAGCACGCGAGCGCGGTTGCGCGCCGCGTCAGCGCGCAACGGCCGTGCGGGTTGAGCCACCGGAAATCTCCTGACGGTTGACAAAGCGGGGCGTACGTTCCGTATAGTTGCGATAAACCGGAGCGTCCGCCCCGTTTACCCTACAGCTTCTAGGAGCGCGTCATGGCCAAGTGGACCACCGCAGACATCCCCGACCAGGCCGGACGGGTCGCCGTCATCACCGGAGCCAACACCGGTCTCGGTTTCGAGACCGCCGCCGCACTCGCCGAGCGGGGCGCCCAAGTGGTTCTCGCCGTGCGCAATCTCGAGAAGGGCAAGGACGCCGAGGCCCTCATCCGTCGACGCAGCCCCAGAGCCGACGTGGCGCTGCAGGAGCTGGACCTGACCTCGCTGGACTCGATCCGCGCCGCTGCCGAGCAGTTGCGCTCCGACCACGACCGCATCGACCTGCTGATCAACAATGCCGGGGTGATGTACCCGCCCAAGTCGACCACCAAGGACGGCTTCGAGCTGCAGTTCGGCACCAACCACCTGGGCCATTTCGCGTTCACCGGTTTGCTGCTGGACCGGCTGTTGCCGGTCGCCGGCTCCCGGATCGTCACCGTCAGCAGCATCGGTCATCGCATCCGCGCCGACATCCACTTCGACGACCTGCAGTGGGAGCGCCGCTACAACCGAGTGGAGGCATACGGGCAGTCCAAGCTCGCCAATCTGCTGTTCACCTATGAGCTGCAGCGCCGGCTCGCTGCGCACCGGACGACGATCGCCACAGCCGCGCACCCCGGCGGCTCGAACACCGAGTTGATGCGCCATCTGCCTGGCTGGGCTGCGGCCGCCTACCCCGTGATCAAACCGCTCTTCCAGGGCGCGGACATGGGCGCCCTGCCGACGCTGCGCGCCGCCACCGACCCCGGCGTGCTCGGCGGGCAGTACTACGGTCCTCGCGGTTTCGCCGAACAACGCGGTTACCCCAAGCTGGTGAAGTCAAGCCGCAAGTCACACGACGTCGGCGCGCAGCAGCGGCTCTGGAGCGTCTCTGAGGAACTGACCGGGGTGGTCTATTCCGTGTAGCCGGGCTCAACCCACGTCGAGCAGTTCCTCGTAGAACCCGCCGAATCCGCGAGCCCGGTTGACCAGGTGCACCTCGAGGATCCAGTGGCAGACCCGACCGGTGCGGTCGAGTCGTCGCATCGGCTTGTCCGACCCCGGCCTGATGTAGAACTGTGCGTGGTCGCCGGAGATCTTCTTGTGCGGGAACTCGCCCACCAGATGTCCGGCGATCGGCGCGCCGAACTCGAAGCCGTGCTCTCGGGACAATCCCACGACGTGGTCGTAGAGCTGCGCGCCGGTGATCTCGGGCTGAGCTTCGAAGAACTCCCGCCCAGCCCGCCACACTCCAGGCAGCGCGTCGCGCAACGCCAGCTTGTCCGGATCGTCCCCGAGCACGAAGGTGCGGCCGAAGTCGGCCTCCCACGCCTCGAAGATCGGCCCCAGATCGAGGTAGGCGATGTCGTCGTCGGCCAGGAGCCGATCCGGCGGGTCGGCGTGGAACGGCTGCAGGGTGTTCTCCCCGGCGCGCACCACCCGCTTGTGCCAGTGCCGCGTCACCCCGAACATGCCAGCGGCCAAGTCACGGATCTCGTCGGAGAGCTGCCGCTCGCCGACGCCCGGGCGGACCATGCCGGACCGTTCGATCTCGTCGAACAGCGCGGCGGCTTTGGTCTGCGCGTCGAGTAAGCGCTCGACACGGACCGATTCCGGCTCGCCCGGGGTGGACACGCCAGCGATGCTATCGGCTTGCCCTAGACTGCATCTCGATCAGATAGGAGACCGGGTGCGGGCTGACGCAGCGCCCAGCACCCGGGCTTTGCGGGGCTGGCAACGCCGGGCTCTGGTGCGCTACCTGACTGCCAAGCCGCGCGATTTTCTGATGGTGGCCACCCCCGGCGCCGGCAAGACGACGTTCGCGCTGCGGATCGTCGCCGAGTTGCTGGCCGACCGCACCGTCGAGCGCATCACGATCGTGGTGCCCACCGATCACCTCAAGGTGCAGTGGGCGACCGCCGCCGCCGAACACGGCATCGCGCTGGACCCACGGTTTTCCAACTCCGACGCGCAGACCAGCTCGGAGTACCACGGCGTCGTCGTCACCTACGCACAGGTCGCCAGCCACCCCGCCCGCCACCGGGTGCGTACCGAGGCCGCGAGAACCCTGGTGATCTTCGACGAGATCCACCACGGCGGCGACGCCAAAAGCTGGGGCGACGGCATCCGGGAGGCGTTCGACGATGCCGCCCGCCGGCTGGCGCTGACCGGCACCCCGTTCCGCAGCGACGACAGTCCCATCCCGTTCGTCAACTACGAGCCCGACGGCACCGGTGCACTGCGCTCGGTGGCCGACGACAGCTACGGCTACCCCGAGGCGCTGGCCGACGGGGTGGTGCGCCCGGTGGTGTTCATGGCCTACTCGGGTGAGGCCCGCTGGCGCGACAGCGCCGGCGAGGAGCACGCGGCCCGGCTGGGCGAGCCGCTGACCGCCGAGCACACCGCCCGGGCCTGGCGTACCGCGCTGGACCCGGCCGGGCAGTGGATGCCGGCAGTGATCACCGCCGCGGACAAGCGGCTGCGCCAGCTGCGTGACGGCGGCATGGCCGACGCCGGCGGCATGATCATCGCCACCGACCAGAAAGCGGCCCGCGCCTATGCGGTGCTGCTGAAACAGCACACCGGCGAGGAACCCACCGTGGTGCTCTCCGACGACGCAGGCGCGTCGGACAAGATCGCGCAGTTCTCCGCGGCCACCAGCCGGTGGCTGGTGGCGGTGCGGATGGTCTCCGAAGGGGTCGACGTGCCGCGGCTGGCCGTCGGCGTGTACGCCACCAGTGCGTCCACCCCGTTGTTCTTCGCCCAGGCGATCGGCCGGTTCGTGCGGTCGCGGCGGCCGGGTGAGACGGCCAGCATCTTCCTGCCGTCGGTGCCGTCGCTGCTGGGCTTGGCCAGTGAGCTGGAACAGCAACGCAATCACGTGCTGGGCAAGCCGCACCGGGAGGCCTTCGGCGATGACGAACTGACCGAGGCCGGGCGGCGGCGCGACGAGCGCTCCGAACTGGAGAACGCCTTCGAGTCGCTGGGGGCCGACGCCGAGCTGGACCAGGTGATCTTCGATGGCGCCTCGTTCGGCACCGCCACCCCGGCCGGCAGCGACGAAGAAGCCGACTATCTGGGCATCCCCGGTCTGCTGGATGCCAGCCAGATGCGCGATCTGTTGCGCCAGCGCCAAGAAGAACAGCTAGACCGGCGATCGAAAGTGGCCGCCGCCGGCGGGATTCCGGTGCCGGTGACCACCACGCACGGCCAGTTGCGGGCGCTGCGTCACGAGCTCAACGCGCTGGTGTCGGCGGCGCACCATCGGCTGGGCAAGCCGCACGGCTGGATCCATAACGAGTTGCGCCGGATCTGCGGCGGCCCGCCGGTGGCGGCGGCCACGTCGGATCAGCTGCGGGCGCGCATCGAGGCGATCCGGCAGTTGTAGTCCCCTCCTCACCCGCGCGAGCAAACGCTAAGGCCCCCAGCGAAAGGCCCCCAAATCGCCGTTGATTTGGGGGCCTTCGCGTTCTCGCCAGAGAAAAGCGGGTCAGGGCTGACCGTCGGTGCCGCCCTGGCCGGCGGTGCCGTCGGTGCCCCGAGTGCCGCCCAAGCCGTCCGAGCCGTCGGTGCCGTCGATGACGGTGTTGCCCTGCGAGACCTGACCCGCAGCTCCGCCGGAACCGCCGTCACCGCCCGCCGCGCCGGTCCCGGCCGTACCGGCCGCGCCACCAGCACCCGCGGTACCCGCGCCGTCGGCGCCGTGGCCGGCATTTCCGCCGTTGCCACCGCTACCGGCGTCACCGCCGTTCCCGCCGTTCCCGCCGGTACCGCCGTCACCGCCGTCACCGGCGGTGCTCACGTTCCCGTTGCTGACGGCACCGCCGGTGCCACCGTTACCTCCGGCACCGCCGACGTCGCCGTCCGCGCCGTTGCCGCCGCTACCACCGGCACCGCCGTCACCGCCGACACCACTCACCGTGCCGCCGGCTCCACCCGCTCCACCGGCACCTCCGTTGCTGCCGCTGGTGCCGCTGGCACCGTCGCCACCGTTACCGCCATTGCCACCGGTACCGCCGGTCGCGTCGCCGGTGCCATCGGTATCGCCGTAACCGCCGTTGCCACCGTTACCGCCGGCTGCCCCGGTGCCGCCGTTGCCGCCGTCGCCACCGTTACCACCGATACCGTTGCCGGTGTTGACGTCGCCGTTGCCGCCGATACCGCCGTTGCCGCCCGCCCCGCCGGCCCCGCCGTCCCCGCCGGTACCGCCGTCCCCGCCGGTGCCGTTGACGCCCAGCTCGGCGCCGAATACGGTGCCGCCACCCCCGCCGTTTCCACCGGACGCGCCGAGACCACCGCTACCTCCGGACCCGCCGTTACCACCGGTGGCGTCTTCGGCGGCGTTCGCGAAGCCGCCGCCGAGCCCGCCGTTGCCGCCGGCCTGCCCGACCGCCGCACCCGGATCGCCGGCGCCGCCGTCGGCCCCGATACCGCCACTGCCGTCGACGGTGGTGGGGGCGTCGGTGCCGTTTCCGGCCGCCGGCGGGATGTTCTGCGCCGGCGGGTTGCCGCCGGTGCCGTCCACGCCGTTACCGCCGGCGCCGCCCCTGCCGCCGTTGCCGATCGCCCCGGCCGCGCCACCGGCGCCGCCGTTACCGCCGTCCTGGGCGATGGTGCCGTTGCCGACGGTGACCACTTGGCCGTCAGCGCCCGCCCCACCGTTACCGCCGTTGCCGACTCCGGTGGCCGCCGCACCGGCGGTGCCGTCGGCGGCGGTGGTGCTGCCGTCACCGCTGAGCCCGCCGCTGCCGGCGCCGCCCGCGGTACCCGCGTCTCCGGCGTTGCCGCCGTTACCACCGCTGCCCGCGATGGTTCCGGTTCCTCCTGCGGCGCCGGCTCCGCCGTCACCGCCGTCACCGGCGTTGCCCGCGGCTCCGCCGTTGCCGCCGACACCGCCGGCACCTACGGCACCGTTGCTGTACCCGTCGGCCTGTGCCGCACCACCGGCACCGCCGGCGCCGCCGTTGGCGCCGGTACCGCCGTTGCCGCCGCTGCCGCCGTCGGTGCCGTCACCGCCGTCGGCGCCACTGCCGGCCTCGGCGTCGGCGCCGTTGGTGCCCTGAACGCCGTCGCCGCCCTTACCGCCGTTACCGCCCGCGCCACCGGCTCCACCGACACCGCCATTACCGGCGTTGGCTCCGCCTAAGCCACCACTACCGCCACTGCCGCCGAGGCCGCCGTCGGTGCCGTTGCCGCCGTCGAGGTCGGTGGCAGTGCCCGCGGTACCCGCGGCGCCGTTCGCACCGTTGCCGCCGGCCCCGCCGTTGCCACCGTTGCCGTACGCGCCGCCGTTGCCACCGGCGCCACCGTTACCGCCGGCCGCACCGGCCACCGCATTGGCATCGGTGGCCGCGTCGTAGCCGTTGCCGCCGTTGCCGCCGTTGCCGCCACCGCCCAGGGTGCCGTCGCTGCCGCTGCCGCCGAACAAGCTCGCTCCCAGGCCGCCCTTGCCGCCGGTGCCCGGTGCCGCACCGTTGCCGCCCGCGCCGCCGTTGAGGTTCGCCACGGTCCCGGCCGCGCCGTTGCCGCCGTTGCCGGCCGCGCCGCCAGTACCGCCGTTGCCGCCGATGCCCAGGATCGACGAACCGGCGCCCCCGTTGCCGCCGTTACCACCGTTGGTGCCGTTGGCACCGGTGCCATCCCCGCCATTGGCGAATGAGCCGGTCGTCCCGTTCCAGCCAGCACCGCCGATACCACCGTCGCCGCCGTTGCCGATCGCGCCCATGCCGAAGAAGTCCTGGGCCTGACCCGAGGAACCGCCGTTGCCTCCGTTACCGGCGGCCAGGGCCGCGGTCGCCGCACCGCCGGCGCCACCGTCGCCGCCGTTGCCCCACATCTCCCCGCCGTGGCCACCGTTGCCACCGTCGGCGCCCAGGCCACCGGCGCCACCGTCACCACCATTGCCGATCCCCCCGGCATGCCCGCCGTTACCACCGGCCATCTCGTCCACCGTCGACGACCAGCCATCACCACCATCGCCGAACCACAGCCCGCCGTTACCACCATCGGGATCGGCCTCGGTGCCATCGACACCGTTGCAGATCATCCCGCAGAAGCCTTCGGTGAACGGCGCGAACAGCTGGTTGATCATCCCGTTGACGCTCGCCCCGAAGTCAGAGTTGATCCAGTCCTGCATCATGTCGTGCAGCGGCATGTAGAAGTAGGTGTCCCACATCTGGGCCAGCTCCGCCCCTGACGCGTCGGCCGAACCGGACAGATCCCAGTCCGAGCCGGTGAACAGACTGTCGAAATCGTTGGACAGGTTGCCCCACGCACTCGGGTCGAACAGATCTGCCAACAAATCATCGAAGTCGGCATTGGCCGCCGGCGCCGACGCCAACGGCGCCATCCCGAACGCCAGGAACGCCCCGACCGAGGCGGCGGCACCTACCGCGCGGTCTCGCCGACGTGCCCGCGCCCGACTGTTCCCCTGTTCACGCCGACGCTCACCCATTGCTACTCCCCTTTCGAAACGGACTCAGCTGCCTCTCAGCCCGCAGCATAAACGACCTTAGGTTACACAACCGTCAATTTGTGAAATAAAGCTAAAACTCGCCCAAGTTCGCCTTATCGCGGCGACATCTCTGGCGTGGTCATTGCGTGGAATCGCCCGCGCAACAACTTTGTTAACGTTTCGTCAGCCCCGACCGGTGGCCCGGCTTGCTGCACAACGCCCAAGAACACGAGCTCTTATCAAGAGACCCGTCAGGAAATTTACGTGGAAAATAATTTACGAGAAAACTCTTAGTTTCCACAAGCGGACATCTTCGTTCTCCGGCCTCTGCGGCGTCCAGCCGACCGGAAACCGTGGGGCTATCGCGCCCACACGCTGTCGGCCACCCACGGGGAAGCCTGCGCGGCCACCGACCACGCCCACTCCTCCGGCACGTCGATCACCCGGTAGGCCTTCACCCCGGCGGCGGTCGCCGCGATCAGCGTCGCCACCCCGGCCCGGCGCTGAAACCAGCTTTGGCGCACCGTCCAGGCGATGATGCCCGCGGTGGCGATGCAGTAGCGGCGCTGTTCCCAACTGCCGGTACGGGCCGAAAGCCATTGCGGGTCAACGCGATGCCCCAGGGCACCCGCACGGTCGGCGGCCAGCAGCGCCGCGCAGAGCATCAGCGCCGCCCAGGCCGGCCAGTACCATGTCGGCACCGCCTCGACCGCCGCCACAACGGCCAGTCCCACCCCGAGCGCCACCGGCAGCAGCATCGCCCGCGTCCAGCGCCGGCGAACCGCCGCCGGGCCATGCCTGCGCAGCGGCCCGGTGACCGCGACGGCGTCGCCCACCAGCCCGATCAGCACCTGCTCGGCAGTGGCCCGCGGGCACGGCGGCAGCAGGATCGAGGACTCGCCCGCACCGGTGACGCCGGTCATCGCCGCGTCCAGCCGGGCGCCGCCGAACAGCCGCACCAGCAGGGGCCGGCGTAGTGTTCCGCCGCGCAGCCGGCGCATGTCATAGCTGTGCTGGCGCACCCGCAGCAACCCGTGGCTCAACTCCAGCACATCGGCGGCCGCCCCGGTACTGCGGGACAACACCAGATTCCCGTAGGTCAGCAGGGATCTCAGCACCGCCAGCATGATCGCCGCCACCAGCACCAGCGCGGCGATCACCGCCGCTGTCTGCTGCGGCCCGAACCGCTCGGCGGCGTCGCGCCAGAACCGGCTCAGCGGCGAATCCTCCAGTGCCTCCCAGGCTCCGCTCTGGTACAGCGCACCCACCGCGGCACCGATCGTCAGCAGCCCGGACAGATTCAGGGCGCTGTAGCGCAACCACGACGGGCGCCACCGGGCCAGCACCGTCGCGGGAGCCGGCGCCGGGGAGGCGACCGGCTGGCCGGTGTGTGCCAGCAGGGCCTTGCGCAGCCGCGGCGCCTGGCTGATCTCGACCGCGTCCAGCTCGAACATGGTGTCCCCAGCGGCCTGCTGGCCGGTGCTGACCCGCAGCACCGTCAGTCCCAGCAGCCGGTGCAGCAGCCGGGCATCGGTCTCCACCGAACGAATCCTGTTGCGCGGCACCGAAAGCACCTTGCGGCGTAGCAGGCCCGAGCGCAGCTGCACCCGGCCGGCCTCAGGGTCCGGTTCGATCCGGTAGGTGGTGGTGAACCAGCGCGTCACCCCGACCACGGCGATCACCCACACCACCGCGAGCACCCACACCGAATTATTGGTGGCCGAACCGAATACGACGACCGCGATCAGCAGCGGCAGCTCGCGCAGCGCCTCGTGCAGCGGATGCACCAGCAGCATCCGCGGGCTCAGCCGCTGCCACTGCTCAGCGCGTTGCATGCTGTTCATCTGCCTTCTCCGTGCCGTGGCGAAATGCGCATGCAGGTCAGCCTCTCGCCGCGCCCTACCTGGAACCGTAGCCGCAAAGGTTGCCTGGTGACCGCTATGAAGGCTCGTCTCCGGTGGGAGCGCCGTCGGCGGTGGCCAGGTGGCGCAGAACTCGTTCGTTGAGGGCGGCGAACATGTCGAGTTCAGCCGGGCTGAGCAGGTCGATGAAGTTTCGGCGCACATCGTCCACGTGGCCGGGTGCCGCCTTCTCGATGGCGGCGCGGCCGGCCGGCAGCAGGCAGACCATGGTGCTGCGCGCGTCGTCGGGGTTGGGCTCCCGGCTGATCAACCCGTCCTTCTGCATGCGCCGCACCTGGTGGGAGAGACGGCTCTTCTCCCAGCTCAGTGCTTTGCACAGTGCGTGGGCGGGCATGCGGTCTTCGTCGGAAGCCGAAAGCACCGCCAGGACCTCGTAGTCGGCCCCGGACAGGCCTGACTTCTGCAGGCGCCGGTTGAGGTGGGCCTCGATCTGTTGATGGGCGTACACGAAGGCCCGCCAGGCGCGGTCTTCACGCGGGCTCAGCCAGTTCGGTTCCATCCGCCTCCACGCCTCCTGTGTTTGTTGACGCATCAACAAAACGGGTTTAATGTTGATCTATCAACCTTTTCCATCGTAACTCAAGGCGGGACACCTCATGAGCAGCATCAGCATCATCGGCACCGGAAACATGGCCCGCGCGATCGGCGCACTGGCGGTAGCGGGCGGCAACACCGTCGAGATCATCGGCCGCGATCAGTCCAAGGCCGCTGACCTGGCCAAGGCTCTCGGCGGCGGCGCCACGACCGGAGAGTTCGGCGCCGTACCGGCCGGGGACATCGTCATCGTTTCCCTGTTGTACGCCAATGTCGTTCCGGTCGTCACCCAGTACGGAGACGCCCTCGCGGGCAAGGTCATCGTTGACATCAGCAACCCCTTCAATGCCGCGGCCGACGGGCTGGCCATCCCCGATGGCACCTCGATCGCCCAGGAAGTTGCCAAGGCGGCCCCGGCCAGCGCCAGCGTGGTGAAGGCCTTCAACACCATCTTCGGTGTTGTTTTGGCCCAGGGCCGGCCGCTCGACGTGTTCATCGCCGGCGACGACGCGCGCGCCAAAGCGGACGTCGCGGAGTTCATCGAGAGCCTTCAGCTGCGCCCACTGGACGTCGGCGACTTGCACATGGCGCACTGGCTGGAAGGAACGGGCCTGGTCATGATGGGCCTCGCCCGCCACGGGGTGGGCAACTACGACTTCGCCCTCGGCGCCGCCATCCCCGGCTGAGCCGCGCCACCGACGGCCCAAGCCGCGAACGAACCGGGCGCTGTGCGCCTAAATAGTTGAGGGATCACCGAAAGGATCTTTGTGATGAAGCTAGGTTTCGCACTTCCCATCGTCGGGCCCGCGATCGGCAGCGCTGCTGACCTGAGCGCGTTCTGCCGCGGACTCGAAGACCTCGGCTACGACACGCTGTGGGTCGGCGATCGACTGGTCACGCCGGTTCATATGCACAGCACCTATCCGGGCAAAGAGCAGCCCTACCCGCCGCAGATGACCCGCTACCTCGATCCGGTGTTGCTGTGGACCGTCGCCGCGACGGCGACCGACCGGATACGGCTGAACGCCAGTACGCTCAGCACGTTCTACTACGAGCCGGTGCACTTGGCCCGGCTGCTGACCACGCTCGACGTGCTCAGCGACGGCCGCCTGGACGTCGGCGTGGGACTCGGGTGGATGAAGGACGAGCACGACATCGCCCGCGGCGCGGACTGGCACCGGCGCGGGCCGATGCTCGATGACCTGCTGGCGTTCCTGCGGAAGTGGTGGACGACCACCCCGGTGTCCTGGGACAGCGAGTTCTTCACGCTGCCGCCGGTCCATGCCGACCTGCGCCCGGTCCAGGCCGGCGGGCCGCCCATCTGGATCGGCGGTGCCAGCGAGGCCGCGATGCGCCGGGTCGGCCGCAGCGGCACCGGCTGGCTCGGGGTCGAGGGGCTGCAGGAAGAGGTCACCGACCACTTGTGGGCTATTGCGCGCCGTGCGGCCAAGGATGCCGGCCGTGATCCGGACGCGCTGAAGACGGCCATGCGGATCAATCTCGAACCGGGCACATCCGTTGGCTCTGTTGCCGACAGACTCGAGCGCCTCGCCGGGTCCGGTGCCGATGAGGCGATCGTGGATGCCTTCGCGCTGTTCCCCACCCTTGACCAGATGCTTGACTTCGCCGGCCAGGTGATCGATCGATGGAGTGATCGGGGAAAGCTAGCTCGTTGCGGCTAGCCGCCGGACCGGCTCGCTTCTCAGGTGGCGTCCCCGGCGCCCAGCGAGGCGATGTCGGTCAGCTGCGCCACCACCCGGTCGGCGACCGGCGCATCCAGCGCCACGATGTGGACCGCCCCCGCCGAGGACGCGGTGGTCACCCGGACGTTGGCCAGCCCCAGCAGTCGATCCAGCGGCCCGCGGTAGGTGTCGACGGTCTGGATCCGCGAGATCGGCGCGATCCGGCGCTCCTGGACCAGCCAGCCCGTTCGGGTGTAGATCGCCTGGTCACTGATGTCCCACCGGTGCACGCGGTACCGCCACAGCGGCGCGATCACCGCGGACACCAGCAACCCCAGCGCGGTGACCGCCAAGGCAGCGATGTGCAGCCAGGCCAGCCGCTCATCGGCGAGCGCCCAGCCCAGTTGCAGCACGGCCAGCATCAGCCAGGGCACCGCTCCCACCAGGGCCCACACCAACGGCGCGCGCGAGCTCGGCGGATTGGTGGGATCAGCCACCGTGATCTCCCCGGGACGATGTGCGTTGGGCGCCATGCAACAGAGGATGACCTAGCGTCGCGGCGCTGTCATCTCCGGAGCGTGCAGAACTGGCCGACGTCGGTATCGTTTTCGAGATGGGCAGCCGGGACAAATGGACCGCGGAGGATGTACCCGACCAAACTGGACGCGTCGCGGTAATCACCGGCTCTAACACCGGAATCGGCTATCACACCGCCCTGGTGCTCGCTGAGCACGGCGCCGCGGTGGTGCTGGCGGTGCGCGACCTCGACAAGGGCCGAGCGGCAGCCGAAAGCATCACCACGGCCTGCCCGCACGCCACGGTCACCGTGCAGGAGCTCGACCTGAGTTCGCTGGCGTCGGTCCGCGACGCCGCCGAAGCGCTGGGCGCCGCTCACCGCCGCATCGACCTGCTGATCAACAACGCCGGTGTCATGTACACCCCTAAACAGACCACCGTCGACGGGTTCGAGCTGCAGTTCGGCACCAACCATCTGGGCCATTTCGCGCTGACCGGCCTGCTGCTGCCCCGGATGATGCGGGTGAAGGGTTCGCGCGTGGTGACGGTCAGCAGCATGGCCCACCGGATCATGGCGGCGATCCACTTCGACGACCTGCAGTGGGAGAACGGCTACAACCGGATCGCCGCCTACGGGCAGTCCAAGCTGGCCAACCTGTTGTTCACCTACGAGCTGCAGCGGCGGCTGGCCGCCAACCACAAATCGACGATTGCCGTCGCCGCGCACCCCGGCACCGCTAACACCGAGCTGACCCGCTACCTGCCGCCGTTGCTGCGTCCGGCCGACCGGTTGCTGATGCCGCTGGTCGTCCAGAGCGCGGCGATGGGCGCGCTGCCGACGCTGCGTGCTGCCACCGACACCAAAGTGGCCGGCGGGCAGTACTACGGCCCGAGCGGCATCGGTGAGCAGCGCGGCCACCCGAAGCTGGTCGATGCCAGCAAGCAGGCGCACGACGTCGAGCTCCAACAGCGGCTGTGGGCGGTCTCGGAGGAGCTGACAGGAATCAGTTTCCCGGTGTAGGCCAAAATGTCGGGATGCGTTCTGTCGAGGAACATCAGCGCGCTGTCGCGGACTTGATCCGTCCGCGTCCGCCGGTCACGCTTTCGCTATCCGATGCCGACGGACTGGTGCTGGCCGCGGATGTGATCGCGCCGATTTCCCTGCCGGTCTTCGACAACTCCGGCATGGACGGCTACGCCGTACTTGCCGACGAGGTAGCCGCGGCGACACCCGAGAACCCGGTGAAATTGCCGGTGGCCGAGGACATTCCGGCCGGGCGCACCGACATCCCCTCGCTGCAACCCGGTACCGCGCACCGCATCATGACCGGCGCACCGATCCCGTTCGGCGCCGACGGCGTGGTTCCCGTCGAGGCCACCGACGGCGGTACCGAGGTGGTGGAGATCAGTGCCGCCACCGCCCGGGGACGTCATATCCGCCGCGCGGGCGGCGACGTCGCCGAAGGTGCCACCGTGCTGTGGGCCGGCCAGCTCGTCAGTGCGCCGGCGGCCGGTTTGGCCGCGGCGCTGGGCCTGCCCGAGCTGACGGTGCGGCCCCGGCAACGGGTGCTGGTGATCTCCACCGGCACCGAACTGGTCAAGCCGGGAACCCCGCTGGCGCCCGGACAGATCTATGAGTCCAACGGGGTGATGCTGGCCGCCGCGGTGCGGGAGGCCGGCGCCGAGGTGGTGGCCGCGGCGACCGTCGCCGACGACACCGCCGCGTTCACCGCGGTGCTCGACCGCTACGGCGTGCGCGAGGGCGCGGTGGACCTGATCATCACCAGCGGCGGGGTCAGCGCGGGCGCCTACGAGGTGGTCAAGGACGTCTTCGGCCGGGACGGCGATCAGGGTGTGGACTTCGTCAAGGTGGCGATGCAGCCCGGCATGCCGCAGGGCATCGGGCGAGTCGGTGAAGCGGCGATCATCACCCTGCCCGGCAACCCGGTCAGTGCGCAGGTGTCCTTCGAGGTGTTCGTTCGCCCCGCGCTGCGCCGCGCGATGGATCTGCCCACACCGGACCGGCCGCGCCGCACCGCCATCCTCAGCGAGACGCTGACCTCCCCGGCCGGCCGGCGGCAGTTCCGGCGCGGCCTGCTCGACCATGAGACCGGGACCGTCACCAACTACGGCCCGCCGGCCTCGCACCATCTGCGCTACCTGGCGTCGGCCAACTGCCTGCTCGACATCGCCGACGAGGTGACCGAACTGCCGACGGGCACCCCGGTGGAGGTTTGGGACCTGACCGGGTGAGCCCGGCGGTTCAGCAAGGCTCGACGAAGGAGAGCCGAAGCTGGAACCGCCGCATGAGCCCGGCGGTTCAGCAAGGCCCGACGAAGGAGAGCCGAAGCCGGAACCGCCGCATGAGCCGAAGCCGGGACCGCCGGCAGCTTCTAAGATGGCCGGATGGCCAGACGACCCCGCCCGCCGGATGATCCCGGCGGTCTGCGACACCTGATCGAGCTCGTGCGCACGACGGTGCCGCCGATGCACCACGCCGGCGTGCCGTTCGTCGCCGGCGCGCTGGGCGTGGCGGCGCTGGGCCGCAAGCAGCGCTGGCTGCGCGGCGCCGGGCTGCTGGCCGCCGGCGCCAGCGCCGGGTTCTTCCGGCATCCGCCGCGGGTGCCGCCGACCCGCCCCGGAGTGGTGGTGGCCCCCGCCGACGGCATGGTCTGCCTGGTCGACACCGCCACCCCGCCCCCCGAACTCGACCTGCCCGACACTCCGCTGCCGCGGGTCAGCATCTTCATGTCGGTGTTCGACGCGCACGTGCAGCGGGCCCCGGTCGGCGGTGAGGTACTCGACGTGCGGCACCGGGCCGGCCAGTTCGGGTCCGCGGACCGCGCCGAGGCCAGCGAAGACAACGAGCGCAATAGTGTGCGGATCCGCACCGCCGACGGCGCCGAGGTGATCGCGGTGCAGATCGCCGGGCTGGTGGCGCGGCGCATCGTCTGCGACACCCGGCCCGGCGATCACCTGGCGATCGGTGACACCTACGGGCTGATCCGGTTCGGCTCACGGCTGGACACCTACATGCCGGTCGGGACGCAGCCGCTGGTCGGCGTCGGTCAGCGCATGATCGCCGGTGAGACCGTGTTGGCCCAGCTGCCATGACGGCCACCCCCCATCAGGCCGTCCCAGCGTCCCGCGCCCGGGGTCCGGTGGGTCTGCACATCCTGCCCAGCTCGATGACGGTGCTGGCCATCTGTGCGGGCCTGACCGCGATCAAGTACGCGTTGGACGGTCAGCCGCACGTGGCGATGGCGCTGATCGCGGCGGCGGCCATTCTCGACGGTCTCGACGGCCGAGTAGCCCGCATCCTGGATGCCGAGTCACGCATGGGCGCTGAGATCGATTCGCTGGCCGACGCCGTCGACTTCGGGGTGGCCCCGGCGGTGGTGATCTACGTGTCGCTGCTGTCGACGCAGCCGGCGGGCTGGATCGTGGTGCTGCTCTACGCGGTGTGCGTGGTGCTGCGGCTGGCCCGGTTCAACACCCTGCTCGATGACGCCACCCTGCCGGCCTACACCCGCGAGTTCTTCGTCGGCATGCCCGCGCCGGCCGGAGCCATCACGCTGATGGGTCTGCTGGCCGCGAAACTGCAGTTCGGCGACGGCTGGTGGACTTCGCAGTGGTTCACCTGCGCCTGGGTGGTGGCCACCTCGCTGCTGCTGGTCAGCCGCATCCCGATGCGCAAGATGCACGCGGTGTCGGTGCCGCCGCACCTGGCCGCGCCGCTGTTGGCGGTGCTGGCCCTGGTGGCCGCGGCGGCGTTCCTGTTCCCCTATGTGCTGGTGCTGGTGCTGATCGTGACGTACCTGTGCACCATTCCGTTCTCGGTGCGCAGCCAGCGCTGGGTGGCCGCGCACCCGGAGGCCTGGGAGCACGCGCCCCGGGAGCGCCGGGCCGCGCGCCGGGAGATCCGCCGGTCGCAGCCGAGTCGCCGCCCGGGTGTGCGGCGGGGCATCCGCCGGCCCAGCGGGCAGTCGATGGCACGGCTGCGGCTGCGCAAGCCCGGTCGCTGAGTTACCCGGCGCAGTACTCCCGCGTCGCCGATGACAACGCCTGCCGGGAGAACTCGTCGAATCGCCGCGCCGCGCTGACGTCTCTGATGGCCGCATCGAGGTGGGCGGGGCATTCCGGGGCGTGCAGCTGCTGCCACTGTAGGCCGAGCTGAGTGAGCATGACGTGGTTGAAGCCGTCGATGCGCGCCCGGGATGTCGCCAGGTCGGGGGCAGCGGCCGGGGCGCTGGCCGGGTTCAGCTTCCACTGCGCGAACCGGTAGTGCTCGAGCGCTTCGGTGGCGGCGATCTGGTCGGTGAAGATCTGGCGCACGTAGCCGACGTCGAGGTGTTCGGTCTCGGCGGCCGATGCCAGGGAGTCCAGTTGTTGTTGCACCCGGGCTGGGTCTTCGATGCCAGCGTTGGTGCGCCATTTGATGGCCGCCACGTCGTCGCCGACCTGCAGTCGCTGGGCGGCGGCCCCGACCAACTCGGCCAGCGGGTTGGGGTTATCGGCTCCGGCGGTGGGCGGTAGCGCCAGCAGGGTGACCGCGCAGATCGCCGACGCCGGAATGGTGCAGTATGCCGATAATGGCCGCATGGGTTCTATTGAAGAGCATCGGGACGGCGATGCCTGCCGGACCTCCTCCCGCCACCTGACGCTGATCGCCCGGCTGAACACCTCGGCTGTGGATTCGCGCCGCGGCGTGGTCCGGTTGCACGCCGAAGCGATTGCCGCCCTGGGCATTCGGGAATGGGATGCGGTGTCGCTGACCGGTTCGCGCACCACGGCAGCGGTGGCCGGATTGGCTGAGACGGGCTCGCCGGCCGGCGTGGTGCTGCTCGACGACGTGACCCTGTCCAACGCCGGTCTGCGGGACGGCACCGAGGTGGTGGTAGCAGCGGTGACGGTCTACGGCGCCCGCTCGGTGACGCTGAGCGGGTCGAAGCTGGCCTCGCAGTCGGTCTCGCCGGCCACTTTGCGCCAGGCGCTGCTGGGCAAGGTGCTGACCGTCGGTGACGCGGTATCGCTGCTTCCGCGCGATCTGGGTCCGGGCACCTCGACGTCCGCGGCCACCACCGCGCTGGCCTCAGCGGTGGGGATCAGCTGGACCTCGGAACTGTTGACGGTCACCGGCGTCGACCCGGCCGGACCGGTCAGCGTGCAACCGAACTCCTCGGTTGCCTGGGGCAACGGCACCGCAGTCGCGCCGTCGAATCGGATCGTGGCCACCGCATCCGCACCGCTGGGCGTCGACGACCTCAAAGGCTGCGCCGCACAAGCCGACAAGCTGACCGAGTGGCTCAAGCTGGCCCTGGACGAGCCTCATTTGCTCAAGACGCTCAACGCCGGCACCAACCTCGGCGCGCTGGTGTCCGGCCCGCCCGGGGTCGGCAAGTCCACGCTGGTGCGGGCGGTGTGTGCGCGCCGGCGGGTGGTCGAGCTCGACGGCCCCGAGATCGGGGCGAGGGTTCCCGACGAGCGACTGGCGGCGGTGCGCTCGGCCGTGACGGGAGTGCGCGACGGCGGCGGGGTGCTGTTGATCACCGACATCGATGCGCTGCTGCCGGAGACCCCCGAGCCGGTGAGCACCCTGATTCTGGCCGAGCTACGCAATGCCGTCGCCTCCGACGGGGTCGCGTTCATCGCCACCTCCGCGCTGCCGGACCGGGTCGACGCTCGGCTGCGCGCCCCGGAGCTGTGCGACCGGGAGCTGCGGCTGAGCCTGCCCGACGGCGCGACCCGCGCCGCGTTGCTGGGCGGAATGCTGAAATCGGTGCCCACCGATACCCTGGATCTTAATGAGATCGCCGATCGCACACCGGGTTTCGTGGCAACAGATCTTTCGGCGCTGGTGCGCGAAGCGGCACTGCGGGCGGCGTCGCGGGCCAGCGACAGCGGCGAGGAGCCGGTGCTGACCCAGGACGATCTGGCCGGTGCGCTCAGCGTGATCCGGCCGCTGTCCCGCTCGGCCGCCGCCGAGGTCTCCGTTGGCTCGGTCACCCTCGATGACGTCGGGGACATGGAAGCCACCAAACAGGCGCTGACCGAGGCGATCCTGTGGCCGCTGCAGCACCCCGACACCTTCACCCGCCTCGGCGTCGACCCGCCGCACGGCGTGCTGCTCTACGGGCCGCCGGGCTGCGGCAAGACCTTCGTGGTGCGCGCCCTGGCCGGATCCGGGCGGGTCAGCGTGCACGCCGTCAAAGGCGCCGAGCTGATGGACAAATGGGTGGGCAGCAGCGAACGGGCGGTGCGGGATCTGTTTCAGCGCGCCCGCGATTCCGCGCCGTCGCTGGTTTTCCTCGACGAGATCGACGCCCTGGCGCCGCGGCGCGGGCAGAGCTTCGACTCCGGGGTGACCGACCGGGTGGTGGCCGCGCTGCTCACCGAACTCGACGGCGTCAACCCGCTGCGCGACGTGGTGGTGGTCGGCGCCACCAACCGGCCGGAGCTGATCGACCCGGCCCTGACCCGGCCGGGCCGGTTGGAGAAGCTGGTGTTCGTCGAGCCTCCGGACGCCGACGCCCGCCGGCAGATCCTGCGAGTGGCCGGAAAGTCCGTGCCGCTGCACGACGACGTCGACCTCGACGCCTTGGCCGCCGATCTGGACGGTTACAGCGCCGCGGACTGCGTGGCGCTGCTGCGCGAAGCGGCCCTGACCGCGATGCGGCGCTCCATCGACGCCGCCGACGTCACCAATACCGATATCACCGCGGCGCGGGAAAACGTCCGGCCCTCACTGGATCCCGCTCAGATCGAGACGCTGCGCTGCTTCGCCGCGGCGCGTTAACTCGGCCGGCGTTAGAGCCCCTCAGCCAACGCGGCAAGCCGGGCCAGCGAGTCCGCCAGCCGGTCCGCGGTGGTCCAGCGCGCCCGCGGGAGGCGCTTCGGATCGGTCAGCTGCGACCAGTCGTAGGTGTGGGTGACCCGGGTGTGCGCCTCGTCCAACGGCTCGAGTTCCCACCTCCACAGATGTCCCGGCGGCTGCTGACCGGGTTCGGCCGGGAACCAGGCGATCCGGCGCCCCTCCTCGAACTCCACCACGTGGTTCTCCCGCACGACACCGAGGGTCAGCGCCATGGTGAACATCGCGCCGACCGCGTGCACCCGTTGTCCGGCGGGCGCTTCAGCGAGGTTCTCGTTGCCGTCCCACCGGGGCTGCTGAGCCGGATCGGCGATCAGCTCGAAGATCCGCGCCGCCGGCGCGGCGATGTCGCGGCTGGCGTGGGCGACCTTCGCCGGCGAGCCGACGCGGTGGGCGGTGCCATCGGGGTCGACGTAGGCGAACTCCCGCAGCTGATACTCGGTGTCCACCGGCTCGACAAAACGTCCCTCGACCCCCGAGGCGGTCCACTGCGCGTAGAGCGCGTCGGCGTCGTCGACGTAGAGATACACGCTTGCGGCCGTCCGCAGCGGATCGTGCTCGGCCCACTCGGACAGGTGCAACGAGACCGGCCCACGTTCGGCGAAGCCGTATCGGGCGGGCCCGGGGTAGGCGCGAGCGACGAATCCCAGCCGGCGGTAGCGGTCCAGCGCCGCATCGAGATCTCGCACCGGAATGATCGGTGAAACCGCGGTGAATCCGATGTCTGCCATGACGAAAGCGTACGTCGACACGTGGTGACGTCATCCACGCCGAAGTCCGCTCCCCCGGCGCCGCTAGCGCCGACGTGATCCGATTCGACAACATCCACCCAGCCGTCCACCGGGGGCTTGTGGGGCCCATGGGAAACCTGTTGCGCCCCGGTTGGATTCCGCGGGAAACGCGGGATAATCAGCGGCATGACTGAGAACCCCTTTCCCGACGTGCGGTGGGGCCGCGACCCCGGAACGCGGGCGAGGCGAGCGATCGGGGCGGTCGCGGGATCCAAACCCGGTGCCTGGTTCATCCGCCAATGCACGCCGCTGGACCGCTGGCTGCTCGACCGCAGCGGCGGCCGGTTCACCATCTTGGGACCGATGGCCGTCCCGTTGCTGCTGCTCACCACGACCGGCCGCAAATCCGGTCAGCGTCGCCAGATCCCGCTGGCGTATATGCGTGAGGGCGACCGACTGTTCCTGGTGGGCAGCAACTTCGGACAGGCGCACCATCCGGCATGGGCGTTGAATCTCGTCGCCGACCCCAACGCGTGGGTCACAATGGGCGGCAAGGAGATTCCGGTGCTGGCCACCGAGGTCGTCGGCGCGGAGCGCGACCGGGTCTACCAGGAATTCGTCGACTACATCAGCAACTACGACACCTACCGGGGCCGGGCCGGGCGGGAGATCAAAATCTTTGCGCTCACCAGCCGCTAACGGCCCGCGGCCTTCTCGTATCCACTGGTGAGCCAGTACACCGCCCGGTCCAGGCTGGGCAGGATGTCGGTGATGGCGATCTCGTCGGCGGCGAAGCGGGCGGACAGTCCATAGACCAGGTTCGAGATGATGACATCCAGGTCGGTGATGAAGCCTTCGTCGACGTCGGAGAGCGCTGCGCGCATCGCGGGGCCCACCACGTCGAGCCCCCGGCGGACCAACGTGTCACCGCCGGGGGCCGCCCGGGCCCGGACGTAGGCGCTGAGCATCCCCGGGTGCCGCTCCCACGGCTCGAAGAGGGTGCGGTACAGGCGCATCAGCGCGGTATACACCGACTCCCCGGCCGCCCGCGACTGCGTGACGACGCCCGAGTAGCGGTTCTCGGCCATCCAGGAGTCGAGGGCGGCCAGAATGAGCTCGTCACGGGTGGCATACCGCTTGTAAATGGTCGCCAGCGATACCCGGGCCCGGCGGGCGACCTCGCGGAGCTGGACCGCGTCATAGCCCTGCGTTTCAAGGATTTCGACGACGATGCCCAGAATCCGATCCTCGGAACTGTCCATGAATTCACCCCTTGCCGCCGATGAGTAACCAGGTTACCGTACCGGCATGGGTTCTCTTGACGGAAAAGTCGCATTCATCACCGGCGCAGCGCGCGGGCAGGGCCGCAGCCACGCGATCCGGCTCGCCGCCGACGGCGCCGACATCATCGGTGTCGACATCTGCGCCGACATCGCCTCCAACGGCTACCCGATGGCCAGCCGTGCGGAGCTCGACGAAACCGTCGCGCTGGTGGAAGCCGCCGGCGGCAAGATGATCGCCTCGGTGGCCGACGTCCGCGACTTCGCCGCGCTGAAGGCCGCGCTGGATGCCGGGGTCGAGCACTTCGGCCGCCTCGACATCGTCTGCGCCAACGCCGGCATCGCCGCGATGGCCTTTCGCGAGCTGACCGACGACGAAGACCTGCAGATGTGGACCGACGTGATCGACGTCAACCTGGTCGGTTCGTTCCACACCGCCAAAGCGGCCATCCCGCACCTGATCGCCGGCGGCCGGGGCGGGTCGATCGTGTTCACCAGCTCCACAGCCGGCCTGAAGGGCTTCGGCGGCCAGCAGGGCGGCGGCCTGGGTTACGCGGCGTCCAAGCACGGCATCGTCGGCTTGATGCGCACGCTGGCCAATGCGCTTGCCCCGCACAGTATCCGGGTCAACACCGTGCACCCGACCGCGGTCAACACGATGATGGCGGTCAACCCGGCGATGACGGCGTTTCTGGAGCACTATCCCGACGGCGGACCGCATCTGCAGAACCCGATGCCGGTCGGCATGCTCGAGCCGGAAGACATCAGCGCCGCGATCGCCTATCTGGTCTCCGACGCTGCCCAATACGTCACCGGGGTCACCTTCCCCGTCGACGCCGGCTTCTGCAACAAGCTATGAGCGGGCGGGTAGCCGGCAAGCGGGTGCTGGTGACCGGCGCCGCGCGGGGCATGGGCCGCAGTCACGCCGTGCGCCTGGCCGAGGAAGGCGCCGACCTGATCCTGGTCGATATCTGCGCATCGCTGCCGGAGGTCGAATATCCGCTGGCCACAACCGAAGACCTCGCCGAGACCGCGCGGCTGGTCACCGAGCTGGGCCGCCGCGCGGTCAGCCACGTGGTCGACGTGCGCGACGGCGCCGCGCTGGCCGCCGCCGTCGACGACGGCGTGGCCGAACTGGGCGGCCTGGACGCTTCGGTGGCCAACGCCGGGGTGATCACCGGGGGAACCTGGGACACCACCACCTCCCAGCAGTGGCGCACCGTCATCGACGTCAACCTGATCGGGGCGTGGAACACCTGCTCGGCGGCACTGCCGCACCTGGTCGAGCATGGCGGCAGCCTGATCAACATCAGTTCGGTGGCCGGCCTGAAGGGCAGTCCGCTGCACACTCCCTACACCGCGTCCAAGCACGGTGTGGTCGGCATGAGCCGAGCCCTGGCCAATGAGCTTGCCGCGGTTAATGTCCGGGTCAACACGGTGCATCCCACCGGGGTCGAGACCGGGATGCGGCCGGACACGCTGCACGGGCTGCTGCACGAGGCCCGTGCCGACCTGGGACCGATCTTCCAGAACGCCTTACCGATCGTGATGACCGAGGCCCGCGACGTCAGCAACGCGGTGCTGTTCCTGGTCTCCGATGAGTCCCGGCATGTGACCGGGCTGGAATTCAAGGTGGATGCCGGTGTCACCCTCCGGTGAGGCGGGGCGCGGCGAGCGCGCCTTCGCCGAGTTGATGACCGTTCCAGCCCCCGACTGCTCCCCGGTCGCCGCGACCATGCTCGACTTCGTCTTCGCCCAGGTGTGGGCGCGTCCGGGGTTGAACCGCCGCGACCGCTGGTTCATCGCACTGCCGTGCCTGGCTGCCGCCGACACCGAGGAACCGCTGCGCCAGCACGTCTACGCCGCGCTGGCGAGCGGAGACCTCGCCATTGACGAAATGCGGGAAGTGGTCTTGCATTTCGCGGTGTACTCGGGCTGGCCGAAAGCCTCGCTGTTCAACATGACCGTCGACGCGCAGTGGCGGCGCATCCACGCCGAGCGCGACCAGCCGGTACCGCCGCCGACCCCGCTGCTGCCACTGGCCACCCCCAGTGATCCCGAAGCCCGGCTGCGCGTCGGCGAGCAGTCGTTTCGGGACATCAACTGCCTGCCCTTCGCCCCGGGGCGCGACGACCCGTACTCGGGTGCGGGCATCCTGAATTTCGTCTTCGGCGAGATGTGGTTGCGGCCCGGCCTGGGCATGAAGGAACGGCGGCTGGTGACCGTGGCGTGCGTGGCTTTTCAAGACACGCCGTATCCGATCCTCAGCCACGTCTACGCCGCACTGAAGAGCCGCGACGTCTCATTCGACGAAATGGACGAGCTGGCTTTGCAATTCGGGGCCTACTACGGTTGGGCCAAGGCGTCGCGGCTGGCCCAGGTGGTCGAGGAGCAGAAGCAGCGGGTCACTGACGAATGGGCTGCCGAGGGCGTTGCATGACCGTCACCGTCACGCACGACCACATCTATCCGGCCACCGGCCGACCGAACGCCACTGTGGCACTGGCCGGTGCAGCGGAGATCCACCAGGCCGTTGCCGCAGCGCAAGAGGCGCAGCGAGAATGGATCGCGCTGACCGTCGACCGACGCCGCGACCTGCTGATCGACTTGGCCGACGTGGTGCACCAGCATCTGGGTGAACTGGCCGCGCTGAACGTTCAGGACTATGCGGTGCCGATCTCGTTCGCCGGGAATGCGATTCTGCTCGAGCGATTCCTACGCCACTTCGCGGGCTACGTCGACAAGCCGCACGGCTCCAGCACGCCGGTGAGTGAATCCTTCGACGTCAACCTGATCGAACGCGAACCGTACGGTGTGGTGGGTGTTATCGCCCCGTGGAACGGCGCGCTGGTGGTCGCCGGATCGTGCGTTGCACCCGCGCTGGCAGCCGGCAACGCGGTGGTGTTCAAGCCCTCCGAGCTCGCGCCGCTGGCCGCGCTGCGCTTCGGTGAACTGTGTCTGGAGGCGGGCCTGCCGCCCGGACTGGTCAGCGTCGTACCGGCGGCCGCCGAGGGCGGCGACGCGCTGGTTCGCCACCCCGGCATTCGTAAAATCCATTTCACCGGTGGCGAAACCACCGCCCGCACCGTGCTGCAGACCGCCGCCATCAACCTCACCCCGGTCGTCACCGAACTCGGCGGCAAGTCGGCCAGTATCGTCTTCGCCGACGCCGACCTCGACGCTGCGGCACGGGTTGCCGCACATCAGGGTCCCTTGATGCAGTCTGGCCAGAGCTGCGCCTGCGCCAGCCGGGTGCTGGTGCACGAGTCGGTCTACGACACCTTCGTCGAGAAGTTCCTGGCCTCGGTCGGCCATGCCAAGGTGGGTGATCCGCTCGATCCCACGGTGGTATTCGGTCCGGTGATCAGCCACGCCGCCGTGGACCGCATCCTGGCCGTGATCGAGAGTGCAGCCAGTGATGGCAGTGGGGAACTGCTTGCCGGCGGTCGACGGCTCGGTGGTGACCTCGCATCGGGCTACTACATCGAGCCGACGGTGTTCGGTGGCGTCGACAACTCCTCGCCGCTGGCCCAGACCGAAACGTTCGGTCCCGTCGTGTCACTGATGAGGTTCCGCGACGACGCCCAAGCCGTCGCACTGGCCAACGGCACCCGCTACGGACTCAACGCGTTCGTCCACACCCGTGATCTGCGACGCGCCCACCGGATTTCCCGGCAGCTCGAAGCCGGCTCGGTCTGGATCAATACCATCAGCAATATCTCACCGCAGGGCCCCTACGGCGGCTACAAGCAGAGTGGATTCGGGCGCACCGGAGGCGCCGACGGGCTCTACGAATTCCTGCAGATAAAGAATATTCGCATCGGCATGAGTTGAGCGGCTCCTAGAGCTGCGTGTACACCGACTTGGTCTGCAGGAAGCTCTCAACGCCGTCGCGGCCCCACTCGTGACCCCAACCGGACTGCTTGTACCCACCGAACGGCACCGAATGGTCGAAGACCATCTGGCAGTTCAGCGAGACGGTTCCGGCCTCCAACCGCTTGGCCAGCCGGTGGGCGCGGCTCAGGTCGCGGGTCCAGGCGGTGGCGGCCAGGCCGTACTCGGAGTCGTTCGCCAGCGCGACGGCTTCGTCGTCGTCGTCGAAGGGCAGCACCGTGACCACCGGCCCGAAGATCTCCTGCTGGTAGAGCCGCATACCGGGATCGACGTTGGCCAGTACGGTCGGGTGCACAAAATACCCGCGCCGATCCAGCCGGTGCCCGCCGGTGATGACGTCGACGCTGTCGCGCTTGCCCTCGTCGATGAATCCCATCACCCGGTTGAGCTGCTTCTCGCTGATCAGCGGGCCGATCATGGCACCTTCATCTCGGGGGCCACCCAGCTGAAGGTTGTTGGCCACCATGGCGATGCCTTCGACCACCTGGTCGTACACACCGCGCTGCACGAAGATCCGCGACCCGCAGATGCACCCCTGCCCGGAATGGATGAAGATGCCCATCGCGGCCATCGTGATGGCGGTGTTCAGGTCCGCGTCGTCATAGATCAGAACCGGCGACTTGCCGCCGAGTTCGAGGCTGACGCGCTTGAGGTTTCCGGCCGACGCCGCCACGATCCGCTTGCCGACCTCGGTGGAGCCGGTGAACGCGATCTTCTGGACGCCGGGGTGATCGACCAGCGCTGCGCCAGCGGTGTGCCCGTAACCGATGACCAGGTTGACGACGCCGTCGGGCACGCCTGCCTCGGCGAGCAACCGTTCCAAAACCAGAGCCGAAAGGGGCGTCTCTTCAGCAGGTTTGGCCACACTGCTGCATCCGGCGGCCAGCGCTGGAGCCAGCTTGGTACACGCGTTGAAGACGGGGCCGTTCCAGGGGAAGATCAGGCCGACCACCCCGTAGGGCTCCTTGAGGGTGTAGGCGTGCAGGTCGGCATGCGCGCCGGTGATGCCGCCGGTCATCTGCACCTGGTGCGCGTCACCGTTGAGTTTGGTGCACCACCCGGCGTAGTAGCGGAAGATCTCGGCGCAGGTAGGCACGATCATCTGGGCCTGCATCAGCGGCATCCCGGTGTTGATCGAGTCGATCTGGGCCAGCTCGTCGGCGTGCTCATCAATCAAATCCGCTACGCGCCACAGGATCTTGGCGCGTTCGCGAGCCGGCGTCGCGCTCCAGACTCCCTCGTCAAAGGATGCCCTGGCCCTCGTGACCGCGTCATCGATGGCTTTCGCGCCGCCGTCGCTGAATTCGCCGATCTGCTCTTCGGTAGCCGGATCGATGATCGGGATCACCTCGCCCGAGCCGGGTCGCAGACGCGCTTCAGCCAAAACGGAATTCAGGGACATCGCCCGCCTTTCGGCTCGCTGGGATCTGTTAGGAGGCCGAGTCGAACTCGATGTACAGCTTGCTCAGGCCGCGCAGCAGAAACGTCGGCTCGTAGTCGTAATGCCGCTCGCCGGCCAGGCCGTGGTGGGCCTCGCTGATCCTGATGTTCCGCATCCGGTCCAGCATGCGATTGGCGGTGATCCGTCCTTCGACCCGGACCAGCGGTGCGCCGGGACAGGTGTGGATGCCGCGGCCGAAGGCGATGTGTTCGCGAACGTTCTTGCGGTCCAGGTTGAATTCGTCGGGGTTTTCGAACTTGCGCGGATCCCGGTTGGCCGCGCCCAAACACAGCATGAGCACCGTGCCCGCCTTGATGGGTACGCCGGCCAGCGTGGTGGTCTTGCGCGCCAGCCGGAAGTCGATCTTGGTGGGGCTCTGGATCCGCAGCGATTCTTCGATGAACCGCGGGATCAGGTCGCGGTTCTCGCGCAGCCTTTCCTGCAGTTCGGGTTGCTCGCCGAGCACCTGCACCATGGTCCCGAGCAGCTTGGTGACGGTCTCCTGGCCCGCACCGAACAGGAAGGTCGCCGGACGCACCACCTCCATCACGTCGGGAATCGAGCCGTCGGGGTAGGTGGCCTCGGCCAACATGGTCAGCACGTCGGCGCGGGGGTTGCTGCGCCGATCGGAGATGTAGCCGTTGAACTTGTCGTCGAGGTACTCCAGCGGGTTGAGCCCGACCGGCTCTCCGTCCAGGGCGCCGACCCGGGTGCCCGGGCGTTCACCGGCACCGAGTGCCCGGCGGAACTCGGCGCGGTCGTCGTCGGGAACCCCGAGCAGGTCGGCGATCGCCAGCGTCGCAAACGGTTTGGCGTAGTCCATCAGGAATTCGCAGCGGCCAGCGGCGATGAACTCGTCGAGCTGCAGGTCGGCCAGCCGCCAGATGAACTCCTCGTTCTCCTTCAGCCGGACCGGCGTCAGGATGCGTCCCAGCAGCGCCCGGGTGCGCTCGTGCGCCGGCGGATCCTGGACGACGACGTGCTCGAAGATCGGGAACAGGTGCCGGTGCGCCTCGATCTGCTCGGTGATGTCGTCACCCTCGGGCTCGAACGGCAGCGGCGGGAAGGGACCGCCGATGGCGTTGACCGCCGAGAACGAGTCGTGGTCCTTGAACGCGGCATGCACCTCTTCATAGCCGGTGACGGCGACGACGCCGTGGTGCGGCTCGGCGAAGACGGGCCCATTCGAGCGCAGGTATTCGTAATAGGGGTAGGGATTCTGGGTTACCGCCGGGTCGGAGAAGTAGTCCACCGCCGCGAGATCCGTCACCACGCGATGCGCCCTTTCGCTCGTATCACGACCTCGTCGCGCTGATCGATCGATCAAATTGCTAGAATGCGTCATGCCTACCATGTGCGGCGACGGATGGTCAAGCAATCCCAGCGTCAGGATGTCCTGAATGACGGGGCCGCGCAAGGCCAAATCGACCGATGGCGCCACCCGCCGCCGGCTGATCGAAGCGACGGCCCGGCTGATGCGCGACGAAGGCTACGCGGCGGCGACCTCGCGGCGGGTGGCCGCCGAGGCCGGGGTGAAGCAGGCCCTGGTCTACTACTACTTCCCCACCATGGACGACCTGTTCGTCGAGGTGCTGCGCGCCGGGGCCGACGTCGCACTCGAGCGGATGCGCGCCGCGCTCACCGCCGACGATCCGCTCCGGGCGCTCTGGACGATCAATAGCGATGCCCGCCTGACCAGCTTGAACACCGAGTTCATGGCGTTGGCCAACCACCGCAAGGCGATCCGGACCGAGCTCAAGGCCTACGCCGAACGGGTCCGGGACATCGAGACCGCGGCCGTCACGGTGGCGTTGCGCACCAACGGCGTCGACCTGGAGCAGTATCCCCCGGTCGCCGTCGCCATGCTGATCGCCCAGACCGCCCGCAGCCTGTGCAACGAAGACACCGTCGGCGTCACCAGCGGCCACGACCAGCTGCGCGCGTTCGTCGAGCGTCAGCTGGGCCGGCTGGCGGCCCCGCCGGCTTAGCCCCGACTAGCAACCGATGGTTGACAACCCGGCCCGTCGGTGCCAGCCTTGCTGATCGATCGACCAACACGAGACGAGGTGCGCAACATGGGTGGACGGGTAGAAGGAAAGGTCGCTTTCATCACCGGGGCGGCGCGCGGTCAGGGCCGCAGTCACGCGGTACGGCTGGCACAGGAAGGCGCCGACATCATCGCCGTCGACGTCTGCGCCCGGATCAGCAGCAGCAAGGAGATCCCGGCGGCGACGCCCGACGACCTGGCCGAAACCGCCGATCTGATCAAAGGATTGGACCGCCGCATCGTCACCGCCGAGGTCGACGTCCGCGACTTCGACGCGCTCAAAGCAGCCGTCGACAGCGGCGTGGAGCAACTCGGGCGCCTGGACGTCATCGTGGCCAACGCCGGAATCGGCAACGGCGGCGAGACCCTGGACAAGACGTCCGAAGCCGACTGGCAGGACATGATCGACGTCAACCTCTCAGGCGTCTGGAAGACCGTCAAAGCCGGTGTGCCGCATCTTATCTCCGGCGGAAACGGCGGATCCATCGTCTTGACCAGCTCAGTGGGCGGCCTCAAGGCCTACCCGCACACCGGTCACTACATCGCGGCCAAACACGGCGTGGTCGGGCTGATGCGCACCTTCGCCGTCGAACTGGGGCAGCACTTCATCCGGGTCAACTCGGTACACCCCACCAATGTGAACACGCCGTTGTTCATGAACGAGGGAACGATGAAGCTGTTCCGCCCGGACCTGGAGAACCCCGGCCCCGACGACATGGCCGTCGTGGCGCAGCTCATGCACGTGCTGCCGATCGGTTGGGTGGAGCCGGTCGACATCAGCAACGCCGTGCTGTTCCTGGCCTCCGACGAATCCCGTTACGTCACCGGGCTTCCGATGACCGTCGACGCGGGCAGCTGCCTGAAGTAACACGCTGACTCTGCGTCCACCAGACACCTCACTCGCACATCTGCCTGGTAGACGCAGAGTCAACGCGGGATTTCGAATTCGACGCGGGCCGAGACGGTCTCGATCGCCTCATGCAGCACCGCCATCCGGTCGGAGAGCGTGGGCGCGGCCAGCACCGCGTAACGGTCGGCCTCGCCCATCGGCACCCGGCACGCCAGCGAGTACAGCCGCTGCACCGGATCCAGTGAGCGCAGCCGGCGGCCACCCAGCGTGGAGTTGCGCCCCGGCATGACGCACCGGCGGCGCGCCATCGCCATCCGCTTGTGCAGCGCGACGATGCGGTCTTCCAGCTCGCGAAAAGCCCCCTCGCTCAGCGGTTCTGCCTCATCCTCGGGCCACACCTCGGCCTCAGCCCGCGGATACGGGTCGTCGGCGAGCCACTCGCGCACCCGGATTCGCTCTCCGGTCAGGCACCGCAACGCATAACGGCCGCCACCGAGCTCGGCGCAGTGCGTGATGGCAGCCATCGCGCCGACGTCGTTGCGCTGCTCACCCCCGCCCACCTCCCGGCCGCGGGCGATCAGCACCACTCCGAAACGCGGGTCGCCGCTGCGCATCAGATCGCCGACCAGCACCGTGTAGCGCAGCTCGAAGATCCGCAGCGACAGTTCCTCACCGGGCAGCAGCACCCATTCCAGCGGGAACATCGGCAGCTCCATCAGCCGCCCCTCTAGTTGACGTCCAGTTCGGCGACCAGCGCATCGACGACCGCGCGCAGGTCGCCGTCGTGTTCCTCGGCGACCCGGCGCTGGCGCTGGTACGACGCGCCTATTCGGTAGATGTCGGCGACGGACGCCAACTCGTCGGTGCAGTTCAGTCGCGCGGCGATCGGCTCCAGCCGGTTGAGCAGATCGTCGAGGTCCTCGGTGACCAGCCGTTCGTTGCTGTCGGCGTCGAGGATGATCTCGGCGTCCAGGCCGTAGCGGGCCGCGCGCCACTTGTTCTCCTGCACGTGCCACGGCGGCATGGTGGGCAGGGACTGGTCGGCGTCCAGCCGCCGGTCCAGATCGACGATCAGGCAGTGGGTCAGCGCCACCAGCGCGGCCAACTCGCGAAGATTGGACACCCCGTCGCAGACCCGCACCTCGACGGTGCCCAGCCGCGGGGACGGCCTGATGTCCCAACGGATCTCGTTGGTGTCGTCGATGATCCCGGTCTTCTTCTGGTCGTAGACGAAGCCTTCGAACTCCGGCCAGGTCTGGAACTGAAACGGCAGCCCCGCCGTCGGCAACTGCTGGAACATCATCGCCCGGTTGCTGGCGTAACCGGTGTCCTCACCGGCCCACCACGGCGACGACGCCGAGAGCGCCAGCAGATGCGGGTAGTAGTTGAGCAGCGAGGAGATGATCGGCATGACCTTGCGGGCCGAGGAGATGCCGACGTGCACGTGCACCCCCCAGATCATCATCTGCCGGCCCCACCACTGGGTGCGTTTGATCAGCTCGGCATACCGCGGAGCATCGGTCAGTTTCTGCGCCGACCACTGCGCGAACGGGTGGGTGCCGGCGCCGAACAGTTCCATCCCCCGGTCGTGCACGATGGGCTGGGTGGCGGCCAGCGTCTGGCGCAGGTCGTCCATCGCCTCACCGGTGTCGGCACAGATGCCGGTGACGAGTTCGACGGTGTTGCGCAGCAATTCGTTGTGCACCCGCGGGTTCTCGCCGATCTCGGCCAGCACGGCACTGGCTTCGTTGCTCAGGTCGCGGGTCTGCGCGTCGACCAGGGCGAACTCCCATTCCACCCCGAGGGTGGGCCGGGCGCAGTGCGCGAACTCGATCCGGGCTTCAGACCGCGAGGAAGCCCAGCTGTGCAGCGGGTTATCCGGTGCCGATGACACCACACGCAACCCGCTTGCCGGCGTCTCCGGTGGTCAGCGTGGTCTGGTCCGGGCCGGGAGTGCCGTTGACCTGGGTGTAGCGGTCCGCCGGGATGTTGGCGAAGTTGTCGTCGTCCGCGTGGATGATCAGGGCGGTCTTCTCGCCGGCCAGCAGCTCGTCGCGGCTGAACGCGTCGGTGGTGGTGACCAGCAGCGCGCTGCCGTCGGAGCGCACCTGCAACGAGGTCAGGTCACCGCTCTGCGGGTGCTCGCTGTGGCCGGGAGCCTGGAAGTGCCCACCGGCCGACAGGAACGCGCCGGGCGCCCCGCCGCCGGGCGGAACCGAGTCGGCTTCGCACTTGCCCACCCCGTGGATGTGCATGCCGTGGAAGCCGGGCGTCAGCACGCCGGCGTTGGTGGTCTGCACGGTGACGGTGGCGAATTCCTTACCGCCGGCCGTGCTGAACTCGAACGTCGCGGTGGCGACCTGGCCGCCGTCAGGGGTGGTCAGGTGCGCGACGAGGTTGTTGTTCGAGCCGCCCTGCTCGCCCGGCTCGCTGGCGTGGCCGGACGGCGCCGGCGACCCGGTCCAGATGGCCGGCGTGGTGCCCGGCGCGTCCGACGGCTGCTCGTTGGGCGGGCTGCACGCCGCCAACAGCGCGACCGGGGTGGCGAAGACAGCGGCGGCGAGAACTCTGCGGTGACCTGTGACCATGCGAGGAGCTTAACCCGCGACCACCACGATGACGCCCGGTGGCTGTTCGGCGACGTCGGGGATGCGCGGCTCCACCGCAGCATGCAGCACCCCGGCCACCGCGGTGGCCGAGTCGTGCTCCCCGGGGGCGTCGCTGAAGTAGACGGTCGTCCCGGTGACCTCGGGCAGCTCGAGGTTGCCGACGTCGGTCACGTTCCAGCCGGCTTCGCGCAGCTGGTCGGCAGTGTGCCCGGCCAGGCCGGGCTGCTCGGAGATGTTGTAGACCCGCACCTCGGACCTGTGCGCGGGATGCTCGGGCTTGGCGACCGCCGAGCTGGTGGTCACCGGCTTCGACGTCGGCGAATGGCTGGTGTCGTCGTCATTGCCCGACGACCCGAGTGCCTGGAACCCGACCAGCAAAAAGATGGTGCCCAAGAACAGCAGCACCATCACCATGGCCCGCAGCGGGAGTCGAGACGAGTCGGGAACGTGGTCGTTCATTGCGCCCACTGTATCCAGGTGCGGGTCATAACCGATAAACGCCCAGCTATCAAGGGTTCCCGCTGATCAGGCGCGTCAGGTGATGTCGAAACCGAGCCGCCGGGCCGCGCGCGCCTTCTGCCGGCTGGACCGCAGCCTGCGCAACCGCTTGACCAGCATCGGGTCGGCGGCCAGTGCTTCCGGCCGGTCGACGAGCGCATTGAGCACCTGGTAGTAGCGGGTCGCCGACAGCGCGAACCGCTCCTTGATGGCCTCTTCCTTGGCGCCGGCGTACTTCCACCAGTCCCGTTCGAAGGACAAAATGTCATGTTCGCGGCGACTCAGGCCGTCGGTGGGCTCCGAATCGTCCCCTGAGCGATTCGCTTGCGCCATGGCGCCGTCCATATCGTTTCCTGGACCCTTCCGGAAAGTTTTGTGCTGAACGTTCGTTGCTTTTCGGCGGCGTGTTCTGCGCGATTATTGAATCACGGCAGGTGGTGCGGAACCGGGAGCCCGTCCCGCGAGTCGCCGTGGCCGCTGCACTTGACAGGTATCGGCCGCTTAAGCTTTTCGGTCATGGCCGTCGTACCCATCCGCATTGTGGGCGATCCCGTCCTGCACACCCCGACCACTCCGGTGGCCGTCGCCGAAGACGGCTCGCTCCCAGCCGACCTGGGTGAGTTGATCGACACCATGTACGAGACCATGGACGCCGCCAACGGGGTGGGACTGGCCGCCAATCAGGTCGGTGTGGGGCTGCGGCTGTTCGTTTACGACTGCGCCGACGACCGCCGCTCGACCACCCGGCGCCGCGGCGTGGTGATCAACCCGGTGCTGGAGACCTCCGAGCGTCCCGAGACCATGCCCGACCCGGACAACGACGACGAAGGCTGCCTGTCGGTGCCCGGTGAATCGTTTCCGACCGGCCGGGCGGAGTGGGCGCGGGTCACCGGCCTGGACGCCGACGGCAACCCGGTCACCCTGGAGGGCACCGGATTGTTCGCCCGGATGCTGCAGCACGAGACCGGGCACTTGGACGGCCTGCTGTATCTGGACATGCTGGTGGGCCGGCACGCCCGCGCGGCGAAGCGGGCGGTGAAATCCAACGGCTGGGGGGTGCCGGGCCTGTCCTGGATGCCCGGAGATGTGCCGGATCCGTTCGGCCACTGACGAACCCGCGATGAACCAGCCGCCAGAGCTCCCCGAGGTCGGCGTCCGGGTGAGCCTGCGCTACCTGCGTCCCCCCGGCTCGCAACCGCCGATGGGTGACGTGGTGGGCCATCTGGTCGAAGCCGGGCCGCTGGTGCGGATCCGTTCCGCGGACGGGGTGATCCACGAGTGCCGGCACGCCGACGTGCTCTATGTGCGCCGGCTGACCGATCGGCCGGTGAAGAACTCGGCGATCCGATCCGTCGAGCACGCCGCCGCCCTGGCCTGGCCGGGCAGCGAACACCAGTGGCTCGACGGCTGGCTGCTGCGGGCCGGGCCCGGTGCCGAGTTGGCCACGAATTCGGCTGTGCCCCTGGACATGTTCGCCCACACCAGCACCATCCCGCAGATCATCGACTGGTATGCCCGACGGGATCTGCAAGCGACCCTGGCAGTCCCGGAGCGGCTGCTGCGACTGCCGGAGGACATCCCCGCACGGCTGGAGACCCGCACCCTGGTGCGCGAGTTGACCGCCGAGACGTTGGCCGTCGAGAGGAGCGCCGAGCAGGTGACGCTGACCGACCGGCCCGGCCCGGACTGGCCGGCCGACGACCCGGTGGGGCCGCTGACCGCGGTGGTCGACGGTGAGCTGATGTTCGCCTGCATACCCGGGGTGGCGGTCGGGCGCGGCGCGGTCACCGAGGCCCCGGACGGCACCCGCTGGCTGGGGGTGACCGCGCTGCGGGTGACCGAGGAGGCACGCCGGCAGGGCCACGGCCGGGCCATCTGCACCGCCCTACAGGCCTGGGGGACCGAGCGCGGCGCGACCCGCGGCTACGCGCAAGTACCGAGCGCCGACGCGGGGGCGTTCGCGTTCTTCGAGGCGATCGGATTCGCCGGTCAGCACCGCACCCGTTACGTCGACGCCAGGCATCTAGGGTGAC
>NZ_JCALEC010000014.1:0-72235 GCF_059813185.1 Mycobacterium sp. NGS18
AAGCCAGAACCAACCAACAACCGGCGCAGCCTGCAGGCTGCGCCGGTTCTTGCGTTGGGGCTCAGGCGTTTACCCGCCGCCCGCCGGGATCGACGCGCACCCGCCCAGCACCGTGGTGGACAGGAACGTCGCGGCATTGGCCAGATAGTTGTCCGACGGATCGTAGGTCGGCAGCGACAGCACGAACGCCCGCCGATACTGCGCGGACAGCTCCGCGAAGTCCTGCAGGGTGGGGTTGTTACTGCGCCGGCCCAGCTGCTGCATCTTGTTGGCCAGACTGATCATCACCGGGCCGACCGCCAGGTTGATCGCCTTCTGCTGCGGGTTCCAATAGGTCGCCGGGATGCTCGGGTCGATCTCGGTCCACTCGGCGGTGTCGGTGCCGAACTTGTCCAGCGCCGCCTTCCAGTCCGCGCACACCGGGTTCGGCCCGGTCAGGTAGCGCTGCGGGTTGGTGGGATTGCCCGGCGAGGCGGTCTTGGTGGGCGCGGACTGCGCCTCGACCAGCGGCGCGCGGGTCGCCGCCGATCCGTTGTTGCTGGCCGCGCAGATCGCGGCCAATGCCGAGGCCGCACTGTGTGCGGTGCCGGCCAGCGCCGCGTCGCGTTCGGTGTAGGTGGGAATGTGCTCGACGAACGCGCGGGCGTAGGCGATGAACTGCTCGTAGAGCTCACGCATCACCCGGTGCGGGGTGAGCTTCACCAGCCCGACGGTCTGCGCGGCGGCGTTGCGCACCACCTGTCCGGCGGCCAGGTACTCCTTTTTCTGTTCGTCGTTCCAGGCCGTGGCCGGGATCGACTGATCGCGCTCGTTCCACTTGCCGTGCCCCAGCAGGGACAGCGTGCTGGATAGGTTGGCGCTGATCGACCCCCAGGCCACGCAACTGGGGTCGTTGATGATGATCGCCACCGGCCCGGTGTCGTCGGCGCTGGCGATGCCCGAGGCCGCCGCGTTGCGGCTGGAGTTCGCGCCATCCAGCGATCCCTTGCCGGGGTCACCGCCGAGCAGCACCACCCCGACCAGCACTAGGGCGACCACAGCGAGCACGACCACGGCGGCCAGCCCCCATTTGAGGCTGTTGGTCTGCTTTGGCGAGGCGTCCTCTTCCTCGTCCTCCTCGTCGTCGTAGTCGAAGTCGAGGTCATCGGTGCCGTTGGTCACAGTGAGCCAGCTTAGAGCACCTACCGGCCCGGGGCAGTGCTGCGCGTTGGCCTTAGACTTGGCGACCGTCGAACCGTTACTCGACCGTCTTCGAACAAAGGGGCTCTTTGGTGTTGCGCAGCCACGACGCCGGCTCACTGCGGGCCACCGACGCCGGACTGAGCGTGACGCTGGCCGGCTGGGTGGCGCGCCGACGTGACCACGGCGGAGTCATCTTCATCGACCTGCGCGACGCCTCCGGGGTGTCGCAGGTGGTGTTCCGCGATGCGGCGGTGCTGGAGCAGGCTCACCGTCTGCGCGCCGAGTTCTGCGTTGCCGTCACCGGCGTCGTCGAGGTGCGTCCGGCCGGCAATGAGAACCCGGATCTGCCGACCGGAGCCATCGAGGTCAACGCGGCGGCGCTGACCGTCCTCAACGAGGCCGCGCCGCTGCCGTTCCAGCTCGACGAGTCACCCGGCGAAGAGGCGCGCCTCAAGCACCGCTACCTCGACCTGCGCCGCGAAGACGGTCCCGGGGCGGCGCTGCGGCTGCGCTCGAAGGTCAACGCGGCCGCTCGCGCGGTGCTCGCCGAGCATGACTTCGTCGAAATCGAAACCCCCACCCTGACCCGCTCTACCCCGGAGGGTGCCCGCGACTTCTTGGTGCCGGCGCGGCTGCAGCCCGGCTCGTTCTACGCGCTGCCGCAGAGCCCGCAGCTGTTCAAGCAGTTGCTCATGGTGGCCGGCATGGAGCGCTACTACCAGATCGCCCGCTGCTACCGCGACGAGGACTTCCGCGCCGACCGTCAGCCGGAATTCACCCAGCTGGACCTGGAGATGAGCTTCGTCGACGCCGAAGACGTGATCGGCATCGCCGAACAGGTGCTCAAGTCGCTGTGGGCCCTGATCGGCTATGACCTGCCGCTGCCGCTGCCGCGGATGAGTTACGCCGATGCGATGCGCCGCTTCGGCTCCGACAAGCCCGACCTGCGCTTCGCCCTGGAATTGGTGGAGTGCACCGAGTTCTTCAAAGACACCACCTTTCGGGTCTTTCAGGCCCCCTACGTGGGTGCGGTCGTCATGCCGGGCGGGGCGTCGCAGCCGCGCCGCACCCTGGACGGCTGGCAGGAGTGGGCCAAACAGCGCGGCGCCAAGGGCCTGGCCTATGTGTTGGTCGGCGACGACGGCGAGCTGTCCGGCCCGGTGGCCAAGAACCTCACTGACGCCGAGCGCGCCGGGCTGGCCGGACACGTCGGCGCCGCGCCGGGGGACTGCATCTTCTTTGCGGCCGGGCCGGCCAAGGGAACCCGGGCGCTGCTGGGGGCGGCCCGCGGCGAGATCGCCCGGCGCCTGGACCTGATCGACCCCGACGCCTGGGCGTTCACCTGGATCGTCGACCCGCCGCTGTTCGAGCCCGCCGACGACGCCACCGCGGCCGGTGACGTCGCGGTGGGCTCGGGAGCCTGGACCGCGGTGCACCACGCCTTCACCTCGCCCAAGCCCGAGCACGCGGGCGGCGTGGAGTCCGACCCCGGCGCGGTGCTCGCCGACGCCTACGACGTGGTGTGCAACGGCAACGAGATCGGCGGCGGCTCGATCCGTATCCACCGCCGCGACGTCCAGCAGCAGGTCTTCAAGGTGATGGGCATCGATGAGGCGGCGGCCCAGGAAAAGTTCGGATTCCTGTTGGACGCCTTCAGTTTCGGGGCGCCCCCGCACGGTGGCCTGGCGTTCGGCTGGGACCGGGTGGTGGCGCTGCTGGCTGGAGTGGACTCGATCCGCGAGGTCATCGCGTTCCCGAAGTCCGGCGGTGGCATCGACCCGTTGACCGACGCGCCGGCCCCGATCACCGCAGCCCAGCGCAAGGAAGCCGGGATCGACGCCAAACCCGAGCCGCGCTGAAACGCCGACACGGCGCCGCCGTGTCCGTCAGGCTGAGCGGGTGGACTCCGCTGAATTCGCGCGCCTGGTCGTCGCCAACATGCCGTTCGCGGCGGCGCTGGAAATCGACATCACCGCACTGGCACCCGAGCAGGTGAGCGCCACGATGCCCTGGGCGCCGGAGCGCTGCACCACCGGCGGCATCCTGCATGGGGGAGCGCTGATGGCGTTCGCCGACACCGTCGGGGCGGTGTGCGCGGTCGCCAACCTGCCCCACGGGGCCAGCACCTCGACGATCGAATCGAAAACGAATTTCTTCCGCGCGGTGCGCGAGGGCACCGTCACCGCGACCAGCCTGCCGCTGCACGTGGGACGGACCACGATCGTGGTGCAGACCGACCTGACCGGCGACAATGGCAAGCTGGTCGCCAGGGTCACCCAGACGCAGGCGGTGCTGGCGCCGAAGTAGCCGGTCTCACCAGAACGGTTTGAGCAGGCTGCGCACCGCCGGTGGCACCCAGCCCTCCACCGAGGATGGGAATACCCGTCCCGGACCGCATTTCGGCCAGGCGTAGGGGCCTTGTTTGTTCAGGACCCGATTGGCCACGGCGATCTGTTCCTCCCGCGACGCCTTCGACGGCAACCCGACGCCGCCGAACGCCCGCCAGGTCGACGGCTTGAACTGCAGGCCGCCGTAGAAACCGTTGCCGGTATCGGCGGCCCAGTTACCGCCGGACTCGCATTGTGCGACCGCGTCCCAGCCCATCATGTTGGCATCCGCGTGGGCGACGCCGGCCGACGCCAGTAGGGCGCCCACGATCCCGCCGGTGACCAGCCCGGATGCCGACCAGACGAGGTGCCGCCTGCCGAACTTCCCGACACGCCGTGCGGTGGTCCGGTGCATATCACAACCTCCGTGATAGTTGTCTATCAGTGAGGTTTACGAGGATAACGCGATAATTGATGAAATTGCACATTTTGGTCGCCTAAAGATGCAAATGAGTTTGTTGTTATTATCTGGGGTAATAGTCAATTAGAGTGGCGGAAGTTAACTAAGTTGTAATTGTTACGTATGTTGCGAGAGATCTCTTAAAAATTTAGAACGACATTAATTAATCCTGTTACTGAAGTGACAGCTGTGGCAGATGTGAAACTCGCCTGGGATGGCGACGCGCGCGGTCGCCTCACGGCCACCACCGCCCAAGCGCCTTAGGCTGCCTCGGGTGGCCGACCGCTATGGAACCGACATCTTCGCCGACAACCCGCACACCGGCCGCAAGATCCGGTCCGTCGAGGTGCCGCTGGAGCGCGGCATGGTGGTCGAAGACGCCCAGAGCGGCTACGTCGGCGCGGTGGTGCGGGTCGCCTACGGCCGGATGGATCTCGAAGATCGGCACGGCCGCACCCGCGGATTCCCCGTCGGCCCCGGCTACCTGATCGACGGCAAACCGGTCATCCTGACCGAGCCACGGCCCAGCGCGCCCAAGGCGCCTGCCCGTACCGCCTCGGGTTCGGTGGCGGTGCCCGGCGCACGCGCCAAGGTGGCGCTGGCCAGCCGGATCTACGTCGAGGGCCGCCACGACGCCGAACTCGTCGAGCAGGTGTGGGGTGATGATCTGCGCATCGAAGGGGTAGTGGTCGAATACCTCGGCGGCATCGACGATCTGGCCGGCATCGTGGCCGAATTCCAGCCCGGGCCCGGCCGTCGGCTCGGGGTGCTGGTCGACCACCTGGTCACCGGCTCCAAGGAGACTCGCATCGCCGAAACGGTGCGCCGCGGCCCGAGCGGTCCGCACACCCTGATCGTCGGGCACCCCTACGTCGACATCTGGCAGGCGGTCAAACCCGCGCGGGTCGGGCGGAAACAGTGGCCGGCGATTCCGCGCAACGTGGAGTGGAAACACGGTATCTGTGCCGCACTGGGCTGGCCGCACGCCAACCAGGCCGACATCGCGACGGCCTGGCAGCGTATCCGTGGCCGGGTGCGCAACTGGACCGACCTGGAGCCGGAGCTGATCGGCCGGGTCGAGGAACTGATCGACTTCGTGACGCAATCCGGCGGTTAGAGAGGTATAGCCGGGACCGCCGCGGTAATTCGGCTGAATCGGACCACCACAGGCATCCGAGCCGGTTGGATGGCAGGCATGAAAACAATTGCCGCCGTGGCGCATGCGCCAAATCAGCCCTTCGAGATCATGGAATTGGATCTGGACGGGCCGGGCCCGGGCGAGGTGCTGATCAAGTTCACCGCGGCCGGGCTGTGTCACTCGGACCTGCACCTGGCCGACGGCGACTGGCCGTCCCGGTTCCCGATCGTCGGCGGGCACGAGGGCTCCGGGATCATCGAGGACGTCGGTCCCGGGGTCACCAAGGTCAAACCCGGCGATCACGTGGTGTGCTGCTTCATCCCCAGCTGCGGCAGCTGTCGGTACTGCTCGACCGGGCGGCAGAACCTGTGCGACATGGGTGCCACCATCCTGGAGGGCTGTATGCCCGACGGCACGTTCCGATTCCACTCAGGCGGAACCGATTACGGCGGGTTCTGCATGCTGGGCACCTTCGCCGAGCGGGCCACCGTCTCGCAGCACTCGGTGGTCAAGGTCGATGACTGGCTGCCGCTGGAGACCGCGGTGCTGGCCGGCTGCGGGGTGCCCACCGGCTGGGCGACCGCCAACTACGACGGCGGGGTGCGTGCCGGGGACACCGTGGTGGTCTACGGCATCGGCGGCGTCGGCATCAACGCCGTGCAGGGCGCCGCGCACGCCGGCGCCAAGTACGTGGTGGCAGTCGACCCGGTGGAGTTCAAACGGGAGACCGCGCTCAAGCTCGGCGCCAGCCACGCCTTCGCCACCGCCGAGGAGGCGATGGCCAAGATCGCCGAGCTGACCTGGGGGCAGATGGCCGACCAGGCGCTGATCACCGTCGGCGACCTCGGCGAGGCCGTCACCACCGCCGCGATCAACACCGTCGGCAAGGGCGGCACCGTCGTCATCGCGGCGATGGCCCGCTTGGAGGACCTCGACGTGCAGGTGTCGGGCACCATGTTGGCGCTATTCGGAAAGACGATCAAAGGCACGCTGTTCGGCGGGGCGAACCCGCAGTACGACATCGTGCGACTGCTGCGCCTCTACGACGCCGGCCAGCTCAAGCTCGACGAACTGGTCACCCGCCGCTACACCCTGGAGCAGGTCAACGAGGGCTACCAGGATCTACGCGACGGCAAGAACATCCGCGGGGTGATCGTGCACCGCTGACGCCGCGAGCGGACGGCGGAAATGGTATGCCTGAAGGCGTGTCCGACGGACTGTTCGACCTGACCGGCGACCCGGCGCCCGAACCCGGCTCGGGCACCTCCACGCCGCTGGCAGTCCGGATGCGCCCGGCGACCCTCGACGAAGTGGTCGGCCAAGACCACCTGCTGGGGCAGGGTTCCCCGCTGCGCCGGCTGGTCGACGGCTCCGGGGCGGCCTCGGTCATCCTCTACGGCCCGCCCGGCACCGGAAAGACCACGCTGGCCTCGCTGATCTCCGGCGCGACCGGGCGGCGCTTCGAGGCGCTGTCGGCACTGAGCGCCGGGGTCAAAGAGGTGCGCGCGGTGATCGACACCGCCCGGCGCGCCGCCGCCTACGGCGAACAGACCGTGCTGTTCATCGATGAGGTGCACCGGTTCTCCAAGACCCAGCAGGATGCGTTGCTGGCCGCGGTGGAGAACCGGGTGGTGCTGCTGGTGGCGGCTACCACTGAGAACCCGTCGTTCTCGGTGGTCGCCCCGCTGCTGAGCCGGTCGCTGATCTTGCAGCTGCGTCCGCTGGGGCCCGAGGACATCGCCGCGGTCGTGCGCCGCGCCATCGATGACGAGCGCGGCCTTGGCGGGCGCATCGAGGTGACCCCGGATGCCGTCGACCTGCTGGTCCGGCTGGCCGCCGGTGACGCCCGGCGGGCGTTGACCGCGCTGGAAGTGGCTTCTGAAGGGGTGGCGGCTGGCGAGCAGGTGACCGTCGAGATCGTCGAGGGTTCCCTGGACCAGGCCGCGGTGCGTTATGACCGCGACGGCGACCAGCACTACGACGTCATCAGCGCGTTCATCAAGAGCGTGCGCGGCTCCGATGTCGACGCCGCGCTGCACTACCTGGCCCGGATGCTGGTCGCTGGGGAGGACCCGCGGTTCATCGCCCGTCGGCTGATGATCCTGGCCAGCGAAGACATCGGGATGGGGGATCCGACCGCGCTGCAGACCGCGGTGGCCGCCGCGCAGACTGTCGCGTTGATCGGCATGCCCGAGGCGCAGCTGACCCTGGCGCACGCCACCGTGCACCTGGCGACCGCGCCGAAGTCCAACGCGGTGACCACGGCGCTGGGGGCGGCGATGGCCGACATCAGGGCCGGCAAGGCCGGGGCGGTGCCGGCGCACCTGCGCGACGGCCACTACTCCGGGGCGCAGGCACTGGGCAACGCGGTCGGCTACCGCTACGCCCACGACCACCCCGACGGTGTTGTGCCCCAGCAATATCCACCCGATGAGCTGGTCGGGGCGGACTACTACCAGCCCACCGGACGTGGTGCCGAACGGGAGATCGGCGGGCGCCTGCAGAAGCTGCGGTCGATCATCCGCCGCCGCTGAGCTCCCTGCTCGTACCCTGGGGATATGAACACCGAAGTGCTCGACGTCGACACGGCCCGGCGTCGCACCGTGGACCTCACGGCACAGCTGCGTGACTTCTGCGCCGCCCACGGTGACGGCTTGTGCAACGTGTTCGTGCCGCACGCCACGGCCGGAGTGGCGATCATCGAGACCGGCGCCGGCTCGGATACCGACCTGGTCGACACCCTGGAGCGGCTGCTGCCCCGCGATGACCGCTACCGGCACGCGCACGGGTCGCCGGGGCATGGCGCCGATCACGTCCTGCCGGCCATCGTGGCGCCGTCGATCACGGTGCCGGTGGCCGGCGGTGAGCCGCTGCTGGGCACCTGGCAGTCCGTGGTGCTGGTCGACCTCAACCGGGACAACCCGCGGCGGTCGGTGCGACTGAGTTTCCTCGGCAGCGCCTGACCGCCCCCTCTTGGCGGCAAGAAGGTGGTCGGCAGACCGGTACTGTAGGGCCGTCTATAGGTGCGACAACGGCGGGAAAGCGACTTAAGAGTGCAGACACACGAGATCAGGAAACGCTTCCTCGATCACTTCGTGAAGGCGGGCCACACCGAGGTGCCCAGTGCTTCGGTGATCCTCGACGACCCGAATCTGTTGTTCATCAATGCCGGCATGGTGCAGTTCGTGCCGTTCTTCCTGGGGCAGCGGACCCCGCCGTATGCCACCGCCACCAGCATCCAGAAGTGCATCCGCACCCCGGACATCGACGAGGTGGGCATCACCACCCGGCACAACACCTTCTTCCAGATGGCCGGCAATTTCTCGTTCGGCGACTACTTCAAGCGCGGCGCGATCGAGCTGGCCTGGACCCTGCTGACCAACAGCGTCGACGAGGGCGGCTACGGGCTGGACCCGGAACGGATCTGGGCCACCGTCTACCTCGACGACGACGAGGCCGTCGCACTGTGGCAGGAGATCGCCGGGTTGCCGACCGAGCGCATCCAGCGCCGCGGCATGGCCGACAACTACTGGTCGATGGGCATCCCCGGGCCGTGCGGACCATCCTCGGAGATCTACTACGACCGCGGCCCCGACTTCGGTGTCGACGGTGGCCCAGTCGCCAACGAGGACCGCTACATCGAGATCTGGAACCTCGTGTTCATGCAGAATGAACGCGGCGAAGGCACCTCCAAGGAGGACTTCGAGATCCTCGGACCGCTGCCACGCAAGAACATCGACACCGGGATGGGCATCGAGCGGGTCGCGTTCCTGCTGCAAGGTGTGCACAACGTCTACGAGACCGACCTGGTCCGCCCGGTCATCGATGTGGTGGAAGCGCGCGCGCCCCGGGGTTACGGTGCGGGCAACGACGCCGACGACGTGCGTTACCGGATCATCGCCGACCACTCTCGCACCGCGGCGATCCTGATCGGCGACGGGGTGAGCCCGGGCAACGACGGCCGCGGCTACGTGCTGCGCCGGCTGCTGCGCCGGGTGATCCGCTCGGCCAAGCTGCTCGGTATCGAGGGCCCCATCGTCGGTGAGCTGATGGCCACCGTACGCGACGCGATGGGCCCGTCGTACCCGGAGTTGGTCAGCGACTTCGACCGGATCGCCCGGATTGCGGTGGCCGAGGAGACCGCGTTCAACCGCACCCTGACATCGGGGTCGAAGCTCTTCGACGAGGCAGCGGCGGCCACCAAGTCCGCCGGCGTTACCGTGCTGTCCGGCAAGGACGCCTTCGCCCTGCACGACACCTACGGCTTTCCCATCGAACTCACGCTGGAGATGGCGTCGGAGGCCGGCCTGGCCGTCGATGAGGCCGGCTTCCGCGCCCTGATGGCCGAGCAGCGTCAACGCGCCAAGGCCGACGCCGCCGCCCGCAAACACGCCCACGCCGACCTGAGCGCCTACCGGGAGTTGATCGACGCCGGCCCCACCGAGTTCACCGGGTTTGACGAACTGACCTCGGAGGCAAGGATTCTCGGGATCTTCGCGGACGGCAAACGGGTCCCGGTGGTTGCGCACGGCGACGCCGCCGCCGCCGATCGGATCGAGTTGGTGCTCGACCGGACCCCGCTCTACGCCGAAGCCGGCGGGCAGATCGCCGACGCCGGCACCATCAGCGCCGGCCCCGCCAAGGCCGCGGTCACCGATGTGCAGAAGATCGCCCAAACCCTGTGGGTGCATCGGGTCACGGTGGAATCGGGTGAGTTCGTCGAGGGCGATACCGTCACCGCCGCGGTGGACCCGGGCTGGCGCAAGGGCGCCACCCAGGGCCACTCCGGCACCCACATGGTGCATGCCGCGCTGCGGCAGGTGTTGGGGCCCAACGCGGTTCAGGCCGGGTCGCTGAACCGGCCGGGTTATCTGCGGTTCGACTTCAACTGGCAGGGGCCGCTGAGCGACGAGCAGCGCACCCAGGTCGAAGAGGTCACCAACGAGGCGGTGCAGGCCGACTTCGAGGTGCACACCTTCAACGAGGAACTCGAGAAGGCCAAGTCCATGGGCGCCATGGCGATGTTCGGCGAGAAATACCCCGACCGGGTGCGGGTGGTCGAGATCGGCGGGCCGTTCTCGCTGGAGTTGTGTGGCGGCACCCACGTGCACAACTCCGCGCAGATCGGTCCGGTGACCCTGCTCGGCGAATCATCGGTCGGATCCGGGGTGCGCCGGGTGGAGGCCTACGTCGGGCTGGACTCGTTCCGCCACCTGGCCAAGGAACGCGCGCTGATGGCCGGCCTGGCGTCCTCGCTGAAGGTGCCGTCCGAGGAGGTGCCCGCCCGGGTAGCAAACCTGGTGGAGCGGCTGCGGGCCGCCGAGAAGGAACTCGACCGGGCGCGGCTGGCCAGCGCCCGCGCGGCCGCGTCGAATGCCGCCACCGGCGCCGAACAAATCGGTAACGTGCGCGTGGTGGCGCAGCGGATGTCCGGTGGTATCGGCGGTGGCGACCTGCGCTCACTGGCCGGCGACATCCGCGGCAAACTCGGCGAGGGCCCGGCGGTGGTGGCGCTGATCGCCGACGGAGAAGACAGCGTGCCCTACGTGGTCGCCACCAACCCCGCCGCACAGGAACTCGGGCTACGTGCCGACGATCTGGTCAAAGACCTGGCCGCGGCGGTGGCCGGCCGGGGCGGTGGCAAGGCCGACCTGGCGCAGGGCTCCGGCAAGGACTCGGCCGGCATCGACGCCGCCCTCTCGGCGGTTCGCACGGCGGTCGCCCGGAGCACGCCGGCGTGACCTCAGCCCACCATCGCACCCCGGACCGGCCCGGCGGGCCGGATGATCCCGGCCGCGGACGACGCCTTGGGGTGGATGTGGGCAGTGTGCGGATCGGGGTGTCGTGCAGCGATCCCGACGGTCTGCTGGCGACCCCGGTGGAGACCGTCCGCCGGCACGCCTCCGGGTCGCACCTGCGCCGGCTGGCCGAGCTGGCCGAGGAATTCGACGTGGTGGAAGTGGTGGTCGGGCTGCCCCGGACCCTGGCCGACCGCACCGGGTCGGCCGCCGACGACGCCATCGCGGTCGCCGATGACCTGGCCCGGGTGCTGGCCAAGCGCAAGCGGCCGGCCCCGGTGCGGCTGGCCGACGAGCGGCTGAGCACGGTCAGCGCGACGCGGGCCCTGCAGGCGGCCGGAATGCGGTCAAGGCGTCAGCGCTCGGTGATCGACCAGGCGGCAGCGGTGACCATCCTGCAGAGCTGGCTCGACCAGCGCCGGGCCCCGGACCCTGTGGATCGGGCGGTGCCGACGGAGGACAACGGTGTCTGACGAACGACCCAGGTGGAAAGCCAGGCCTGTGGCGGTGGGACCTACGCGGCAGCAGCGGATGAGCCGGACCGAACGGGCTCGCGAGGACCGGCGGCGACGACAGCGCAACCGGCACCGGCGCGTGGTCGGCGGACTGGCCGTCGTGCTGATCACCATGACCGTGATCGCGGCGGTGTTCCTCGGTTCCAAGCTGTGGCACTCGCGCGGGCCGGTCGTCGACTACACCGGTGACGGCGGCCCGCAGGTGCTGATCGAGGTGCACGAGGGCGACTTCACCACCGCCATCGCCGAAACCATGCTGGGCGCCGGTGTGATCGCCAACGTCGCAAAGTTCCTCGACGCCGCGCAGAACAACACCGCCATCGCGGCGATCCAGCCCGGCTTCTATCGGTTGCGGACCGAGATCCCGGCCGCGACCGCGGTCAAGCAGCTCACCGACCCGGCCAACCGGATGGGCAAGCTGGTGATCCCCGAAGGCCGTCAACTCGACGACACCACCGACATGAAGACCAACGCGGTGACCCCGGGAGTGTTCACGCTGATCGCGGAGGCCAGCTGCCTGGAGCTCAACGGCGATCGGCACTGCCTCACGGCGGAGGACCTGCGGCGCGCCGCGGCGATGGAGACACCGCAGGCGCTGTCGGTGCCGGACTGGGCTTTGGAGCCGGTCACCAGGATGGGCCGCGACCACCGCCGCATCGAGGGGTTGATCACCGCGGGCACCTGGAACGTCGACCCGACGGCGCCGGCACCGGTGGTCTTGTCGAAGGTGATCGGCCAGAGCACCGCGGAGTTGGCCAAGTCCGGTCTGCCGGCCACCGCCGCGCAGTTGGGCATGACGCCCTACGAACTGTTGACAGTCGCGTCGCTGGTGCAACGCGAAGCCTTGCCGCACGACTTCGCCAAGGTGGCCAGGGTTATCGACAACCGGCTGGGCGAGCCGCAGCGCCTGGAGTTCGACTCGACGGTCAACTACCCGCTGGACCGCCAGGAGGTGGCCACCACCGACGCCGACCGGGCCAAGGTGACGCCGTGGAACACCTACGCCTCCGAAGGGCTGCCGGCCACCCCGATCTGTTCGCCGGGAATGGAGGCCCTGCAGGCCGCCGAGCATCCCGAGCCGGGCGACTGGCTGTACTTCGTGACGATCGACAAGGACGGCACCACCTTGTTCACCCACAACTATCAGCAGCACCTGACCAACATCGAGATGGCTCTGGGCAACGGTGTCCTGGACAGCTCCCGCTGAGCCGGGGCCACGCAAGGCGGCCGTTCTCGGGTCGCCGATCGCGCACTCCCGCTCACCCCAACTGCATCTGGCGGCCTACCGGGCGCTGGGCTTGCAGGGATGGACCTATGACCGCATCGAGTGCGACGCCGAGCGGCTGCCGGCGCTGGTAGCCGGATTCGGGCCGGAATGGGTCGGCGTGTCGGTGACCATGCCGGGCAAATTCGCCGCACTGGCGTTCGCCGACGAACGCACCCCGCGCGCCGAGCGGATCGGCTCGGCCAACACCCTGGTGCGCACCGAGTCCGGCTGGCTGGCTGATAACACCGACGTCGACGGGGTCAGCGGAGCGCTGGGATCGGCCGGTGACATCTCGGGGGGAGAGGCGGTCGTGCTCGGGTCCGGCGGCACCGCCCCGGCCGCGGTGGTGGCGTTGGCCGAACTCGGGGTCAGCCGCATCACGGTGGCGGCGCGTAACCCCGACAACGCCGCCCGGGTGGTGGCCCTGGCGACCGATGTCGGTGTGCCGGCCCGCCATTGCACACTCGACGAGGCCGGACTGAGCAACTCGGCCGCGACCGCGTCGGTGATGGTCAGCACCCTTCCGGCCGACGTCGCTGCCGCCTTCGCGCCGGTGCTGGCCGGGGTGCCGGTGCTGCTGGACGCGATCTACGACCCCTGGCCGACTCCGCTGGCGGCCGCGGTCACCGCGGCAGGCGGCACGGTGATCAGCGGCCTGCAGATGCTGTTGCACCAGGCGTTCACCCAGGTCGAGCTCTTCACCGGCCGGCCCGCACCCTGTGCGGCGATGACTTGCGCGATCGCCGGTCCGGCCTGAGCATGACGCCATGCTGGCGGTGCTGGTGGCGGCGTGGCTGACGCTGCTGAGTGGCTATGACCTTCGGCAGCGCCGGTTGCCGAACTGGCTGACCCTGCCCGCGGCGGTGGTAGTGCCCGCGGTGGCGGCCGGGTCCGGCCGGGGAACCGCGGCACTGGCCGGGGCGGCGGCGCTGACCGCGGTCTATTTGGCGGTGCACCTGATCGCACCGGCCGGACTGGGCGCCGGCGATGTCAAACTCGCCGCCGGACTCGGTGCATTGACCGGTTCTTTCGGCGCCGACGTGTGGTTGCTGGCGGCACTGTTCGCGCCGCTGCTGACCGGGGTGTGGGGTCTGATCGCCGGGTTGGCCCGCCGGGGGCCGACGGTTCCGCACGGACCATCGATGTGCCTGGCCAGCGCGGTGGCGGCGGGTCTGGGAATGTTCTGAGGACGCCGCCTCAGCGCGATTGTGGAGGTCACTGACGGCGCTGGGATAAGCGAACGCAAATTAACGCCGTAGTTAACCTTGACAGGAAACGTTTGCTACTCAGCCCATTATTAGCTAATATCAGCAGTATTGACTCTGCTGACGGGGGTTAACCAGAGGGGGTGACCGTGAAGCGAGCTGTAATTGGGGGCGTGGCCGCTGCTGCGGTCGTCGTGGGCGGCGCCGTGCTGGCCACCAACATGGCTTCGCCGTCCCTGCCTGACGTGCAGGTTCCGGCGGTTGCGCTTTCCAGCGCCGAGGGAACCGACGCCACCGTGCAGTGGCTGGACCTGTTCGCGCAGACCTCGGCCGGCAACGTCGATGCGTTCGGCGGGTACCTGCTGGACCCGAGTACGGCCGTCCCGCCCGGCGAAGCTCCGCTGGTGCTGATCGACCCGCAGACCTCGGCCGAGGACTTCGACCGCATCCTGGACGGCGTCGTCGGCAATGCGGACAGCCAGCTCAATGCGGTGACCAACGGTCGTGACGCCGTCACCTATTTGATCCTCAAGAACGGCTCCTGACCCCACTCGGGGTGGCAAGCCGGTGTGATTCCGGCGTTTCTCGCGATACTGAGCCGTCTGCGTGCGCACGCGTAACCTCCGCCGAGCCCGGGCGGCCAAGACCGGCATGGGAAGATGGGACACGTGTTGCGTTGGATAACCGCCGGGGAATCACACGGTCGCGCGCTGGTCGCCGTGGTCGAGGGCATGGTCGCGGGAGTGACCGTCACCTCGGCTGACATCGCGGCCCAACTCGCCCGTCGTCGCCTCGGCTACGGCCGCGGCGCCCGGATGAAATTCGAGGCCGACGCGGTCACCGTTTTGTCCGGGGTGCGCCACGGCGTCACCCTGGGGGGCCCGATCGCGGTCGAGATCGGCAACACCGAGTGGCCCAAGTGGGAGACGGTGATGTCCACCGATCCGGTGGATCCCGACGTGCTCGACGCCGAAGGCGGGGCCCGCAACGCGCCGCTGACCCGGCCACGGCCCGGCCACGCCGACTACGCGGGCATGCTCAAATACGGCTTCGACGACGCCCGCCCGGTGCTGGAACGGGCCAGCGCGCGCGAGACCGCCGCGCGGGTCACCGCGGGCACCATCGCGCGGGCGTTTCTGCAGCAGGCCCTGGGCGTTCAGGTGATCTCTCACGTGATCTCGATCGGCGCTTCCGACGCCTACGACGGTCCGGTGCCCGCACCCGAAGACCTGGCCGCGATCGACGACAGCCCGGTGCGCGCCTACGACGCGAAGGCACAGGAATCCATGATCGCCGAGATCGAGGCCGCCAAGGCAGACGGCGACACCCTGGGCGGCGTAGTGGAAGTCGTCGTCTCGGGCCTGCCGATCGGGCTGGGGTCCTTCATCAGCGGCGACGACCGCCTCGACAGTCAACTGGCCGCGGCGATCATGGGCATCCAGGCGATCAAGGGGGTCGAGATCGGCGACGGTTTCACCACCGCCCGTCGGCGCGGCAGCGCCGCCCACGACGAGATGTACCCCGGTCCCGACGGTGTGGTGCGCTCCACCAACCGGGCCGGCGGGCTGGAGGGCGGCATGACCAACGGCCAGCCGCTGCGGGTGCGCGCGGCGATGAAGCCGATCTCCACCGTCCCGCGGGCACTGGCGACCGTCGACATGGCCACCGGCGATGAAGCGGTCGCGATCCATCAGCGCTCCGACGTGTGCGCCGTCCCGGCCGCCGGAGTGGTGGCCGAGGCCATGGTGGCGCTGGTGTTGGCCCGCGCCGCGCTGGCCAAGTTCGGCGGGGACTCGCTGGCCGAGACCCGCCGCAACATCGAGGCGTACCGGCGCTCGGTGACCGAGCGCGGGCCGGTGGGCGACCAGGCCCGGGCATCGGGGTAGACCGTGGCTCCCAGAGCGGTTCTGGTGGGGTTGCCCGGGGCGGGCAAGTCCACCATCGGACGGCGGCTGGCCAAGGCGCTCGACGTCGAGATGCTCGACACCGACGCCGCCATCGAGGCCTGCACCGGACGCAGCATCGCCGACATCTTCGCGACCGATGGTGAGGCCGAGTTCCGCCGCATCGAGGAGGACGTGGTGCGCGCGGCGCTGGCTGAGCACGACGGAGTGCTGTCCTTGGGCGGGGGAGCGGTCACCAGCGCTGGAGTCCGCGAAGCGTTGGCCGGCCACACCGTGGTGTTCCTCGAGATCAGCGCCGCCGAAGGGGTACGGCGCACCGGCGGCAGCACCGTGCGGCCGCTGCTGGCCGGGCCGGGCCGGGCCGAGAAGTTCCGCGAGTTAATGGCCCAGCGGGTGCCGCTCTACCGGCGCCTGGCGACGATCCGGGTCAACACCAACCGGCGCAACCCCGGAGCGGTGGTCCGCTATATCGTGTCCAGGCTGGAGGCCGGCGTCCCGAACCGCAAGGCCCCCGCGGCAACTGGGGCTCAACCGCCGCCGGCACCGGCCGGCTCACCGCCCACCCCCGCCACGCTGGCCGCACGACAGACCGGAGGACGTAAGTGACCGAGATTCCCGAGCCGATCACCGTGACGGTGGCCACCGATCCGCCGTACCCGGTGGTGATCGGCAAAGGCCTGCTCGGAGATCTCGCCGATCAGCTCGCCGGGCGCAACAAGGTCGCGATCCTGCACCAGCCGACGTTGGAGGCGACCGCGGAGGCGATCCGAAGCTACTTGGCGGACAAGGGAATCGAGGCGCACCGCATCGAAATCCCCGATGCCGAGGACGGCAAGTCGCTGCAGGTGCTGGGCTTCATCTGGGATGTGCTGGGCCGTATCGGGCTGGACCGCAGAGACGCCCTGGTCAGTCTCGGCGGGGGCGCGGCGACCGACGTGGCCGGCTTCGCGGCGGCCACCTGGCTGCGTGGCATCTCGATTGTGCATGTGCCGACCACCCTGCTGGCCATGGTCGACGCCGCGGTCGGCGGCAAGACCGGCATCAACACCGAGGCGGGCAAGAACCTCGTCGGCGCGTTCCATCAGCCCACAGCCGTCGTGGTGGATCTGGCCACCCTGGAGACGCTGCCGCAGCGCGAGATCGTCGCCGGGATGCCCGAGATCGTCAAGGCCGGCTTCATCGCCGATCCGGTGATCCTGGATCTGATCGAAGCCGATCCGCAAGCCGCGATGGATCCGACCGGTGAGGTGCTGGGCGAGCTGATCCGGCGCTCGATCATCGTCAAGGCCGAAGTCGTCGCCGCCGACGAGCGGGAGTCAGGCCTGCGCGAAATCCTCAACTACGGCCACACTTTGGCGCACGCGATCGAGGCGCTGGAGCACTACCAGTGGCGGCACGGCGACGCGGTATCGGTCGGGCTGGTGTTCGCCGCCGAGCTGGCCCGTGTCACCGGACGCCTCGATGACGAAACCGCCGACCGGCACCGCTCGATCCTGCTGTCGCTGGGCCTGCCGGTCAGCTATTACGAGAGCGCCCTGCCGGCGCTGCTGGAATACATGATGGGGGACAAGAAGAACCGGGCCGGCGTGCTGCGGTTCGTGGTGCTCGACGGCCTGGCCAAGCCGGGCCGGCTGGAAGGGCCCGACCCGATGCTGCTGGCCGCCGCCTACGACGAGGTGGGCCGGCGTTTCCGATTGGAGCGACGGTGAACCGGATCAACGTCATCAACGGCCCGAACCTGGGCCGGCTAGGCCTGCGCGAGCCGGATGTCTACGGCGACACCACTTACGCGGACCTGCAGGCACTGATCGAGGCCGAGGCGGCCGCGCTGGGTGTCGACGTCGTGGTGCGCCAAAGCGACAGCGAAGCCCAACTGCTGGACTGGATTCACGCCGCCGCCGACGCCGCCGAACCGGTGATCCTCAACGCCGGTGGCCTAACCCACACCTCGGTGGCGCTGCGCGATGCCTGCGCCGAGCTCAGCGCACCGTTGATCGAATTGCACATCTCCAATGTGCATGCGCGCGAAGACTTTCGCCGCCACTCCTACCTGAGTCCGATCGCCAGCGGGGTGATCGTCGGCCTCGGGGTGCGCGGCTACCTGCTGGCGCTGCGCTACCTGGCCGAGTCGCCCGGCTGAGTCTGGCCGCCGTCGTCGGCGATCGGGGGAATCTCGGTGGTCGCCGCCTCGTTCTCGGCCGGGTACTCCTCGGTCGGGTACTCCTCGGTAGTGAAGCCGGCGGCCGGACCGGCCAGCGTCGCGTCCGCGTCGGCAGGGGCGCTGGCGGTCTCCTCGGCAGCCACCGGAGCGGCGCCCACACTGGCGAACACGTCCGTGGCGGCCTCCTCCTGGGCGGCCAGGCCGTGGTGGCGCATCGGTTGCTTCTCGTAGTCCTTGTCGACGCGACGGCGTCCCAGGGTGACCGCGGCCACCGCCGGCACGAACACCAGCAGCGCGGTGAAGGCCGCGAAACTGGTCAGCTCGTTGAACAGGGTGCTGACGTAGAGCGCCTTGTCGACCAGCGCGATGATCCACGACACCAAACCGCTCAGCACACCGGCGACCAGCCCGGCACCCAGCCAGGTCATCGCGAGGTCCTCGCGCCGGTCGGGGTCGGGGTTGGCTTTGGCGTCGGCGCGGCCGTCCGAGCGGCCCCACACCATGACGGCGATCACGAACAAGATCATCAGGATCAGGCTGATCAGCCCGGCCTGCGCTTCGAAGGCGTTGATCAACACCCCCTGGATCAGGCGGATGACGACCATCAGCGCTGCGAAGACCAATCCGCGAAGAAACCACTTGCTCATGGGGGCACAGCGTAGCGAGTACCGTCACACCGCGTGACACATTCCTCCCGTCGACTGCGTCTGAGCGCTGTGATCGGTGCGGCCGATCTGGACGCGATGCTGGTCACAGACCTGGTCAACGTGCGTTATCTGTCCGGATTCACCGGTTCGGCCGGTGCCCTGCTGGTCTATGCCGACAATTGGGCCGGCGACCGGCCCGCGCTGCTGGCCACCGATGGCCGGTACCGCACCCAGGCCGCCTGGCAGGCCCCCGATCTGCCGGTCGCGATCGAGCGGGCCGGAGCGAGCCACCTGGTGGCGCAGGCCGCGGCGGCCGGGGTGCGCCGGCTGGGGTTCGAGGGACACGTCGTCACCGTAGATGGGTTCGACACGCTGTCCAACGCCGCCGACGGCACCGAGCTGGTGCGGGCCTCGGGCTTGGTGGAGGCGCTGCGGGAGGTCAAGGATGCCGGTGAGGTCGCGCTACTGCGGCTGGCCTGCGAGGCCGCTGACGCCGCACTGAGCGTCCTGGTGGACCGCGGCGGGATACGGCCGGGCCGCACCGAAAAGGAGGTCGCCCGCGAATTGGAAGCCCTGATGCTCGACCACGGCGCCGACGCCGCCTCCTTCGAGACCATCGTGGCCGCCGGCCCCAACTCGGCGATCCCGCATCACCGGCCGACCGACGCCGTGCTGGCCGCCGGCGACTTCGTCAAGATCGACTTCGGGGCGCTGGTGGCCGGCTACCACTCCGACATGACCCGCACCTTCGTGCTGGGCCCGCCGGCCGACTGGCAGGCCGAGATCTACCAAGTGGTGGCGGCGGCGCAGCGGGCCGGGCGCGAGGCGCTGCAGCCGGGTGCCGGGCTGCGCGACGTCGACGCCGCCGCGCGCGAGGTGATCGCCGGCGCCGGCTACGCCGAGACTTTCAGCCACGGCCTCGGCCACGGGGTGGGTTTGCGGATTCACGAAGCGCCGGGAATCAACGCGGCGGCCGACGGTACACTGCTTGCCGGTGCTGTGGTGACCGTGGAGCCCGGCGTCTATCTGGCCGATCGTGGCGGCGTCCGCATCGAGGACACGCTCGTGGTCGCTGATGCTCCCGCACAGGCCCCGGAATTGCTGACTCGGTTCCCCAAGGAACTGACCATTCTCTAGGAGACGTAGTAAACGTGGCTTCAACTGCTGACTTCAAGAACGGACTGGTGCTGGTGATCGACGGCCAACTGTGGCAGATCACCGAATTCCAGCACGTCAAGCCGGGCAAAGGTCCGGCCTTCGTGCGCACCAAGCTCAAGAACGTGGTGTCGGGCAAGGTCGTGGACAAGACCTATAACGCCGGCGTGAAGGTGGAGACCGCCACCGTGGACCGGCGCGACGCCACCTACCTGTACCGCGACGGCGCGGACTTCGTGTTCATGGACAGCGAAGACTACGAGCAGCACCCGCTGCCCGAGTCGCTGGTCGGCGACGCGGCGAACTACCTGCTGGAGAGCATGCTGGTGCAGATCGCCTTCCACAACGGGGTGCCGCTGTATCTGGAAATGCCGGTCAGCGTCGAACTCGTGGTCGCGAGCACCGAGCCCGGCCTGCAGGGCGACCGGTCCAGTGCGGGCACCAAGCCGGCCACCATGGAGACCGGTGCCCAGATCAACGTGCCGTTGTTCATCAACACCGGAGACAAGCTGAAGGTCGACACCCGCGACGGCAGCTATCTGGGACGGGTCAACTCCTGACCATGCCCGATGGCAAGCCGGTCAAGGGACGGCATCAGGCACGCAAGCGCGCGGTCGATTTGCTGTTCGAGTCCGAGGCTCGGGGGCTGACCCCGGCCGAGGGCGCGGCGATGCGGGCCGAGCTGGCCAGCCAGCAGCCCGACGTGGCGCCGCTGCACCCGTACACGGTGACGGTGGCCACCGGTGTCGCCGCCCACAGCGCCCATATCGACGACCTGATCACCTCGCATCTGCAGGGCTGGAAGCTGGAGCGACTGCCGGCCGTGGACCGGGCGATCCTGCGGGTGGCGATCTGGGAGCTACTGCATGCCGAGGACGTACCCGAGCCGGTCGCCGTCGACGAGGCGGTGAAACTGGCCAAGGAGCTGTCCACCGATGACTCGCCCGGCTTCGTCAACGGTGTACTGGGCCAGGTGATGCTGGTGACGCCCCAGCTGCGGGCGGCATCGCAGGCGGTTCGCCAGGCGACTCAGCAGCCCGACACCGAGGAGTAGCCGGCGTCAGTGCCGGGGCGGGCAACTGCCCTGTGGGCCGCGCGCAACGCAGCGCGCGAGCTCGCCGCCCCGGTCATGCAGGCACCAGAGGAAAAAGGCGTCACCGATTTGGTTGACGCCCTCGAACGGGCTCGCCTTGGCTTCGCCGTCGTCGATGACCACCGATCCGTCCTGCACGGCCGCCGGGCAATCCGCGGCGCTTAGGCGTTCGCAGGCCTCCTCGGCCGTCTGTGCGCCGGCCACCGCGGCGGTATAGATGTCGAGTTTGCCGATCTGGCCCACCGGTCCGACGCTACCCACGGCGGTGCCGCGTCGACACGGCAATTGGTTCCCGGATCGAAGGGCCTTCGGCCCTTGCCGGACCATGCGAAAGCGCCCCGCCCGCAAGCGTCTCGGGCCACACTGGCCTTATGGGCCTTACGAGCTCGGACAGCGACGGGCAGCGCCGGAGGTTGCGGGTGTCAGCGCTGGCGGCGGTGGCCAACCCGTCGTATTCGCGGGTGGACACCTGGAATCTGCTCGACGACGCCTGCCGCCAACTGGCCGAGGCCAACCGGTCCGGACTGGACACCACCCACCACGCCGCGCGGGCCAAGCGCCTGCTGGACCGGCTCGGCGCCTACGAGCGGTACTGGCTGTTCCCCGGCGCCGCCACCCTGGCAGTCCTGCGCGGATACCTCGAGTCGATGGCGACGGTATCGCTTTCCGAACAGGTGTCGCTGGTGGTGCGGCTGCTGTCGGACTACGGCGACCGGGCGGCGCTGTTCGACCTCGGCGCACCGCTGGCCGATCAGGAGCTGGTGGCCCAAGCCCGCCAGCAGCAGTTCTACACCGTGCTGCTGGCCGACGACTCGCCGTCGGGCGCCCCCGAGAGCCTCGCGGAAAACCTGCGCGCACTGCGCCGCCCCGACGACGAAGTGCAGATCGAACTGCTGGTGGTGTCCAGCGTCGAAGACGCCGTCACCGCAGTCGCGCTCAACGGCGAGATCCAGGCGGCGATCGTGCGGCACGATCTGCCGCTGCGGTCGCGCGACCGGGTGCCGCTGATGAACACGCTGCTGGGCGCCAACGACGACGCGGGGACCATCGACTGCGGCCGCGATGCCATCGAATGCGGGGAGTGGATGCGCCTGCTGCGGCCCCACATCGACCTCTACCTGCTCACCGACGAGTCGATCGCCGCCGACGCCGAGGACGAGCCCGACGTCTACGACCGCACCTTCTACCGGCTCAACGACGCCACCGACCTCAACAGCAGCGTGCTCGCCGGAATCCGCAAGCGTTATGCCACACCGTTTTTCGATGCGCTGCGGGCTTATGCCGCCGAGCCGGTCGGCCAATTCCATGCGCTTCCGGTGGCGCGCGGCGCCAGCATCTTCAACTCGCGCTCACTGCAGGACATGGGAGAGTTCTACGGCCGCAACATCTTCATGGCCGAGACCTCGTCGACGTCCGGTGGGCTGGACTCGCTGCTCGACCCGCACGGCACCATCCGGGTCGCGATGGACAAGGCCGCGCTGACCTGGAACGCCGACCATACCTACTTCGTCACCAACGGAACCTCGACGGCCAACAAGATCGTCGTGCAGGCGTTGACCCGCCCGGGTGACATCGTGCTGATCGACCGGAACTGCCACAAATCGCACCATTACGGCCTGGTGCTGGCCGGGGCGTATCCGATGTACCTGGATGCCTACCCGCTGGCGCCGTTCGCGATCTACGGGGCGGTGTCACTGCGCACCATCAAACGCGCACTGCTGGATCTGGAGGCCGCCGGGCAGCTGCACCGGGTCCGGATGCTGTTGCTGACCAACTGCACCTTCGACGGCGTCGTCTACAACCCGCAGCGGGTGATGGAGGAGATCCTGGCGATCAAGCCGGACATCTGCTTTTTGTGGGATGAGGCGTGGTACGCGTTTGCCACGGCGGTGCCCTGGGCACGGCAGCGCACCGCGATGGTGGCCGCCGAACGCCTCGAGATCATGCTCTCCTCGGCTCGCTACGCCCAGGAGTATCAGGAGTGGCGCGCCAGCATGGCCGGCATCGACCGGGACCAGTGGAGCGAGCATCGGCTGCTGCCGGACCCCTCGGCGCGGGTCCGGGTCTATGCGACCCACTCCACCCACAAGTCGCTGTCCGCGCTGCGCCAGGCGTCGATGATCCACGTGCGCGACCAGGACTTCAACGCGCTGGCCCGCGAATCGTTCACCGAGGCGTTTTTGACCCACACCTCCACCTCGCCGAATCAGCAGCTGCTGGCGTCGCTGGACCTGGCCCGCCGGCAGGTCGACATCGAGGGCTTCCACATGGTGCGCCGGGTCTACGACATGGCGTTGGTGTTTCGCCACCGGGTCCGCAAGGACCGGTTGATCAGCAAGTGGTTTCGCATCCTCGACGAGGACGATCTGGTGCCCGACCGGTTCCGGGCATCCACGGTCAGCTCCTACCGGCAGGTCCGCCAGGGTGCGCTGGCGGAGTGGAACGAGGCGTGGCGTTCCGACGAATTCGTGCTCGACCCGACCCGGGTCACCTTGTTCGTCGGCAAGACCGGCATGAACGGCTACGACTTCCGCGAGAAGATCCTCATGAACAGATTCGGAATTCAGATCAACAAGACCTCGATCAACTCGGTGCTGCTGATCTTCACCATCGGCGTCACCTGGTCCAGCGTGCACTACCTGCTCGACGCCCTGCGCCGGGTCTCTACCGACTTGGACCGCGTCTGGAACGCGGCCAGCACCGACGATCGTGCGCTGCAGCAGCGCCGAATCGTCGAGATCACCCAAGATCTGCCGCCGCTGCCCGACTTCAGCGAGTTCGATCACGCGTTTCGACCCGACAGCGCAAGCCCATTCGGGGATATGCGGTCGGCGTTCTACGGCGGCTACGAGGAGTCCGACCGCGAGCATGTGCTGCTCGGCGATGCCGGGCGCCGGGTCGCCGATGGCAAGGCTCTGGTGTCGACCACCTTCGTGGTGCCGTACCCGCCCGGCTTCCCGGTGCTGGTGCCCGGACAGGTGATCTCCAAGGACATCCTGTACTTCCTGGCCGAACTCGACGTCAAGGAAATTCACGGCTACAACCCCGAGCTGGGGCTGGCCGTGTTCACCCCGGAGGCGCTGGCGCGGTACGCGCACGCCCCCGGCAGCGGTTCGCCTCACCACGATTGTTAACCGGCCCACCGGCGACGCTGCGGCGCAATGCGGATACGGTGACCGGTTTCCGCTGGCAGTCGGGTGTTGCCTGGTGGCGTAATGAATCAGCCCGCTGATCAGCAGGATTCGCTGTGCTGCCGTGACCGGCGCGGCGCCCTTAGCGTGTCTGCATGGCCGAAGCCCGACTCGCAGCACAGCCGATCCGCCGTGCGGACCGGGCGCGGCAGGTCGCCGACGTCCTGCGCCACCAGATCCACGGCGGTGCCTACGACGACGGCCTGCCCGGGGAACCGGAGCTGGCCGCCGAATTCGCCGTCTCCCGCAACATCATTCGTGAGGCACTGGCCGTCCTGAAGGCCGAAGGGCTGATTCGCCGGGGGCCCAGAACCGGCACTCGCGTGGCGCAGCACAAATTGGATCACGACCTGGACGCACTGCTTGGCCTGCAGGAGACCTTCAACGGTCAAGAGGTGCGCAACGAAGTGCGGGTGGCCGCCACGGTGTCGGCCCCGCCGTCAGTGGCCCGGCGGCTTTTGCTCGACCCCGGCGCGCAGGTGGTGTTCATCGAACGGCTGCGTTACCTCGATGACGTGCCGCTGAGCCTGGATCAGACCTATCTGGCACCCGATATCGGCGCCGCCGTGCTGGCCCACCCGCTGGAGACCAACGATGTCTTCCCGCTGCTCGAGCGGATCAGCGGCCAGCATCTCGGAGCCGCCGGCCTGGCCCTGGAGGCGATTCCGGCGGACCCGCACTCGGCGGCACTGCTGCAGATTCCCGGCGGCGCGGCGCTGCTGATGCTGGAGCGCCTGACCAGCCTGGCCGACGGCAGGCCCGTCGATCTCGAATACATCCGGATGCGCGGTGACCGGGTCACCATGCGCGGCAACCTGACAAGGAGCACTCCATGACGCTGATCAACGGCCGGTCCGACGTTCCGGTGACCATCGACGAGTCGCTGTGCATCGAGGGCTGCACGCTGTGCGTCGACATCTGCCCGCTGGATTCGTTGGCGATCAACCCGGACAACGGCAAGGCCTTCATGCACGTCGACGAGTGCTGGTACTGCGGACCGTGCGCCGCCCGGTGCCCTACCGGTGCGGTCACCGTCAATATGCCCTACCTCCTCCGCTGAATGCATTGACCACCAAGGTGTTACATGAAGAGAACCGTGATCGCACTGGCTTTCACCGCCGTCATCGCGGCTGGCTGCTCGCTGGACTCCACCGCCCCGGGTGATTCCGTCGACGTGGTGGTGGGCTACCAGTCCAAGACCATCAACACCGCGACCGCCGGAACCTTGCTGCGCGCCCGCGGCTACCTGGAGCACCGGCTCGCCGACATCACCGCGCGCACCGGCACCAAATACCGGGTGGAATGGCAGGACTACGACACCGGGGCACCGATCACCGCGCAGATGCTCGCCGAGAAGATCGACATCGGCTCGATGGGCGACTACCCGATGCTCGTCAACGGGGTCAGGACCCAGACCAATGCCCAGGCCCGCACCCAGCTGGTCTCGGTGACCGGCTACCACCCCGCCGGCGCGCTGAACATGGTGGTGGTGGCACCGGATTCACCGGCCGACACCCTGACCGACCTGGCCGGGGCCAAGGTCTCGGCCAGCGTGGGATCAGCCGGGCATGGCACCCTGCTGCGCGCCCTGGCCGGCACGGGCGCCCACGTCGAGGTGCTCAACCAGCAACCCCAGGTCGGTGCCTCGTCGCTGGAATCCGGTCAGGTGCAGGGCCTGTCCCAGTTTGTGGCCTGGCCCGGACTCCTGGTCTATCAGGGCCGGGCGAAACTTCTCTACGACGGTGCCGAGCTCAATTACCCGACCCTGCACGGGGTGGTGGTGCGTCGCGCCTACGCGCAGAACCACCCCGAAGTGCTCGCCGCGTTTTTGCAGGCTCAGCTGGACGCCACCGAATTCCTCAACCGTAAACCGCTGGAGGCGGCCCGGATCGTCGCCGCGGACAGCGGGCTGCCGCAAGAGGTCGTCTACCTCTACAACGGGCCGGGCGGAACATCGTTCGACACCACCCTCAAGCCGGCACTGGTGGAGGCGTTGAAGAACGACGTGCCCTACCTGAAGTCGATCGGCGACTTCGCCGACCTCGACGTGGACGGCTTCGTCTCCGACGAGCCGCTGCGTGCGGCGTTCGCCGAGCGAAAAGTCGACTACGACAAGGCGGTCGCCGCCCTCGACATACCCCCGACGACCGGTGGCGAGCTCTGGCTGCAGGGATCGGACACCACTGTGACGGTTGCCGATCCGACCGCGCTGCTCGAGGCAGCGCGCGCCGCGAACGCCCGCGGCGACCACGTCCGGGCGGCCTACGTCCACGATGCCGAGCTGGGCACCCGCTGGTTCGCCGACAAGTCCGCGTGGGTCCGCGATGGTGGGCGCTACCTCCCTTTCGACACCACCGCGGGCGCGCAACGCTACCTCGCCGCGCACCCCGGCGCCGTCGTGCTGGACTACCAGCAGGCCCTGGCGGGCGCGGCATGACCGCGGTCATCGCCGGTGCCCCCGCGGCGACGGTCCCGGCCGGCGCGGCACCACAGCGGCCGCGCTCGGCCCGGCGGTCCTGGCTGCTGCGGCTGACCTCGGTGGCCGTCGCAATCGGCTTGTGGCAGTTGCTGACCGCCGCCGACGTGCGGTGGTGGCTTCGATTCGACACCCTGCCCACCGTCGACGAGGTCTTCACGACTCTGGTTCGCCGGCTGAGCACGGACGTGTACTGGCTGGACCTGGCGCAATCGCTGATCCGGATCCTCACCGGCTTCGGGCTGGCCGCGGCGGCCGGGGTGGCCACCGGCATCCTGCTGGGGCGATCCCGGGTGGCGGCCGACGTGGTCGGACCGCTCACCGAACTGGTCCGGCCCATCCCGGCGATCGCCGTTGTCCCGGTGGCGATCCTGCTGTTTCCGGCCGGCGAGCAGGGCATCGTATTCATCACCTTCCTGGCCGCCTACTTTCCGATCCTGGTCAGCACCCGGCACGCGGTGCGCGCACTGCCCACGCTGTGGGAGGACTCGGTCCGCACCTTGGGCGGCGGACGCTGGGATGTGTTGAGCCAGGTGGTGATTCCGGGGATCCTGCCGGGCGTGTTCGGCGGCCTGTCGGTCGGGATGGGGGTGTCGTGGATCTGCGTGATCTCGGCGGAGATGATCTCCGGCCGGCTCGGCATCGGGTATCGCACCTGGCAGGCCTACACGGTGCTGGCCTACCCGGATGTGTTCGTCGGCATCATCACCATCGGAGTGCTGGGCTTCGCCACCTCGGCGGCGGTGGAGGTGGTCGGACGCCGGCTGACCCGCTGGTTGCCCCGTAGTGAGGAGAACGCGCGATGACGTCCGGCATGAGTCTGACCCTGGACCGGGTCCGGTTGTCCTACACCGATTCCCCGGTGATCGACGAGCTGAGTCTGGCCGTTCGGCCCGGCGAGATCCTGGTATTGACCGGACCGTCCGGATGCGGCAAGTCGACGGTGCTGCGCGCACTGGCCGGGCTGCTGGCGCCCGAGCGCGGACAGGTGCTGGCCGACGATGCCTTGGTGAGCAGCACCTCCGGTGATCGCGGGATGGTGTTTCAGGACAACGCATTGCTGCCGTGGCGCTCGGTGCGGTCCAACATCGAGCTGGCGTTGCGGCTGCGCGGTGTGCCGCGGCATCGCCGCCGGGCTCAGGCCGAGCGCTGGATCGCCGAGCTGGGTCTGGACGGGTTCGGCGGTTATCTGCCCAAAAGCCTCTCCGGCGGGATGCGCCAACGGGTCCAGTTGGCCCGCGGGCTGGCCGGCGCGCCACGCGCGGTGATGATGGACGAGCCGTTCGGGGCGCTGGACAGCGCGACTCGCGCCGCCATGCAGGCGCTGCTGATCGCAACCTGGTGCACCCACCCGACCACGATCGTGTTCGTCACCCACGACGTCGACGAGGCGCTGGCACTGGGCGACCGGGTGGCGGTGCTGGGCCGCGCCGGGCAGCCGCTGCGGGCCCTGGTCGATGTCCCCGAACCGCGCAGCGGCCAAGCCGAACCTGAGCTGCGCGCCGAACTGCTTGCCGCATTGGACTATTCATGACTCAGATACCTGATGCCGCGCGGCCGCTGCGGCTGGACTGCGATGTGCTGGTGATCGGCGGCGGCACCGCCGGCACCATGGCCGCCTTGACCGCCGCCGAGCACGGCGCGCGGGTGCTGCTGCTGGAAAAGGCTCATGTGCGCCACTCCGGTGCGTTGGCGATGGGTATGGACGGCGTCAACAACGCGGTCATCCCGGGCAAGGCCGAGCCCGAAGACTACGTCGCCGAGATCACCCGCGCCAACGACGGGATCGTCAACCAGCGCACCGTGTACCAGACCGCCACCCGCGGCTTCGCCATGGTGCAACGGCTGGAACGCTACGGCGTGAAGTTCGAGAAGGACGAACACGGCGAGTACGCGGTGCGCCGCGTGCACCGCTCCGGTTCCTACGTGCTGCCGATGCCCGAAGGCAAGGACGTCAAGAAGGCGCTCTACCGCGTACTGCGGCAACGCACGATGCGGGAGAAGATCCGCATCGAGAACCGGTTGATGCCGGTACGGGTGCTCACCCACGGTGGCCGTGCGGTCGGAGCGGCCGCATTGCACACCCGCACCGGCGAATTCGTCGCGGTGGGAGCCAAGGCGGTGGTGCTGGCCACCGGGCCGTGCGGCCGGCTGGGCCTACCAGCCTCGGGCTATCTGTATGGCACCTACGAGAACCCGACCAACGCCGGCGACGGCTACTCGATGGCTTATCACGCCGGTGCCGAACTGTCCGGCATCGAATGCTTCCAGGTCAACCCGCTGATCAAGGACTACAACGGGCCGGCCTGCGCTTATGTGGCCAACCCGTTCGGCGGTTACCAGGTCAATGCGCTGGGGGAGCGCTTCGTGGACTCCGACTACTGGTCCGGGCAGATGATGGCCGAGGTCAAATCGGAGATCGACTCCGCGCGCGGTCCGATCTACCTCAAGGTGTCACACCTGCCCGACGAGACGCTCTCGGCACTCGAGGACATCCTGCACACCACCGAGCGGCCCACCCGGGGTACTTTCCACGCCAACCGCGGCCATGACTACCGCACCCACGACGTGGAGATGCACATCTCCGAGATCGGGCTGTGCTCCGGGCATTCCGCCTCGGGAGTGTGGATCGACGAGCACGCCCGCACCACCGTGCCTGGCCTGTACGCGGCGGGCGATCTGGCCTGCGTGCCGCACAACTACATGATCGGCGCCTTCGTGTTCGGCGATCTGGCCGGCGCGCACGCGGCGTCCACGCTGGCCGACACCGCGGCCCCGCAGGAGCTTCCCGCTGACCAGCTCACCGAGGCGCACGAGCTGATCTACCGCCCGCTGCGCCACCCCGACGGCCCGCCGCAGCCGCAGGTCGAGTACAAGTTGCGCCGGTTCGTCAACGACTATGTGGCGCCGCCCAAGACCGCCGCCAAGCTGTCGCTGGCGGTGCACACGTTCGAGCGGATGCGCGCCGAGATCGCCCAGATGGGCGCCCGCAACCCGCATGAGTTGATGCGGGCGGTCGAGGTGTCGTTCATCCGCGACTGCGCCGAGCTGGCGGCCCGGACATCGCTGACGCGCACCGAATCGCGCTGGGGCCTTTACCACGAGCGGGCCGATCTGCCCGGCCGCGACGACCTGCAGTGGGGGTATCACCTCAATGTGCGCAAGGGTGCCGACGGCGCCATGGAATTCCTGAAGCGTCCGGTGGCACCGTATTTCGTGGCGGTTCCCGAGTTCGACGGGCTGCCGCCGGCCGACCAGTCGGTGCACCCGGTGTCGCAGCCGCCGCTGCTGGGCGCCAGGCGCCGTCGACCGCACAGTCACGGGTCATCTCGCCGGGCGCCTCGCACCCGCCGTCGCCGCGGATCGCGGCCGTCGTCGCCCTGGAGGAACCGACGCTGAGCGAACTCGCCGATTTCCTCGGCGATCCCGACCCCGGGGTGCGACGCACCGCGGTGGCTGCCCTGACCGAGCACACGCCGGACGGATACGAATCCGCGTTGTTCGACGCGCTCGCCGACGAGGACGCCGCGGTGCGGCGCAGCGCCGCCGACGGGGTGCGGGAACTGGTCGAAGTGGTGGCCGACCCGACGGTGGCCGGCGCGCAGCTGGACTCCGGTGACCCGGTGGTGCGCGCCTGCGTGGTGTATCTACTGGCCAGCCGGCGTGCAGGCGACCCGGCGCGATATCGCCTCGCGCTGGCCGATCCGGACCATCGGGTGCGCATCGAGGCGGTGCGTGCGCTGGTCTCGGTCGACGATGCGTCGGCGGTGGCCACCGCCGCCGGTGACGGCAACCGGGAGGTGCGCATCGCGGTCGCCAACGCGTGCGCGACGTTGCAGGCCGGGGCTGAGACCCTCCGCCGGCTGATCGGTGACGCGGATCCGCTGGTGCGGGCCGCAGCGTTGGCCGCTCTCGGCGAAGTAGGTTGCAGCCAAGCAGATCTCGCCGCCGTGGAACCGGCACTGGCCGAGTCGGCGTGGCAAGTGCGGGTGGGTGCAGTACGGGCGCTGGGCGGGTCGCACGCCGCGGTGGCGGTGCCACGCCTGAGCGTGGCTCTCAGCGACCCTCACCTCGACGTCCGCAAAGCCGCGGTGCTGGGGCTGACACGCTGGGCCGCAGCGGACGTCGCTGCCCGCGACGCGTTGAGCATCGCGGTGAAAGACAGCGACGCCGATGTGCGCGCCTACGCGCGTCGCGCACTGCAGGAAGCGGGCCTGCACACCGGCGTCTAGGTGACCGACAACCGGGAAACTCCTATACAGCCCGGGCGGGGTCAGTACCCTGACTCGGCATGGCCGAAGTGTCCGCCAATACGAGGCTGTCCGTGCAGGACTGGGTGCAGGCCGGGTTCGGCATTCTGGCCGAGGACGGGCTCAAAGCCTTGACCATCGACCGGCTCTGCCGACGCCTGCGAGTCACCAAAGGCAGTTTCTACTGGCACTTCGCCGATATGAAGACCTACCGGCAGGCGCTGGTCGACACCTGGGCCGCGGTCCGCGACGAGGACCGCGGGGACTTCGATGCGCTGTCGGCGCTGCCTCCGCGCGAACGGCTCTCGCGGATGATGACCTCGCTGGTCGGGCCGCGGCACTGGATGCTGGAACGCGCGATGCGCGAATGGGCCCGCTCGGAGGACACCGTCGCCGAGGCGGTGCGCGCGTCGGATCGCCGGGTGCTCAAGGCGGTCCGACAGGTCTTTGTCGATGAGGGCTTCGATACCGAGGAGTCCGACATGCGCGCCAACGCCACGTTCGCCGCCGGCATCGGGTTCCTGCACCTGTCCGGATCTCGGCCCAGCCCGCGCGCCGTGGGGCGCCGCGAACAGTTCCTGGACGTCATGCTGCGGCACTGATTTCCATACCAAAAGGTATGGTAGGGTCCGGGGATGACGACGGCGCCGACCGCGGGGTTCATCGAGCGCTTGGCCGAACGCGCCGCGGAAGCCGAGGAACTGCGCCGGCTGCCGGCCGCCACCATCGAGGACTACCGGCGCTCCGGTCTGGCCGGGCTGCTGCTACCGGCCCGCTACGGGGGACAGCAGGCGGAGTTTCCGGAGATTCTCGACCCGATCCGCCGCATGGCGCACGGCTGCGCATCCAGTGCCTGGACGCTGGGGTTCTACACCCTGCACAACTGGATGCTCGCACTCTTCGGCGAGCGGGCGCAGGACGAAGTCTTCGCCTCCGGGCCGGTGCTGTGCCCCGCGCCGTTGGCGCCGACCGGCCGCGGCACCCCCGACGGCGACGGGATCCGGCTTTCCGGGCGGTGGTCCTGGGCCACCGGGGTGGCCGATGCCGACTGGATTCTGGTCGGCGCGATCTGCGGGACCGACGACGCGCCGTACCCGGCGCTGGTGCTGCTGCCGGCATCCGATATCCGCATCGAGGACGTATGGCACACCGCGGGAATGCGGGCGACCGGTTCCAACGACGTCGTCGTCGAGGATGTCTGGGTACCGCAGCACCGGCTGGTCAAAGTCGTCGACATCTACTCCGGGACCGCGCCGGGCGCCGCCCTGCACGACGCCTCGGCCTACCGGTGGCCGATGGTCCCGGCGCTGGCACTGGTGGCCGCGATGCCCGCGCTGGGCTCGGCCGAACGGGTCGCCGACCTCTACGCTCAGCGGCTCGGGGAGCGCGTACTGGCGTATTCCGGTGCGGCACAGAAGGATCAGCCCGCCGCGCAGATCCGCCTCGGTGACGCACGGGTGCGGTTGAGCGCGCTGCGCGGGCTGCGTGATGTCACCGTGGCCCGGTTTCAGGACGCGGTCGACCGTGGCGAGCGGATCGGCCGAGCGGTCCGGGCCGAGGCGCGCGCCGCAGCCGCGCATATCGTGCACGAATCCCGCGCGGTGATCGCCGATCTGCTCGAAGCTTCCGGGGCGAGCGTGCATTTCGTCGACAACCCGCTGCAACGGATCAAACGTGATGTCGACATCATCTGCGGTCACGTCGTCTTCGACTACGACGTGGCGCGTGAGCTGGCCGGCGCGCTGGAGGTCGGCGTGAAGGTCTCGCCGATCTCGATGATCTGATGGCGGTCATGAAAACTCTCTGGGTGGAGGCCAGTCCCAAGGAAGAACATTCGCTGTCGTCGGCGCTGGCCCGGGCGTTCCTGGACGCCGCGCCCGCCGCCGCGGTCGGCGACGTCGAACGGTTCTCGGTGTGGGCCGACGAGATGGTGGTATTCGGGCGGGAGGCCGCTCTTGCCAAGTTCGCACCGCTCTACGGCGAACGGCGCACACCCGAGCAGAAGCAGGTCTGGTCGAAGGTGCTGGCCGAGATCGAACGGGTACGGTCGTTCGACCGGCTGGTGGTGTCCTCACCGATGTGGAATTGGCATGTGCCGCATGCCTTGAAGGCGTGGATCGACGTCATTGTGCAACCGATGGCCAGCTTCACAGTCGACGAACATGGTGTGCACGTGGGCACGTTGGGCGACGGCAAACCGGTACAGCTCATCTTGACCCGCTCCAGCGCCTACGACGGCAGCCGCCACGACCTGCAGGATTTCCAGCGGCCCTACTTGGAGTACGTGTTCACCATGCTGGGCTACCGGGTTGAGACCCTGGTGTTCGAGCCGACGACGAGATGGACTGCCGAGGAGCGGGCGCAGCTGCGCGAGGCGGCCCTGGAGCGGGCACGCCTGGCGGGCCAGCAGCTCTAGGTTCGGCTCACAAGCCCAGCGCGCGGTAGGTCCGGCGCACGAACTTCGGTTGCGCGACCCGCAGTTTGGCGACCGAGGTGTTGCCCGCGACGGCCGCGGCCGACTCGGTGGACAACGTCGGTGCGTTTTGGACCAGGTACAGCAGGATCAGGTCTGCGGACGGATCGGCCTGCCACCAGGTGCCGTAGGCGCCCGGCCAGCTGAACGCCCCCGCGCCGCCCGGCCCGAACAGCGGCTGCGACTTGGCCGGGTCGGTCACCACCGACAGGTTGAGCCCGAATCCGCGGCCGACCCAGAACGGGGCCCCCAAGAACGGGTGCCGTTTCTGGGCGTCGGTGAGCCGGTCGGTGTGCATCGCTTGCGCCGATTCCGCCGAGATCACCCGGGTGCCACCGAATACGCCGTCGGCCAGCAACATTCGCGCGAAAGCCAGGTAGTCGTCAGCGGTGGACATCAGCCCGCCGCCGGCGTTGGGGAACGCCGGCATGGTGATCGGCATCGGCCCCATCGCGTCGTCGCGCAGCGTGTCGCCGTCGAGGCGGTACATGGTGGCGCTGCGCCCGCGCAGCTGCGGGGAGACGCAGAACCCGGTGTCGGCCATTCCCAGCGGTCCCAGGATCCGCTCGTCGAGCAGCTGGGGCAGCGGCTTGCCCTCGATCCGGGAGAGCACCACGCCCAGCACATCGATGCCATGCCCGTAGGTCACCCGCTCGCCGGGTTGATCCACCAGCGGCAGCGCGGCCAGCGCCGCCAGCCAGGCCTCCGGGCCGCGTCCGAACGGCAGCCGTTGATACTCCCGCGCGATCGGGCCGGACACCGAGAAGCCGTAGCCGATACCGCAGCGGTGCGTCATCAGGTCCTCGATGGTGAGCGCTCGCCGGGCCGGAGTGGTCTTATCCAGCGGCCCGGACGGGTCGCTCAGGACGCGCGGCGCGGCGAGCTCGGGCAGCCAGTGGGCGACCGGGTCGCTCAGGCGCAGCCGGCCTTCGTCGGCCAGGGCCATGGCGGCGGCGACGGTGATCGGTTTGGTCATCGAGGCGATCCGGAACACCGTGTCGCGGGTCATCGGAAGGCCGGCGCCGACATCGCGGTAGCCGATCTCATTGACCTGCAGCACCTGTCCGCGCTGCCAGACTATGGTCACCGCGCCGGCGAGCAGGCCGGTGTCGCAGGCCTCCCGCAGCGACGCCTGGTTGGGGGCGAGATTCACCCGGCCCAGGCTAGCGGCAGCGCGGCGGGTGCTAGGCTACCCGGCAGTTCGACATCCTTTAACGATCCGTCCCGCGAGGCGGAGAAGGAGGTCCAGCGGTTTCCCATGGGCGCTGCCGGTAATTCCAGCACCGACCGAGAGTTGATGTCCTCGGCGGATGTGAGTCGCACCATTTCGCGTATCGCACACCAGATCATCGAGAAGACCGCTCTCGACGGCTCCGACGCGCCGAAAGTGGTGCTGCTGGGCATTCCGACCCGCGGAGTCACCCTGGCCGCTCGGCTGGCCGCCAAGATCAGCGAATTCTGCGGGGTCGACATCGGCCACGGCGCCCTGGACATCACCCTCTACCGCGATGACCTGATGCGCCAGCCACCGCGGCCCCTGGAAACCACCTCCATCCCGGTCGGCGGCATCGACGACGCACTGGTGATCCTGGTCGACGACGTGCTTTACGCCGGCCGGTCGGTGCGGGCTGCGCTGGATGCGCTGCGCGATCAGGGCCGGCCCCGGATCGTGCAGCTGGCGGTGCTGGTCGACCGCGGCCACCGCGAACTGCCGGTGCGCGCCGACTACGTCGGCAAGAACGTGCCGACCGCACGCGGCGAGAGCGTGCACGTGTTGCTGGCCGAACACGACGGCCGCGATCAGGTGGTGATCACCCGATGACCGCCCGGCACCTGCTGGCCGCCGGCGACCTGAGCCTTGATCAGGCCACCGCGATCCTCGACGACGCCGACCGGTTCGCCGAAGCCCTGGTCGGCCGCGAGGTCAAGAAGCTGCCCACCCTGCGCGGACGCACCGTGATCACCATGTTCTACGAGAACTCCACCCGCACCCGGGTCTCGTTCGAGGTCGCCGGCAAGTGGATGAGCGCCGACGTGATCAACGTGTCCGCATCGGGGTCCTCGGTGAACAAGGGAGAGTCGCTGCGCGACACCGCTTTCACGTTGCGCGCCGCCGGCGCCGACGCGCTGATCATCCGGCACCCGTCCTCGGGGGCGGCACACCTGCTCGCCGAATGGACCGCGGGCGCCGAGGAAACCGGCCCGGCGGTGATCAACGCCGGCGACGGCACCCACGAACACCCGACCCAGGCCCTGCTGGACGCGCTGACCCTGCGCCAGCGGCTCGGCGGCATCGAGGGCCGGCGGGTGGTGATCGTCGGCGACATCGTGCACAGCCGGGTGGCCCGCTCCAACGTGCAACTGCTGGCCACCCTCGGCGCCGAGGTGGTGCTGGTCGCCCCGCCGACGCTGTTGCCGGTCGGGGTGGCCGACTGGCCGGTGACCGTGAGCTACGACTTCGACGCTGAGCTGCCCGCTGCCGACGCGGTGCTGATGCTGCGGGTGCAGGCCGAGCGGATGACCGGTGGCTTCTTCCCGTCGACGCGCGAGTATTCGGTGCGTTACGGGCTCTCGGAGAAGCGCCGGACGATGTTGGCCGACGACGCGGTGGTGTTGCACCCCGGTCCGATGCTGCGCGGCATGGAAATCGCCTCGTCGGTGGCGGACTCGCCCCAATCCGCGGTGCTGCAACAGGTTTCCAACGGCGTGCACGTGCGGATGGCGGTGCTGTTCCATCTGCTGGTGGGCAGCGAATCCGCGGGGTCGGCGGCGTCGTCGGGGGAGGTGGAGCTGTGAGCGTGCTGATCCGCGGGGTGCGGTGCTATGGCGAGGGCGATCCCGTCGACGTCTTGGTGCACGACGGCCAGATCGCCGAGATCGGTGCCGGCCTGGCTGCACCGGCCGGCTGTGACGTCATCGACGCACCCGGTCAGGTCCTGCTGCCCGGATTCGTGGACCTGCACACCCACCTGCGGGAACCTGGTCGCGAATACACCGAGGACGTCGAAACCGGCTCGGCGGCCGCGGCTCTCGGTGGCTACACCGCGGTGTTCGCGATGGCCAACACCGAGCCGGTGGCCGACTCCCCGGTGGTCACCGACCATGTCTGGGCGCGCGGACAGCAGATCGGCCTGGTCGATGTGCACCCGGTCGGCGCCGTCACCGTCGGGCTCGGTGGCACCCAGCTGACCGAGATGGGCATGATGGCCGCCGGCGCCGCGGGGGTACGGATGTTCTCCGACGACGGAGTGTGCGTGGCCGATCCGCTGGTGATGCGCCGCGCCCTGGAGTACGCCACCGGCCTGGGCGTGCTGATCGCCCAGCATGCCGAGGAACCCCGGCTGACCGTCGGCTCGGTCGCCCACGAGGGGCCCAACGCCGCCCGGCTGGGACTGTCCGGCTGGCCGCGCGTCGCCGAGGAGTCGATCGTCGCCCGCGACGCCCTGCTGGCCCGCGACGCCGGTGCTCGCCTGCACATCTGCCACGCGTCCACCGCCGGCACCGTGGAGCTCCTCAAATGGGCGAAGGCGCAAGGGATCTCGGTGACCGCCGAAGTCACCCCGCACCATCTGATGCTCGATGACAGCCGGTTGGCCGACTACGACGGGCGCAACCGGGTCAACCCGCCGCTGCGCGAGGCCTCCGACGCGGCCGCACTGCGTCAGGCTTTGGCCGACGGTGTCATCGACTGCGTGGCCACCGACCACGCCCCGCACGCCGATCACGAGAAGACCTGCGAGTTCGCCGCCGCCCGGCCCGGCATGCTCGGACTGCAGACCGCCCTGTCGGTGGTGGTGGCCACCATGGTCGAGCCGGGCCTGCTGACCTGGCGCGACGTGGCTCGGGTGATGAGCGAGCGGCCCGCGGAGATCGTCGGCCTGCCCGATCAGGGCCGGCCGCTGGAGGTGGGCGAGCCGGCCAACCTGACGGTGGTGGACGCGCAAGCGAGTTGGGTGGTGACCGGCGAGCAGCTGGCCAGCCGCTCGGCCAACACCCCGTATGAGGCGATGACCCTTCCCGCCACCGTCACCGCGACGTTGCTGCGCGGCCGGCTGACCGCCCGGGACGGGAAGAGTCCGGCATGAACACCCCCACGATGGTCGCCTCGCTGATCTTCGCGTTCGTGCTGGTGGTGCTGATCGGGTTGGTGATCCGGTTGATGATGCGCGGCTGGCGGCACCGCGGCCAGTTGCAGGAGGCCCTGATCGGCACGCTGCCGCCGGTTCCCGACACCGTCGGACCGCCTACCGTCGCCCCCACCCGCGGCCTGTATCTGGGCTGTACCTTGGCGCCGAAGTGGAACGACCGGGTGGTGGTCGGCGACCTCGGTTATCGCACCAAGGCGGTGCTGACCCGTTACCCGGAGGGAATCATGGTGCAGCGCAGTGGCGCCCGGCCGATCTGGATTCCGCAGGACTCGGTGGTCGCGGTCCGCACCGAACGCGGTATCGCCGGCCGCACGATTCCTTCCCGCAATCACGACGGCGTGCTGGCGATCCGGTGGCGACTGCCGTCGGGCACCGAGATGGACACCGGCTTCCGCGCCGACGACCGCACCGACCACCGTCGCTGGCTGGGTGCCGGCGACGATGCTGAACGAACCGATGAGGACGGAGACCGATGAGCAACGCGCGTGCCGCCCTGGTCCTCGAGGACGGCCGGATCTTCACCGGAAGGCCGTTCGGAGCCGTGGGCCAGAGCCTGGGCGAAGCGGTGTTCTCCACCGGCATGTCCGGCTACCAGGAGACGCTGACCGACCCCAGTTACCACCGCCAGATCGTGGTGGCGACCGCCCCGCAGATCGGCAACACCGGGTGGAATCGCGAAGACGGTGAGAGCCGCGACGAGAAGATCTGGGTGGCCGGCTACGTGGTCCGCGACCCGTCGCCGCTGGCCTCGAACTGGCGCGCCAGCGGAACCCTGGAAGACGAACTGGTGCGCCAGGACATCGTCGGGGTGGCCGGGATCGACACCCGCACCGTGGTGCGCCACCTGCGCAACCACGGCACGATGAAAGCCGGGGTGTTCTCCGGTGACGCACTGGCAACGCCCGAGGAGTTAGTGAGCCGGGTCCGCGAGCAGCCGTCGATGCTCGGCGCCGACCTCGCCGGGCAGGTCAGCACCGACACCGAGTACGTGGTGGACCCCGACGGGCCACACCGGTTCACCGTCGCCGCACTGGATCTGGGCATCAAGACCAACACGCCGCGTAACTTCGCCCGGCGCGGGATCCGCAGCCACGTGCTGCCGTCGTCGGTGGACTTCGCTTCGATCGCCGCACTGAAGCCCGACGGGGTGTTCTTGTCCAACGGCCCCGGTGACCCGGCCACCGCCGACCACCTGGTCGCGGTGACCCGCGAAGTGCTGGGCGCCGGGATCCCTCTGTTCGGAATCTGTTTCGGCAACCAGATTCTGGGCCGGGCGCTGGGTTTGAACACCTACAAAATGGTGTTCGGTCACCGGGGCATCAACATCCCGGTGATCGACCACGCCACCGGCCGGGTGGCGGTGACCGCGCAGAACCATGGCTTCGCCTTGGAGGGTGAAGCAGGCCAGCGCTTCGACACCGACTTCGGTGCGGCGGTGGTCAGCCACACCTGCGCCAACGACGGGGTCGTCGAGGGCGTGAAACTCGCTGACGGCCGGGCTTTCTCGGTGCAGTACCACCCCGAGGCCGCGGCCGGACCGCACGACGCGGAATACCTGTTCGACCAGTTCGTCGACCTGATGGCAGGGGAGAAGTAATGCCGCGCCGTACCGACCTGCACCACGTGCTGGTGATCGGCTCCGGGCCGATCGTGATCGGCCAGGCCTGCGAGTTCGACTACTCCGGCACCCAGGCGTGCCGGGTGCTCAAGGCCGAGGGCCTGCAGGTGAGCCTGGTCAACTCCAATCCGGCGACGATCATGACCGACCCGGAGTACGCCGATAACACCTACGTCGAGCCCATCACCTGGGAGTTCGTCGAGAAGGTGCTCGCCCAGCAGGCCGAACGCGGCAACAAGGTCGACGCGCTGCTGGCCACCCTGGGTGGGCAGACCGCGCTGAACACCGCCGTCGCGCTGCACGAGCACGGGGTGCTGGAGCGTTACGGAGTCGAGTTGATCGGGGCCGACTTCGATGCCATTCAGCGCGGCGAGGACCGCCAGCAGTTCAAGGACATCGTCGCCCGCGTCGGCGGCGAATCGGCCCGCTCCCGGGTCTGCTACACCATGGCCGAGGTCACCGAGACCGTCGCAGAACTCGGCCTGCCCGTCGTGGTGCGGCCCTCGTTCACCATGGGCGGGTTGGGTTCCGGCCTGGCGGCCAGCCTCGACGAGGTGGCCCGGATGGCCGGCGACGGGCTGGCGGCCTCACCGACGGCCAACGTGCTGATCGAAGAATCCATCTACGGCTGGAAGGAATTCGAGCTCGAGCTGATGCGCGACGCCAACGACAACGTCGTCGTGGTCTGCTCGATCGAGAACGTCGACCCGATGGGCGTGCACACCGGCGACTCGGTGACCGTCGCCCCGGCGATGACGCTGACCGACCGGGAATACCAGAAGATGCGTGACCTGGGCATCGCGATTCTGCGCGAGGTCGGGGTGGACACCGGCGGCTGCAACATCCAGTTCGCGGTCGACCCGAAAGACGGCCGGCTCATCGTGATCGAGATGAACCCGCGGGTGTCCCGATCGAGCGCACTGGCGTCCAAGGCCACCGGCTTCCCGATCGCCAAGATCGCCGCCAAGCTGGCCATCGGCTACACCCTCGACGAGATCCTCAACGACATCACCGGAAAGACCCCGGCCTGCTTCGAGCCGGCACTGGACTACGTCGTGGTCAAGGCCCCGCGCTTCGCGTTCGAGAAGTTCCCCGGCGCCGACCCGCGGCTGACCACCACGATGAAGTCGGTGGGCGAAGCGATGTCGTTGGGCCGCAACTTCATCGAGTCACTCGGCAAGGTGATGCGGTCGCTGGAGACCGATCGGGCCGGGTTCTGGACCAAGCCCGACCCGGACGGCACCGCGCAGGACGCGCTGGCCCGGCTGCGCACACCCACCGAAGGCCGGCTCTACGACATCGAGCTGGCGCTGCGACTCGGCGCCAGCGTCGAGCAGGTCGCCGAGGCCTCCGGGGTGGACCCGTGGTTCGTCGAGCAGATCAACGGCCTGGTGGCGCTGCGCGCCGAGGTCGTCGACACCGCGGTGCTGGACGCGGATCTGCTGCGACGCTGCAAATACAGCGGGCTGTCGGATCATCAGATCGCCGCGCTGCGGCCCGAACTGGCCGGCGAGGACGGCGTGCGGCTGCTGCGGTCCCGGCTGGGGATTCACCCGGTCTTCAAGACCGTCGACACCTGCGCGGCGGAGTTCGAATCCCAAACGCCCTACCACTACAGCACTTTCGAGCTCGACCCGGCCGCCGAGACGGAGGTGGCGCCCCAGGACACCAAACCCAAGGTGCTCATCCTGGGCTCCGGCCCGAACCGGATCGGCCAGGGCATCGAGTTCGACTACAGCTGCGTGCACGCTGCGATCACGTTGAGCGAGGCCGGGTTCGAGACCGTGATGGTCAACTGCAACCCCGAGACGGTCTCCACCGACTACGACACCGCCGACCGGCTCTACTTCGAACCGCTGACGTTCGAGGACGTGCTCGAGGTGTACTACGCCGAACAGCAGTCCGGACAGGGCGGCCCCGGGGTGGTCGGCGTCATCGTGCAATTGGGCGGGCAGACACCCTTGCGGCTGGCCCAGCGGCTGGCCGATGCCGGGGTGCCCATCGTGGGCACCAGCCCGGAGGCCATCGACCTGGCCGAGGACCGCGGCGCATTCGGCGACGTCCTGGCAGGCGCCGGGCTGCCGGCGCCGCGCTACGGCACCGCGACCACTTTCGAGCAGGCCAGAAGGATCGCCGCCGACATCGGCTACCCGGTGCTGGTCCGGCCGTCGTACGTGCTGGGCGGTCGCGGCATGGAGATCGTCTACGACGAGGAGACGCTGCGCGGCTACATCACCCGGGCGGCATTGCTGACACCGGAGCATCCGGTGCTGGTCGACCGGTTCCTGGAAGACGCCATCGAAATCGACGTCGACGCCCTGTGCGACGGCGCCGAGGTCTACATCGGCGGGATCATGGAGCACATCGAGGAGGCCGGCATCCACTCCGGCGACTCGGCGTGCGCGCTGCCGCCGGTGACACTGGGCCGCAGCGACATCGAGAAGGTGCGCCGCGCCACCGAGGCCATCGCCCATGGCGTCGGGGTGGTCGGGCTGCTCAACGTGCAGTTCGCCCTCAAAGACGACGTGCTTTATGTGCTGGAGGCCAACCCGCGGGCTTCTCGCACGGTCCCGTTCGTGTCCAAGGCCACCGCGGTGCCGCTGGCCAAGGCCTGCGCGCGGGTCATGCTGGGCGCCACCATCTCCGAACTGCGCGCCGAGGGCCTGCTGGCGGCCTGCGGTGACGGCGCCAGCGTCGGCCCGCACGCCCCGATTGCGGTCAAGGAGGCGGTGCTGCCCTTCCACCGCTTCCGCCGCGCGGACGGATCCGGCATCGACTCGCTGCTCGGCCCCGAGATGAAATCCACCGGCGAGGTGATGGGCATCGACCGCGACTTCGGGACCGCGTTCGCCAAAAGCCAGACCGCCGCGTACGGGTCGCTGCCCGCCGACGGCACGGTTTTCGTCTCGGTGGCCAACCACGACAAGCGTTCACTGGTGTTCCCGGTCAAACGACTGGCGGATTTGGGCTTCCGGGTCCTGGCCACTGAGGGGACTGCGGAGATGCTGCGCCGCAACGGAATTCCGTGCGAGGTGGTGCGCAAGCATTTCGAGGAAGCCAGTGGAAGCGATCCGCTGCCGTCGGCGGTGGACGTGATCCGGGCCGGTGAGGTCGACCTGGTGATCAACACCCCCTACGGCAACTCCGGACCGCGGGTGGACGGCTACGAGATCCGCGCGGCGGCGGTGAGCGTCAACATCCCATGCGTGACCACCGTCCAGGGCGCGGCCGCGGCGGTGCAGGGCATCGAAGCGGGAATCCGGGGCGATATCGGGGTGCGTTCCCTGCAGGAGCTGCACAGCACGCTCGGCGGGCACTAGTGGCTGCCCGGGGTTTCGGCACCCGGCTGGCCGAGGCGACCGCGACCCGCGGACCGCTGTGCCTGGGCATCGACCCGCACCCCGAACTGCTGAGCGCCTGGGGCCTGGCCTCGACACCGGAGGGCCTGGCGGCTTTCAGCGAGATCTGCGTCGCGGCCTTCGCCGGCTTCGCCGTCGTCAAGCCGCAGGTGGCGTTCTTCGAGGCCTACGGCTCGGCCGGCTATGCGGTGCTGGAGCGCACGATCGCGGCGCTGCGCGAGGCCGGTGTGCTGGTGCTGGCCGACGCCAAGCGCGGTGACATCGGCTCGACGATGGCCGCCTACGCAGCCGCCTGGGCCGGTGAGTCACCGCTGGCCGCCGACGCGGTGACCGCCTCGCCGTACCTGGGCTTCGGATCGCTGGCCCCGCTGCTGGATACCGCCGCCGCCCATCGGCGGGGCGTTTTCGTGCTGGCCGCCACCTCCAACCCGGAGGGGGCCAGTGTGCAGCGCGCCGTGAGCGACGGCCGCAGCGTGGCGCAGTCGATCGTCGATGCCGCCGCTGCAGCCAACGGGGCGGCCGGCGGGGAGCCCGGTTCGATCGGGGTGGTGGTCGGCGCGACGCTGCGCGACGTCCCTGATCTGAGTGCCTTGGGCGGCCCGGTGCTGGTGCCGGGCATCGGGGCGCAGGGCGGACGCCCGGAGCAGCTGGCCGGACTCGGCGGGGCCGCTTCGGGCACGCTGCTGCCCGCCGTCTCCCGCGAGGTGCTGCGCGCCGGCCCCGACGTCGATGCGCTGCGCGCGGCGGGGGAGCGGCTCCGCGACGCCGTCGCGTATCTGGCGGGTTAGCGAGCCGGAAATCCAGCGGCGGGCCACCGATTCGGTGACCCGCCGCTTGCGCATCAGGTACTGGGGCCGACTCCGCTCGCACCGGCCGGTCTTGCTTGAAGGTAATCGGTCGACCCCTCGAAGCGGCTGTGAACGCAATCTCTGGTCACTGTGAAACATTAACCGGCAGTAGGAGATACGAGAATCCTCGGGAAAACTCGAAGGTAAGCTGTGGCCAGGCTGTCAGCCGGGCTTTTCCCAGCGGCTATACCCGGTTATCCGGAGAAACCCGCGCTCGCGCGGCCAGGGTGAAACGATGGGCACCACCAGAAGAAAGCCCGGTAGGTCGTTCGCGGCAGGCGAATTCCTGCCGGCGAACTGACGGGGGACGCGATGCGCAGTTCTGACCACGCCGCACCCGACGCGGCACCGCACGTGGTGGTGTTGTTCGGCGCCACCGGCGATTTGGCCCGCCGCAAGCTGCTTCCGGGCCTGTTTCACCTGTCGCGGTCCAAGCTGGCGCCTCAGCTGCGCATCGTCGGCACCTCCCTCGACGACTTGGACGACGGCGCTTTCCGCAAGATCGCGGTGGCCGCATGCGAACAGTCGTCGCACGGGGCGGCTTCGCCGGATGAGAGCCAGAACTGGGCGCAGAACCTGACCTATGTGCCGCAACACGGCGGGCCCGAGGCGCTGGCGGCGGCGGTGCGGGCGCAGGCGGCGCAGCTCGACCTGCTCGGCGGCCAGGAGCCGCAGCTGCTGCACTACCTGAGTGTTCCGCCGTCAGCGGCGATCCCGGCGATCCGGATGCTGGAGCAGGCGAACCTGGTCGACGGCGCGGCGGTCGTCATGGAGAAACCCTTCGGCACCGATCTGGCCAGTGCGGTCGAGCTCAACGCCTCGATCCACCAGACCTTCGACGAATCACAGATCTTCCGCATCGACCATTTCCTCGGCAAGGAGGCGGCGCAGAATATTCTGGCGTTCCGGTTCGCCAACGGCCTGTTCGAGCCGATCTGGAACCGCACCTTCATCGACCACGTCCAGATCGACATCCCGGAGAAGTTGTCCCTGGAGGGCCGGGCCGCCTTCTACGAGCCGACCGGCGCTTTCAAGGACATGGTGGTCACCCATTTGTTCCAGGTGCTGGCTTTCGTCGCGATGGAGGCGCCGACGGAGCTGGCCTCCGATGCGATCAGCGTGGAGAAGAACAAGGTTTTCCGGTCCATGGTGCCGCTGGATCCGCACAACGTGGTCCGCGGCCAGTACCGCGGCTACCGCGACGAGCCGGGGGTGGCGTCGGACTCGGACACCGAGACATTCGTCGCACTCAAATGCGAGATCGACAACTGGCGCTGGGCGGGGGTGCCGTTCTACCTGCGCACCGGCAAATGCCTGGCCGAGGGTCAGCGGATCATCTCGATCGCCTTCCGGGAGCCGCCCCGGAGCATGTTCCCGGCGGGGTCTGGGGTCGGCGCGCACGGCCCGGACCACCTCACCTTCGACTTGGCGGACCAGGCGAAGCTGTCGCTGTCGTTCTACGGCAAGCGCCCCGGACCGGGGATGAAGCTGGACAAGCACAGCATGCAGTTCCAGATGGCCGACACCGAGACCGCCGGCGATGTGCTGGAAGCCTATGAGCGGCTGATCCTGGACGCGATGCGCGGCGACCGCACGCTCTACACGCACGCGCAGGGCATCGAGCGGCTGTGGCAGGTCTCGGCGCCGTTGCTGGACGATCCGCCGCCGGTGCGCGGCTACGACATCGGATCCTGGGGGCCCAACACCGTCCACCAGCTCATCGCGCCGCACGCCTGGCGGCTACCGTTCGACCGGACGTGGCGAGGCGGTAGGTAGCCGCGCAGCGGCCCGGCGGCGCGAACGCCGGTCATGCCCGCTCGGATCACCATCGGAACGGCTTCGACACGCCCGACACGCCGTGAGGTGCGAATTCAATGCTGCCGCGGTCCTACCGGTCTCCCAAGCGCCGGAAGGGGCCTGGCGGCGTCGCTCGTCCGGCCCGCCGCCCCCAGGTAAACGCCCAGCTCACACGTGGTTTTTGCAGGCCCCGACCGGGGGTGCGCGGCTGCGGTGGACCCGGTCGCATAGGCACCCGCGGCCCCGGTCGGGCTGCCGTGCTCAGCCGCCGCACGCTGGGCATTTGTAGCCGGAAACGGGGGGTGGGGTTAGATTTCGTCAGACGGCGTGGGTACGGTCGTCGTCTCTGGCGGGAGTACCCGGCCGAGACAAGGAAAACATCGGCGTTGTCGATGATGACGAGACGGAGGAATCGTGGCCCTTCCCCAGTTGACCGACGAGCAGCGCGCCGCCGCGTTGGAGAAGGCGGCGGCCGCGCGTCGGGCCCGAGCAGAGCTCAAGGACCGGCTGAAGCGTGGCGGCACCAACCTCAAGCAGGTGCTCAAGGACGCCGAGACCGACGAGGTCCTGGGCAAGATGAAGGTCTCTGCGCTGCTGGAGGCGTTGCCGAAGGTCGGCAAGGTCAAGGCGCAGGAGATCATGACCGAGCTGGAGATCGCCCCCACCCGCCGGCTGCGCGGCCTGGGCGACCGGCAGCGCAAGGCGCTGCTGGAAAAGTTCGACTTCTCCTGACCTGTCAGTGAATGCCGGTGGAGGACCGGGCAGCCGACACGCGGGGCGTGTGGTGGTGCTGTCCGGTCCATCCGCGGTCGGTAAGTCGAGCCTGGTCCGGTGCCTGCGGGAGCGGGTACCGGACCTGTATTTCAGCGTGTCGGCCACCACCCGCGCGCCGCGGCCCGGAGAGGTGGACGGCGTCGACTACCGGTTCGTGACGCCAGAGGAGTTCGGCCGGCTGATCGAGGCCGACGCGCTGCTGGAGTGGGCCGACATCCACGGCGGCCTGCAGCGATCAGGAACCCCGGCGGGACCGGTCGCAGAGGCGACCAAGGCGGGCCGACCCGTCCTGATCGAGGTCGACCTGGCCGGGGCCCGGGCCATCAAGAAGGCCCTGCCGGAGGCCGTCACGGTGTTTTTGGCGCCGCCGGACTGGGAGACGCTGCAGGCCAGGCTGGTCGGGCGGGGTACCGAATCCGCGGAGGTCATGGAACGTCGACTGGCCACCGCGCGCACCGAGTTGGCGGCGCAGGGGGACTTCGACGCGGTCGTGGTGAACAGTCGATTGGAAACCGCCTGCTCAGAATTGGTATCCTTGCTGGTGGAATCCGCATCCGACGCGGTCTGATCGACCGGACCACCGCCTCAGGCGTGATCAACCCCAGCCCAATGAGCTTCAGGAGATTGTCTTAAGTGAGTACTTCGCAGACCGACGCGGCCGTGGTGACCGACGCCGATGAGTTCGACCCGGCGTTGATCGGTGGCTACGACACGCCACTGGGCATCACCAACCCGCCCATCGACGAGCTGCTGCAGCGGGCGTCCAGCAAGTACGCCCTGGTGATCTACGCGGCCAAGCGGGCGCGCCAGATCAACGACTACTACAACCAGCTTGGCGAGGGCATCCTCGAATACGTCGGGCCGCTGGTCGAGCCCGGCCTGCAGGAGAAGCCGCTGTCGATCGCACTGCGTGAGATCCACGGCGACCTGCTCGAGTACACCGAAGGCGAGTAGCAGAGGTTCGGGGCCGGTACCCGTGACTGCTAAGCGGATCGTCGTCGGCGTCTCCGGCGGTATCGCCGCCTACAAGGCGTGCACGGTGGTCCGTCAGCTGGCTGAGGCCGGCCACTGCGTGCAGGTCGTGCCGACCGAATCCGCACTGCGGTTCGTCGGGGCCGCCACCTTCGAAGCGCTCTCGGGCCAGCCGGTGCACACCGGCGTGTTCGATGACGTTCCGCACGTTCCGCACGTCGCCATCGGCCAGCAGGCCGACCTGGTGGTGGTGGCGCCGGCCACCGCTGACCTGCTGGCCCGCGCGGTCGCCGGGCGGGCCGACGACCTGCTGACCGCCACCTTGCTCACCGCCCGCTGTCCGGTGCTGTTCGCCCCGGCGATGCACACCGAGATGTGGCAGCATCCGGCCACCGTCGCGAACGTCGCGACGCTGCGGGACCGCGGCGCGGTGGTTCTCGAGCCCGCGTCGGGACGCCTGACCGGCGCCGACACCGGGCCCGGCCGGCTGCCCGAGGCCGAGGAGATCAACACCTTCGCCTCGCTGCTGCTGGAGCGCGCGGACGCGCTGCCCTACGACCTGGCCGGACACAAGGTGCTGGTGACCGCGGGCGGCACCCGCGAACCGATCGACCCGGTCCGCTTCATCGGCAACCGCAGTTCGGGCAAGCAGGGCTACGCGGTGGCCCGGGTAGCCGCCCAGCGCGGTGCCGAGGTCACGTTGATCGCCGCCCACACCGCCGGGCTGATCGACCCGGCCGGAGTGCACGTGGTGCGCGTCAGCTCGGCCCCGCAACTGCAGGACGCGGTCACCAAACACGCCCCCGATGCGCAGGTGCTGGTGATGGCCGCCGCCGTCGCCGACTTCCGCCCGGCCCGGATGGCGCAGTCCAAGATCAAGAAGGGCCCGGGGGAGAACGACCGGCCGCCCACGATCGATCTGGTCCGCAACGACGACGTGCTGGCCGGCGCGGTCCGGGCGCGTGACGACGGGCAGCTGCCCAACATGGCCGCCATCGTCGGTTTCGCCGCCGAGACCGGGGACGAGAACGGCGACGTGCTGTTTCACGCCCGGGCGAAGCTCCAGCGCAAAGGGTGCGATCTGCTGGTGGTCAACGCCGTCGGCGAGGGCCGGGCCTTCGAGGTGGACCACAACGACGGCTGGCTTTTGACCGCCGATGGAACCGAGTCCGCGCTGGAGCCCGGCTCCAAGACACTGATGGCCAGTCGCATCGTGGACGCGATCGCGGCGTTCCTGCAGGGGCAGGGCCGATGAGGACGCTGCTACGGTAGCGAGCCGGGGGGTTGTGACGCAGGCGGGGGCAGCGCTCGAGATGCAGACGATATATTTTCCCGGCCTAACTTTTTTGACAGTGCGGAGACGCACGGAAGGATGACATTGTGAGCGAAAAGGGTCGGCTGTTCACCAGTGAGTCGGTGACCGAGGGACACCCCGACAAGATCTGTGACGCCATCAGCGACTCGGTGCTCGACGCACTGCTCGCCGATGACCCCCGCTCGCGGGTCGCAGTGGAAACCCTGGTCACCACCGGGCAGGTACACGTGGTCGGGGAGGTGACGACCAGCGCCCGCGAGGCCTTCGCCGACATCACCAACACCGTGCGCAAGCGCATCCTCGACATCGGCTACGACTCCTCGGACAAGGGCTTCGACGGCGAGACCTGCGGGGTCAACATCGGGATCGGGGCGCAGTCGCCCGACATCGCCCAGGGCGTCGACACCGCCCACGAGGCCCGCGTCGAGGGGGCGGCCGACCCGCTGGACTCCCAGGGCGCCGGCGACCAGGGCCTGATGTTCGGCTACGCCATCGCCGACACCCCGGAGCTGATGCCGCTGCCGATCGCGCTGGCCCACCGGCTGTCGCGGAAGCTGACCGAGGTCCGCAAGAACGGCACGCTGGACTACCTGCGCCCGGACGGCAAGACCCAGGTCACCATCGAGTACGAGGACGACGTCCCGACCCGGTTGGACACCGTGGTGATCTCCACCCAGCACGCCGACGGCATCGACCTGGTGAAGACGCTGGACCCCGACCTGCGGGAACACGTGATCACCACCGTGCTGGCCGAACTCGCCCACGAGACCCTGGACTCCTCCTCGACCCGCATCCTGATCAACCCGACCGGCAAGTTCGTCGTCGGCGGGCCGATGGGTGACGCCGGTTTGACCGGCCGCAAGATCATCGTCGACACCTACGGCGGCTGGGCACGGCATGGCGGCGGCGCCTTCTCCGGCAAGGACCCGTCGAAGGTCGACCGCTCGGCCGCGTACGCGATGCGCTGGGTGGCCAAGAACATCGTCGCCGCCGGCTTGGCGCAGCGCGTCGAGGTGCAGGTGGCCTACGCCATCGGCAAGGCCGCCCCGGTCGGTCTGTTCATCGAGACCTTCGGCACCGCCACCGTCGACCCGGTCAAGATCGAGAAGATCGTGCCCGAGGTCTTCGACCTGCGCCCGGGTGCGATCGTGCGCGACCTGGACCTGCTGCGCCCGATCTACGCACCGACCGCCGCGTACGGCCACTTCGGTCGCACCGACATCGAACTGCCGTGGGAGCAGCTGGACAAGGTCGACGACCTCAAGCGCGCCATCTGATCTTCCGCCGAGCAGACGCATAGGCCCCCATTTCCGACCGGATTTGGGGGCTTTTGTGTCTGCTCGCGCCGTAAAAATCAGGCGGTGAACCGGTAGTCGTCGAGATCGAAGCGCCGGCTTCGCCAGTAGGCCTCCACCGTGGTGGTGGGCCGCAGTGGGACGTCGCCGTTCTTGTCGAAGTAATAGCTGTTGGCCAGCCGGCAACTGTCCTGCCAGAACACCTGCCGGTGCCGTTTGCTCATCATCTCGTCGAAGTAGCGGGCGTTGGCCGCCTCGGAGATCTCCACTCGGGTGGCGCCACGCCGCCGGGCGCGGGTCAGGCAGCGCACGATGTGATGGGTCTGCGCCTCGACCAGCGCGAAATACGACGACCCGACGTAGCCGTACGGGCCGAAAACGCTGAACAGGTTGGGGAATCCGGGGATGCTGACGCCCTCGTAGGCCTGCAGGCGGTGCTCGTCCCAGAACCGGCTCAGCGACTGGCCCCCGGCCCCGGTGACCGCGAACGTGGGGATGTTGTCGCTGTCCATCACCTTGAACCCGGTGGCCAGGATGAGGACGTCGACGTCGTGCGCGGTCCCGTCGGCGGTGACGACGCCGGTGGGGGTGAGCCGCGCGATGGGATCGACCACGAGGTCGACGTTGTCGCGGTTGAAGGTCGACAGGTAGGTGTTGTGGAAACCGGGCCGCTTGCAGCCCACCGCGTAGCGCGGGGTGAGCTGCTCACGCACCACCGGATCGCGCACCTGCCGGCGCAGATAGGCCCGCCCGGCGGACTCCATGCGCTTGGCCAGTGGAAACACCGTGAAGTACTGCGCCGCGATCGGAAACGTCGCCTCGACGTAGGCCTGACTGGTCAGCCGCTGCAGCGCCTTGCCGCCGGGCACCCGCATCGCCCAGCGGACCGGCGCCGGCAGTGGCAGGTCCAGCTTCGGGAAACACCAGATCGGGGTGCGCTGAAAAACGGTGAGCTGCGAGACTTTCGGCGCGATCTCGGGGATCACCTGCACCGCCGAGGCCCCGGTACCGATCACCGCGACGCGCTTGCCGGTCAGGTCTTGCGAGTGGTCCCAGCGCGCGGTGTGGATGGTCACCCCGCCGAAGGTGTCGACACCGTCGATCTCGGGCAGCTTCGGTGTGGTGAGCACGCCGCTGGCGTTGATCAGAAACCGCGCGGTGACCTCTCCATACGAGTCCGTCTGCACCCGCCACAGATCGGCCCGGTCATCGAACTCCGCCGCAAGCACCTTGGTGGCGAACCGGATTCGGGAACGCAGCCCGTACTTGTCGACGCAGTGCTCGGCATAGTTCTTCAACTCCCGGCCGGGGGCGTAGGTGCGCGACCACTCGGTGCTCTGCTCGAAGGAGAACTGGTATGAGAACGACGGAATGTCCACGGCGATACCGGGATAGGTGTTCCAGTGCCAGGTCCCGCCGACCCCGTCGCCGGCCTCGACGATCAGATAGTCGGACATGCCGGCTCGGTCGAGGCCGATCGCGGCACCGATGCCGGAGAACCCGGCGCCGACGATCAGGACTTCGTGGTCGGGTTTGTCGGTCACGGCGGCTCCTCGTCGGGCGATACCGGTCGACGGTAGCGCGTCGATCAGCGGGCCGGTGGCGCGTTAGTGCGAATCCGGCGGGTCGAGCCGCCACGGCGGGTTACGGCGGGTCTCGCCGGCCTGAAATAGGCACAGCGGGTGGCCGTCGGGATCACGCAGCCTGGCCTCTCGCCACAGCCAGGGCATATCCGTCGGCGGCTGGCTGAATTCGACCAAGCCCCGCAGGCGCTGGTATTGGCCGTCGAGGTCGTCGGTTTCGAAGTAGATCGTCACCTGCTCGCCGGCCGGGACTGCGCTGACCCGTTCCACCGAAAAGGTGCTGTCCCCGGCGGGGCATTCGAAGCGCAGGTAGTCGTCGGTCTTGACGATCAGCCGCAGACCCAGCAGGCGGTAGAACCGCTCCGACCGGTCGATGTCGGTCGAGCCGACGGTGACCTGGTTCAGCCGCATCGGATCAACCGTGCAGGGCCGTTTTCAATGCCGCCAGCCCGCGGTCGGTGGCCTGGGTGGCCGCCGGGATCACCCCGGCATAGCCCAGGTAACCGTGCACCAGCGTGGTGGCGTTGTGCACCTCGACCGGCACCCCGGCGGCGGACAGCAGTTCGCCGTAGTGGATGCCGTCGTCGCGCAGCGGGTCATGGCCGGCCACGGCGATGTACGCCGGCGGCAGGCCGGCCAGGTTCGCCGCACGTGCGGGCGCGAGCGTCGGCGGCGGATCGCTCAGGTCGATGCCGGCGGCATAGGCCAGGGTCAACGCGGCGATCGCGTCACGGTCGATGATCGGCGCATCAGCGTTCTCGCTGAACGACGGCAAGGTGATGTCGTAGGTGGTGGCCGGATACCACAGCAGCTGAAAGCAGATGTCCGGCCCGCCGGCGTCGCGGGCCAGCTGAGACACCACCGCTGCCAGGTTGCCGCCGGCCGAATCCCCGGCCACCGCCAGCCGGGCCGGGTCGACGCCGAGCTCGGCGGCATGTGCCGCCACCCACTCGGTGGCGGCCAGCGCATCCTGCACGGCGGCCGGGAACGGATGCTCGGGAGCCAACCGGTAGTCCACCGACACCACCACCGCGTCGGCGTCGACCGCATGCTGGCGGGCGGTGCCGTCGTGGGTGTCGAGGTCGCCGGCGACGAAACCGCCGCCGTGGAAGAACACCACCACGGCGGCGGGGCCGTTGGCCGCACTCGGTGGCCGGTAGATGCGCACCGGCAGGTCCCCGCCGGGGCCGTCGATGACGCCGTCCTCGCTGGGCAGGTCGGGGTAGACCGGCCGGCGTGGCAGGTCACGCATCTGGCGGCGCGCCGTCTCGACGCCGTCGGCGAGTGTCAGTCGGAAGGGGACGACGTCCAGTACCTTCAGCACTATGGGGTCGATAGCGGAGTCATCGTCGGTGAGTGACATCAGACCACCGTACGCAACGCGCCTGGTCCCCACCGCCTGGGCTGCGGCCGGTTGGGCTGGTGTGGGTTACGGCGTCTTTTTGACCGTGCTGGCGTTGCGGTCGGCGCCGGGGGAGGAGTTGACCGGGCACTGGGTGGGCCAGCCGGCGTTCAAGGCGTCGATGGCGGTGCTGTTGGCCGTCGCCGCGGTCGCGCACCCGATCCTGCGCGAGGCGCGTTGGCTGATCCCCGCGCTGATCCTGTCGGCCGCCGGCGACTGGCTGCTGGCGATCCCGTGGTGGGAGCCGTCCTTCGTCGCCGGACTGACGGCATTCCTGTTGGCGCACTTGTGTTTTCTGGGGGCGCTGATTCCGCTGGCAGTGGTGTCCCGGGGCAGGCTCGTCGGCGTGGGGCTGACCGGCGTGAGTTGCCTGACGCTGCTGGTGTGGTTCTGGCCCGGCCTGGCCCGCGAACAGATGACGGTGCCGGTGACCGTCTACGTCGTGGTGCTCGGCGCCATGGTGTGCGCGGCTTTGCTGGCGAAGCTGCCCACCCGATGGACCGCGGTGGGCGCGGTGTTCTTCGCCGTTTCGGACGCCATGATCGCGATCAGCCGGTTCGTACTGGGCAACGAGGTGCTGGCGGTGCCGATCTGGTGGGCCTACGCAGCGGCGCAACTGCTCATCACGGCCGGCTTCTTCTTCGGTCGCTCCGATAATGCCGAACCCGCCGGCTGAAACCCGCTGGCGCTCAATGCCGGTGACCTCCGGTTCCTAGACGTAGCCGTTCGGGGTCGAATGCCGGAAGGCGACGGCGGTGCGGTGCGGTCATGTGGTCGTGCGCCAGCGCGTCGCCGTGGCCGGAGGCGATGTCGCCGATGCTGAACAGCGACTCGGTGCCCGGTGCGAAGTAGGAGCTGTGGCCGGCCATCGGCCAGGACGGGCCCGGGGTCTCGGCCTTGAACCGGGTCGATCCGTAGCCGTCGTCGGCCGGATCGCGGCCGAGCCCGACCGTTGCCGCGGTGCCGGGCACCGGCACTTGCGGCTCACTGGCGAATCCGGTGATCGGGTCCGAGGATGCCGCGCCGACATAGACGTGCCCTGTCGCGGGTAGGTGAAAGTCCTTGGCGCTGCGCGCCAGGTCGGTTCCCGGCGAACCGACGAGCACCACGTCGTCGGCCCGCATCCCGAAGCCGGCGGCGGCATCAGCCACCGTCGTCGAGCCGTACGAATGCCCGATCACCGTGATATGCGTGGCCCCGCGGTGTGCGGCCCGCAGGGCGCTGACGTCCGCAGCCAGCAGGCTGCCGCCGGATCGTGCTGAATTCGGTTGTGCCACAGACGGGTCGAAAAAGCTGTCCGGAGCGCGGTAGCCCATCCACAGGATGACCGAATTCGATCGCGCCGGATCGGCGCGGACGACCTCGCGGTAGACGTTCACCCCGTCCGGATGCGACAGGTAGCCGTCGCGGACGCTGCTGTGTGCCCCCGGTACCAGCACCGTGGTGTTGTCGGCGGTGTCGGGATCACCGATCGCGATGGCCGCCCGGCCCCGGCCACCGAACGCCGCCGGGTCGTAGGTGATCAGCAGCACCGGGCCGTCAGCGCAGTTGGCCCGAAGGCCGTCCCGGACCCGTAGGGCGTTGTGGTAGCGGATCATGTCCGTGGCGCTGATCGCCTTGGTGGCGTTCTCCACCCGGTCGATGTCGTCGGCGAGCAGTTGCCGGTTGACCCGATCGCGAACGGCGGCCGGGACGCCGTGGTACCCGGCAGCCAGCGGCCCCAGCAGCGCCGTGCGGGCCCGGTCGTCGGCGACGGCGGCGGCGACCACCCGGCGGATGTCTCGGGTCTTGGCGGCCAGAAAGAGCTGGAATTGGCGGGCGCCGGCCGGGGTGTCCAATGCCGGCTGATCGCCCAGCGCCTCTCGGATCTCGGCGTCGATGGCGTCCAGGCGCCGACGGCCGTCGCGGGCGTGGGCAACGGCGTCACGCAGTGTCGCCGACAGCAGCTGATCGGTGCGCGCCGCGGACTGCTGCCGGGACAGGAGTAAACCCTCGCGGGCTCGTGCCGCCTCCGCATGGGCGCCGCGCTCGTCGGGCATACCGCAGCAAGCTAATTCAGCGCCGCCGACGGCGCGGTCGTCGATCCACAGACCGCCCCGCTTGTGATCCGGCGGCTGCCGGGGTCGGCGGAGTCTGCTAGACCTGCGTGGTGAGCGTCGACACCCGCGGTTCAGCGAGGCTCGACGAAGGAGAGCCGACGCTGGGACCGCGACATGAGCACCGCGGTTCAGCGAGGCTCGACGAAGGAGAGCCGACGCTGGGACCGCCGCATGAACCCGAACCCATAGCCCGGGTGCTGCCGATGCTCTCGGTGCCGCACCTGGACCGTGAGTTCGACTACCTGGTCACCCCCGAGCAGTCCGAGGACGCGCGACCCGGCGCACGGGTGCGGGTGCGCTTTCACGGCCGGCTGGTCGACGCCTTCATCTGGGAGCGCCGTGCCGATACCGACCATGCCGGCCGGCTGGGCCGGCTCGAGCGGGTGATCTCCAGCGAACCGGTGCTCACCGCCGAGGTCCGCCGGTTGGTGGAGGCGGTGGCCGCCCGTTACGCCGGCACCCGGGCTGACGTGTTGCGGCTGGCGGTACCGCCGCGGCATGCCCGGGTGGAACGCGAGGCGGTGACGCCGGCCGAGGCGCCGCTGCCCGCACCGGTCGATCCGGCGGCCTGGCAGCGCTACCGGGCGGGCGGGCCGTTTTTGGCGGCGCTCGGGGAGGGCCGGGCCGCGCGGGCGGTGTGGCAGGTGCTGCCCGGCGATTCCTGGGTAGACCGGTGTTCGGAAGCCGCCGCCCAGACCATCCGCGCGGGGCGCACCGCCTTGGCGATCGTTCCCGACCAGCGCGACATCGACGCATTGTGGAGCGCCGCAACGGCCCGGATCGACGAGTCCGCGGTCGTCGCGCTGTCGGCGGGTCTGGGGCCGGCCACCCGCTACCGGCGCTGGCTGTCGGTGCTGCGGGGCGGGGCCCGCCTGGTGATCGGCACCCGCAGTGCGGTGTTCGCCCCTCTTGCCGACCTGGGACTGGTCATGGTCTTCGACGACGGCGATGACAACCTTGCCGAGCCGCGGGCGCCCTACCCGCACGCCCGCGAGGTGGCGATGCTGCGGGCGCACCTGTCGGGTTGCGCCGCACTGATCGGCGGATACGCGCGCACCGCCGAGGCGCACGCGCTGGTCCGCGCCGGGTGGGCGCATGACGTGGTGGCGTCGCGGACGGTGCTGCGGACGGCGGCGCCGCGGGTGGTGGCCCTCGATGACACCGGATACGCCGAAGAGCGTGACGCCGCGGCGCGCACCGCCCGGCTGCCCTCGGTGGCGCTGCAGAGCGCGCGCAGCGCACTGGCCGCCGGTGCGCCGGTGCTGGTGCAGGTGCCACGGCGCGGGTATGTGCCGTCGTTGGCGTGCGGGCGCTGCCGCGCCATCGCCCGATGCCGGCACTGCACCGGTCCGCTGTCCCTTCCCGAACGCGGTGGCGCCGCCGGCTGTCGCTGGTGCGGCCGGGCCGAGCCGGCGCTACGGTGCGCGCGCTGCGGGTCGGATGCGGTGCGGGCGGTGGTGGTCGGGGCCCGGCGCACCGCCGAAGAACTCGGCCGGGCCTTCCCGGGTACGGCGGTCATCACGTCCGCCGGGGACACCATCGTCGATCGCACCGGCGAGGGGCCCGCCCTGGTGATCGCCACTCCCGGCGCCGAGCCGCACGCTCCGCAGGGGTACGGCGCGGCGCTGCTGCTGGACAGCTGGGCGCTGCTGGGCCGCCAGGATCTGCGGGCCGCCGAGGACACCTTGCGGCGCTGGATGGCGGCCGCCGCCCTGGTGCGCGACCGGGAGGCCGGCGGGGTGGTGACGGTAGTCGCGGAGTCGTCGATTCCGACCGTGCAGGCCCTCATCCGGTGGGACCCGGTCGGCCACGCCGACGCCGAGCTGGCCACCCGCACCGAAGTCGGATTGCCGCCGGCGGTGCACATCGCGGCCCTCGATGGCGACCCGGAGTCGGTGGCGGCGCTGCTGGAGCAGGCGCGACTCCCCGGCGCCGCCGACGTGCTCGGCCCGGTGCCGCTACCGCCGGGTGTGCGGCGCCCTGCTGGCGTCCCGGACGAGCTGCCGGTGATCCGGATGCTGGCCCGGGTCGGCCGCGACCACGGCCTGGCGCTGGCCGCGGCACTGCGCCACGGCGTCGGGGTGCTCAGCGCCCGCGGGTCGCATCATCCGGTACGGGTACAACTCGACCCGCTGCATATCGGCTGAGAGTTCTTATCCGCCCCGGATGTCCAGGACGTCGTCGAGCGGGCGCCGCGAGGTGAGGTGCGGTGGTTCCTCGCCCGCGGGAGCGTGCCCGATCCGGATCAGGATCTGCGGTACGCCGTCGCCGCCCACCAGCGTCTCGACGATCTCCCTGGCGACCTGAACCTCGGTGAGGTGGGTCAGCGGGCAGGTGGCCAAACCGGCCATCGTGGCCTCCAGCAGAACCACCGAGAGTGCTTCACCGGTCGCCAACGCCGCGGCGCGGGAGTCGGTATCGGTGGACAGCACGACGATCACCGCCTGATCCTGCTGGATCCGGACACGTCGCTCAGGGTGGCGGGCGGCCGGAAACGCTCGACCGATATCGACCCGGTCACCTTCGGCCGCTGAGGCCAACGCGCTGTAGGGAATACCCGCCGATTCCGCGAAAGGAACCGTCCACCGGCGTAATTCGGCGTGGTAGGTGGAATCGTAGAGCCGTAACGACTCGGCGAGTTGTGAGGCCTGCGCCAGGCGCGGCCGGGCGTCCTCCGGCAGCACATCCAGGTGCACGTCGTAACGATCGAGGCGGTCACGCAGCACCGGTTCGAACAGTTCCCAGTTCGCCGGAGACTGCAAAGGCAAGCGGTCACTGCGGCGTTCCTGGATCGCTGCGGCCTGGCGGCGGTGTCCCTCGGTGACGTGATCCAGCCGGGCGAATCGGATCGATGCCAGATGGTTGGGGTCATTGGGATTGGGAAACCGCTCGATGTCGGCGCGCAGGCCCGTCGCGCACAGGGCCACCCGAAGGTGGTCCAGCGCCGCGCCGCAACCGATGATCGCCTCACGCCCGGCCCGGTCGGTCGGCAACACCCGGCTCGGGTCGAGGAACAGCTGCAGCGCAGTGCCGTCGAACAGCCATCGCCACGGCTGGATGTTGTGCAGCGACGGGGCACGGCAGGCCGCCTCGACCGCATCTCTGACGGTCTGGGCTTCCACCATCACGGCAGACAACGTGACCTCCGATCTTTACCTCGCCTTCCATGATGGCGCTCCGCACAGGCCGGCGGAAGGGCCGTTGGTACTTCGGGCCGTCCCGCGGCCTCTTTAAACTGTGCCGGTGCGCATCGTCTTCGCCGGCACCCCGGACACCGCGTTGCCGTCGTTGCAACGGCTGATCGACTCGCCCCGCCACGAGGTGGCTGCGGTACTCACCCGGCCCGACGCGGCCTCCGGGCGGCGCGGGCACCTGCAGCCGTCGCCGGTGGCGCAACTCGCCCTCGACCACGAGATTCCCGTGCTGCGGCCGCACCAGCCGAACTCGGCCGACTTCGTCGCGGAGCTGGCCGAACTGGCACCGGAGTGCTGCCCGGTGGTCGCCTACGGGGCGCTGCTACGCGACGGCTTGTTGGCGGTACCGCAGCACGGCTGGGTCAACCTGCACTTCTCGCTGCTGCCGGCCTGGCGGGGCGCCGGCCCGGTGCAGGCGGCCATCGCCGCCGGCGACGAGATGACCGGCGCGACGACGTTCGCGATCGAGCCGGAACTCGATTCGGGGCCGGTGTACGGGGTGCTGACCGAGACGATTCGGCCCGACGACACCGCCGGACAGCTGCTGGGACGGTTGGCGGTCGCGGGCGCCGAACTGCTGGCGGCCACCATCGACGGGATCGCCGACGGCGCGCTGAACGCGGTGCCGCAGTCGCGCGACGGGGTCAGCTACGCCCCGAAGATCAGCGTCGACGACGCGCGGGTGCGCTGGGATCTGCCCGCCCCGGTGATCGAGCGCCGCATCCGTGCCGTCACCCCGGCGCCGGGGGCCTGGACGGTGATCGGTGACCTACGCGTCAAGCTCGGTCCGGTGGCCGTCACCGACGATGGTCCACAAGACTTGGCGGCCGGGTACATTCACGCCGACCGGCGCAGCGTCTGGATCGGCACCGGATCGGTGCCGGTGCGATTGGGGCAGCTCCAGCCGCCCGGAAAGAAGCCCATGAACGCTGCCGACTGGGCGCGCGGCGCCCGGCTCGACTCGGGTTTGCGGGCGTCATGACCGGACCGTCGCGCCGGCGGCCTCAAAGCGGGCCGCGGCAACCGCGTCGTAAACCGCTGGATCCGGCCCGTCGCGCCGCGTTCGACGTGCTGCGGGCGGTCTCGCAACGCGACGCCTACGCCAACCTGGCGTTGCCGGCGTTGCTGTCCGAGCGCGGGATCACCGGCCGCGACGCGGCTTTCGCCACCGAACTGACCTACGGAACCTGCCGGGTCCGCGGGCTGCTCGACGCGATCATCGGAGCGGCGGCGCAGCGTTCGCCCGATGCGATCAACCCGGTGCTGCTGGACCTGCTGCGGCTGGGTAGTTATCAGCTGCTGCGTACCCGGGTGGACGCGCACGCCGCGGTGTCCACCACTGTCGAGCAGGCGGCCATCGAATTCGACTCGGCGCGAGCAGGTTTCGTCAACGGCGTGCTGCGCACCATCAGCACCCGCGACGAAGCGTCCTGGACCGCGGAGCTCGCACCGGACCCTGCCGCCGACCCGATCGGCCACGCGGCGTTCACCCACGCGCACCCGCGCTGGATCGCGCAAGCCTTCGCTGACGCGCTGGGATCGGCCGCCGGTGAACTCGACGCGGTGCTGGCCGCCGACGACGCGCGTCCCCAGGTGCATCTGGCCGCCCGCCCCGGCGTGCTGACCGCCGCCGAACTGGCTGCCGCCGTGGACGGCGCCGTGGGCCGGAACTCGCCGTACGCGGTATACCTGCCCGGCGGTGACCCCGGACGGCTGCAGTCGGTGCGCGACGGCCACGCCCTGGTCCAAGACGAGGGCAGCCAACTGGTGGCCCGCGCATGCGCGCTGGCCCCCGTCGACGGGGACACCGGGCGGTGGCTGGACCTGTGTGCCGGCCCGGGCGGCAAGACCGCGCTGCTGGCCGCGCTCGCCGCGCAGGCCGAAGCCCGGGTGACCGCGGTGGAGCTGGCGCCCCAGCGCGCCGCGCTGGTCGCCGAGAACACCCGCGGCCTGGACGTGCAGGTGCTGACGGCCGACGGCCGCGACTCGGGCCTGCAACCCGGGGGCTTTGACCGGGTGCTGGTCGACGTGCCCTGCACCGGTCTGGGCGCCCTACGCCGCCGGCCCGAAGCCCGGTGGCGCAGACTGCCCGCCGATGTCCCGGTGCTGACGAAACTGCAGCGTGAATTGCTGACCGCGGCGATCGGGCTGACCCGGCCCGGGGGGGTGGTGCTGTACGCGACGTGCTCACCGCACCTGGCCGAAACGGTCGGGGTGGTGGCCGATGCGCTGCGCCGGCATCCGGTGCGGGCCTTGGACACCCGAGAACTGTTCGCGCCAGCCGACGCGCTCGGAGATGGCCCGCACGTGCAGCTGTGGCCGCACCGGCACGGCACCGACGCCATGTTCGCCGCGGCGCTACAAGTAATCTGAGCCCATGTCACGACCCATGATCGCCCCGTCGATCCTGTCGGCGGACTTCGCCCGGCTCGCCGAGGAGGCCGCCGCCGTCAAGGGGGCGGACTGGCTGCACGTCGATGTGATGGACGCCCACTTCGTGCCCAACCTGACGCTGGGCCTACCGGTGGTGGAAAGCCTGCTCAAAGCCACCGACATCCCGATGGACTGCCATCTGATGATCGAGGACCCGGGCCGCTGGGCGCCGCCCTACGCCGAGGCGGGCGCCCACAACGTCACGTTCCACGCCGAGGCCACCGACAGCCCGATCGCGGTGGCCCGCGACATCCGGGCCGCCGGCGCCAAAGCCGGGCTGAGCATCAAACCGGGTACGCCGCTGGAGCCCTACCTGGAGATCCTGCCGAACTTCGACACCCTGCTGGTGATGTCGGTGGAACCCGGATTCGGCGGACAGTCCTTCATCCCGGAGGTCCTGGGCAAGGTGCGCGCGGTGCGCAAGCTCGTCGACGCCGGGGAGCTGAGCATCCTGGTGGAGATCGACGGTGGCATCAACGCCGACACCGTCGAACAGGCCGCCGAGGCCGGTGTGGACTGCTTCGTCGCCGGCTCGGCCGTCTACAGCGCCGCGGACCCGGCCGCGGCGGTGGATTCGTTGCGCCGCCAAGCCCTTTCAGCGTCGCCGCATCTGCGCGCATGAGCACCGAGGGATGAATACCGCCCCGGCCGTGACAGACGCCGCCGGCCACGACGCCGCGATGCTGCTCGCCATCGAGCAGGCGCAGCGGGTCAAGGGAAAGACCTATCCCAACCCGCCGGTCGGCGCGGTCATCCTGGACCGCGACGGGCGGGTGGTCGGCGTCGGCGGGACCGGACCGACCGGTGAGGCCCACGCCGAGGTGGTGGCGCTGCGCCGCGCCGGTGAGCTGGCCGCCGGCGGCACGGTGGTGGTCACGCTGGAGCCCTGCAATCACCACGGCCGAACCCCACCGTGCGTGGACGCCCTGCTGGCCGCCGGTGTCGCGAAGGTGGCCTACGCCGTCGAGGACCCCAACCCCGAAGCGGCGGGCGGGGCGGCGCGCCTGGCCGCGGCCGGAGTCGAGGTGCTCGCCGGCGTGCAGGCCGACGCGGTGATCGCCGGGCCGCTGCGGGAGTGGCTGCACAAGCAGCGCACCGGCCTACCGCACGTCACCTGGAAGTACGCCACCAGCATCGACGGGCGCAGCGCGGCTGCTGACGGATCCAGTCAGTGGATCACCAGCGAGGCCGCCCGCGCCGATCTGCACCGCCGCCGGGCGGCCGCCGACGCCATCGTGGTGGGCACCGGCACTGTGCTCATCGACGACCCGACGCTGACCGCCCGACTGCCCGACGGCACCCTGGCCGACCGGCAGCCGCTGCGAGTGGTGGTCGGGCAGCGCGAGATCTCGGCGGACGCGCACGTGCTCAACGACGACTCGCGCACCATGGTGATCCGCACCCACGATCCGGCCGAGGTGCTGCGCGCGCTGTCGGACCGCACCGACGTACTGCTGGAAGGCGGTCCGACACTGGCTGGAGCGTTCCTGCGGGCCGGGGCGATCGATCGCATCCTGGCCTATGTGGCGCCGATCCTGCTGGGCGGGCCGATCACCGCCGTCGACGATGTCGGGGTGCCCAGCATCGCCCGGGCGCTGCGGTGGCGATTCGACACGGTCGAACCGATCGGCCCGGATCTGCTGCTGAGCCTGGTGCCGCACTGACGGCTACCGGTCTGCTCAGCGGGCGAGGCTGGCCTCCGGTTCGGGTAACTCCGGGTCCTCGACGGAATCCTTGTTGCTGCCGATGAACAGCCCGAGTACGGCGCCCACCACGCAGACGATCGCGGTGATCCCGAAGATCTCGCCGTACATCATGGCGAACGCCAGCTTCGAATTGTGCGCCGTCGCGGCCATCTTCTCGGCCAGGCTGCCGCCGGGCACCTTGGGTATGCCGGCGAGAATCTGGTTGAACCGGTAGAGCCCCCACGCCGACAGGGCGGCCATCCCGACCAGCATCCCGGTCATCCGGGCGACCACCACACCGGACGCGGCGATGCCGTGCTCGCGGGGCGGCACCGCCCGCATCACCGCCGACGTCAGTGGGCCGATCACCAGGCCCAGCCCGAAGCCGGCCAGCATCTGGTCGGTGTCCAGCGCGGGCAGCGAGAACAGGCCGAAGAAATCGTGCCGGTAGGCCAGCAGATCGACCGGCCACTTCGAGATCAGCCAGTAGCCGCCGGCCGCGAGCAGCAGGCCGACGAAGGTCACCCCCCGGTCGCCGGCCCGGGTCGCAATCCAGCCGCCGATCAGCGCGCCCACCGGCAGCGCGATCAGAAACCGCAGCAGCAGTCCGGCGGCCTCGTTCTGGGTCATCCCCAGCACGCCCTGCCCGAACAGTTCGACATCGACCAGCGTCACCATCAGTGCCGCGCCGGCACATACCGAGGCGCCCAACGCGGCCAGGAACGGCCCGAATCGGGCGCCGGTCGGGTCGATCAGCTTGGTGCGGGCGAACCGCTCCCAGACCGCGAACAGCAGGGTGGCCACCAGCGCGGCTCCCAGCACCGGCAGCCCCCAGTCAGGCAGCGCCTGCTTGGCGCTGGGTTCGGGGTTGTAGAGGCCGATGACGGCCAGGCCCAGCGCGACCGCCAGCAGTAGCCCGCCGACGACGTCGACGCGTTCGGGCGGAGTCCCGTCGTCGGCGGAGTCGGCACGCGACGGCAGGCTGAAGTGGATCATCACCATGGCGATCGCGGTCAGCGGCACATTGATCCAGAACACGTCGCGCCAGTCGCGCAGCGCCCAGACGATGAAGATGCCGTACAGCGGGCCGAGCACGCTGCCCAGCTCCTGGGCCGCGCCGATCCCGCCGAGCACTCCGGCCCGATTGCGTTGCGCCCACAGGTCGGCGCCCAGCGCCAGGGTCACCGGAAGCAGGGCGCCGCTGGCGATGCCCTGGATGGTGCGGCCGACCACCAGCATCGACAGATCCATCGACAACGCGGTCACCACCGAGCCGACCGCGAACGTGGCCAGGCTCACCTGCAGCAGCAGTTTGCGGCCGAACCGGTCGGAGGCCCGGCCCAGCAGCGGCATCGCAGCGATGTAGCCGAGCAGGTAGCAAGTGATGATCGGGGTGAGCTGCTGGATCTTGTTGATCGGGATCCCGACACCGGCCGGTTGCGGCGCCATGATGTCGCGCATGATCGTGACCACGACATAGGTGTCGAGGGCCCCGAGCAGGACGGCGAGGCTACCTGCGCTGATCGCGAGTCGGCGATTGACCCGCATCACGCTCCTGCCGGCTTCTCAACGGTGACCGCGGCGTTCCAATTCGACAACGTCATCTGGATCGAGTTGCCCGCGCTGGGGTCGAGCTTGGCCTGCACCAGCTGGTGGTCACCGTCTTCTTGGATCCAGACCGTGGCCGGCGTCGACGCGGTGGCCTTGAGCTGCGGTGCCAGCGCGTTCACCGCGTCGGCGGGCGCATTGCCGGTGACCCGGATCGTCTTCTGGCCGTTGATGGTTTCGCGGCCCGCGGCCTTCTCGTCGGTCAGATTGGCCAGCATGTTGGCCAACCCCTTGTCCGGGCTCAGGATCGCGGCGACGTCATAGACGTTCTCGGCGGCGCCGTAGTTGTCGTAGTCGTCACCGGTGATCGCCGCGTACAGGTCGCCGTCGATCACGATGAACTTGGCGTCGACGTCGCTGCCGAGCATGGTGATCGTGGCGCTGCCCTTGGCCGCGGTGGTCGGCTCGTTGGTCAGATCGCCTTCGAGGGTTTTGACCGGCAGGTTCTTGATCTGGCCGGTCACCGACAGTGCCAGGTGCGCGCTCTTGAGGTCCGCGGTGGTGCTGGCGGACTCCTTGACCAGGGTCGTCGCGTCGGGCAACGGGGCGCCGGAGTCCTTGCTCGAGCAGCCGGCGAACAGGGCGGCGGCGGTGGTGGCGGTGGCCAGGGCGATCAGAAGTCTGCGCATGGGCAACATCGTATAGAGGCCGGCCTGCTGGGACGGCCGAGCACCGACATAGCCTGATGTGATGTTCACCGGAATCGTCGAGGAACTGGGCGAGCTGGTCAGCCGCGACGAGCTGACCGAAGCCGCGCGCCTGGTCATCCACGGCCCCACCGTCGTCTCCGACGCTCGCCATGGTGACTCGATCGCCGTCAACGGGGTGTGCCTGACGGTGGTGGAGGTGCTGCCCGGCGGCCGGTTCTCCGCCGACGTGATGCGCGAGACGCTGGATCGCTCCAGCCTGGGCTCGGTGCAGGTCGGGGGACCGGTGAACCTGGAACGCGCGGCCGCGCTGGGCAGCCGCCTGGGCGGGCACATCGTGCAGGGCCACGTCGACGGCACCGGGCGCGTGCTGGCCCGCACACCCGCACCGCACTGGGAGGTGGTGCGGATTTCGCTGCCGAAGTCGCTGGCCCGCTACGTGGTGGAGAAGGGCTCGATCACCGTCGACGGCATCTCACTGACCGTCGCGGGACTGGGGTGTGACCCGGACGACTTCTTCGAGGTGTCGTTGATCCCGACCACACTGGAGCTGACTACGCTGGGCCGCGCGCCGGTCGGCACGCCGGTCAATCTCGAGGTGGATGTCATCGCCAAATACGTCGAGCGGCTGGTGACAAATCCCGCTGGATGAGTCGGGCGGCAAATCCTGGCCCCGGGGTGGTTCATACTGGATGGGCGGGTTGCGCCGATCGGGCGGCCCGGAGACGGCGAACGCAAGGTGGCATAGATGACGAAGTTGGACACCGTCGAGCGGGCGGTTGCCGACATTGCGGCGGGTAAAGCCGTCGTCGTCATCGACGACGAGGACCGGGAGAACGAAGGCGATCTGATCTTCGCCGCCGAGAAGGCCACCCCCGAATTGGTGGCGTTCATGGTGCGCTACACCTCCGGGTATCTGTGCGTGCCGCTGGACGGCGCGATTTGCGACCGGCTGGGCCTGCTGCCGATGTACGCGGTGAACCAGGACAAGCACGGCACCGCCTACACCGTCACCGTCGACGCCAAGAACAATGTGGGAACCGGGATTTCGGCCTCGGACCGGGCGACCACGATGCGGCTGCTGGCCGATCCGGGCAGCGCCGCCGACGAATTCACCCGGCCCGGGCACGTGGTGCCGCTGCGCGCCAAGGACGGCGGCGTGCTGCGCCGGCCGGGTCACACCGAGGCCGCCGTCGATCTGGCCCGGATGGCCGGCCTGCAGCCGGCCGGTGCGATCTGCGAGATCGTCAGCCAGAAGGACGAGGGCGCGATGGCCCAGACCGACGAGCTGCGGATCTTCGCCGACGAACACGGCCTGGCGCTGATCTCCATCGCCGACATGATCGAGTGGCGCCGCAAGCACGAGAAGCACATCGAGCGGGTCGCCGAAGCCCGCATCCCGACCCGCCACGGCGAATTCCGTGCGGTCGGCTACACCAGCATCTACGAGGACGTCGAGCACGTCGCGCTGGTGCGCGGTGAGATCGCCGGGCCGCACAATGACGGCGACGACGTGCTGGTCCGGGTGCACTCCGAGTGCCTGACCGGCGACGTCTTCGGCTCCCGGCGCTGCGACTGCGGGCCGCAGCTGGATGCGGCGCTGGCGATGGTGGCCCACGAGGGCCGCGGGGTGGTGCTCTACATGCGTGGCCACGAGGGCCGCGGCATCGGGCTGCTGCACAAGCTGCAGGCCTACCAGCTGCAGGATGCCGGCGACGACACCGTCGACGCCAACCTCAAGCTGGGGTTGCCGGCCGACGCGCGCGACTACGGCATCGGTGCGCAGATCCTGGTGGATCTCGGGGTGCGTTCGATGCGCCTGCTGACCAACAATCCGGCCAAGCGGGTCGGCCTGGACGGTTACGGGCTGCACATCATCGAGCGGGTGCCGCTGCCGGTGCGCGCCAACGCCGAGAACATCCGCTACCTGATGACCAAGCGGGACCGGATGGGCCACGAGCTGACCGGGCTGGAGGACTTCGACGAGGCTTCGCACCTGCCCGGCGAATTCGGCGGGGCGCTGTGAGCGGTACTGGTGTGCCGGACATGCCGGCGCTCGAGGCCTCCGGTGTGCGCTTGGCGATCGTGGCCAGCACCTGGCACACCCGGATCTGTGACGCCCTGCTGGCCGGTGCCCGCCAGGTGGCCGCCGACGCCGGCGTTGCCCAACCCACGGTGGTACGGGTGCTCGGGGCGATCGAGATTCCGGTAGTGGCCCAGGAGGTGGCCCGCAACCACGACGCGGTCGTCGCGCTCGGTGTGGTGATCCGCGGCGGCACACCGCATTTCGACTATGTCTGCGACGCGGTGACCCAGGGCCTGACCCGGGTGTCGCTGGACGCGGCGACACCGGTGGCCAACGGGGTGCTCACCGTCAACGACGAGCAGCAGGCGCTGGATCGCGCCGGGCTGCCCGGTTCGGCTGAGGACAAGGGCGCCCAGGCGGCCGCCGCCGCGCTGAGCACGGCACTGACCCTGCGCGACCTTCGCGCCGCGCTGTGACGGGCCCGTCCGGGTCCCCGCAGTGGGATCTGCAGGTGCGTCCACGGCTGATGCGGATCGGCTTATGGAGCGCCGCGGTCCTGATCGTGGCGATCCACGTCGTGGTGAGCTTTCTTCTGACGATCCGCTCCAGCGGGGTGATCTTTCGTACCTACGACCGGGTGGCCGTCATAGTGCTGGGCATCATCGTGGCCGGCTCGCTACTGCTGTTCGCGCGCGCCCGGGTGCGGGCGGGCGCGTCCGGGGTCTCGGTGCGCAACGCGCTCGGCGATCGGCTGATCCCTTGGGCGCACGTGCTCGGGGTGTCCTTCCCGCCGGGCAAACGCTGGGCCCGGCTGGAGCTGCCCGACGACGAATACATTCCGCTGGTGGCCATCCAGTCCGCCGACAAGGAGCGCGCGGTGCAGGCCATGCGCACCATGCGGGCCCTGATCGCGCGCTACCGGCCGTCTGACGCACCGCCGGACTAGCCTCGTAACCGTGCCAGACCCCGCGACCTATCGCCCGGCGCCCGGCTCCATTCCCGTCGAGCCCGGCGTCTACCGATTCGTCGACCCGCACGGCCGGGTCATCTACGTGGGCAAGGCGAAAAGCCTGCGGTCACGGCTCACGTCGTACTTCGCCGACATCGCCGGCCTGCACCCGCGCACCCGCCAGATGGTGACCACCGCCGCCAAGGTGGAGTGGACGGTGGTCAACACCGAGGTCGAGGCGCTGCAGCTGGAATACAACTGGATCAAGGAGTTCGACCCGCGGTTCAACGTCCGCTACCGCGACGACAAGACCTACCCCGTATTGGCGGTCACCTTGAACGAGGAGTACCCGCGGCTGATGGTCTACCGCGGGCCGCGCCGCAAAGGGGTGCGCTACTTCGGGCCGTACTCGCACGCCTGGGCGATCCGCGAAACCCTGGACCTGCTGTTGCGGGTGTTTCCGGCGCGCACCTGCTCGGCCGGGGTGTTCAAGCGCCACCAGCAGATCGGCCGGCCCTGTCTGCTCGGCTACATCGGCAAGTGCTCCGCGCCGTGCATCGGTCGGGTCAGCGCCGAGGAGCACCGGTGGATCGTGGACGACTTCTGCGACTTCCTGGCCGGTAAGACCGACCGGCTGGTCCGCAGCCTCGAACAGCAGATGCTGGCCGCCTCCGATGAACTGGACTTCGAACGCGCCGCGCGGCTGCGCGACGATGTTGCTGCCCTGAAACGAGCCCTGGAGAAGCAGGCCGTGGTGCTCGGCGACGGCACCGACGCCGACGTGGTGGCCTTCGCCGAGGACGAGCTGGAAGCGGCGGTCCAGGTGTTTCACGTGCGCGGCGGCCGGGTGCGCGGGCAGCGCGGCTGGATCGTCGAAAAGCCCGGCGACCCTGGCGATGCCGACAGCTCCCTGGGGCAGCTGGTCGAGCAGTTCGTCACCCAGTTCTACGGCGACCAGGCCGAATTGGAAGGTGCGGCCGATGAGCCGACCAACCCGGTGCCGCGCGAGGTGCTGGTGCCCTGTCTGCCGGCCAACGCCGACGAGCTGATCAGCTGGCTGTCGGGCCTGCGGGGTTCGCGGGTGTCGCTGCGGGTACCGTTGCGCGGTGATAAGCGCGCACTGGCCGAGACCGTGGAGCGAAACGCCAAACACGCACTGCAGCAACATAAGCTGAAACGAGCCGGAGATTTCACCGCCAGAACCGCTGCGCTGCAGAACATTCAGGAATCCCTGGGCCTGCCCGACGCACCGCTGCGCATCGAATGCGTGGACATCAGCCATGTGCAGGGCACTGATGTGGTCGGATCCCTGGTGGTGTTCGAGGATGGCTTGCCCCGTAAGTCGGACTACCGCCACTTCGCGATCCGAGAGGCCGCCGGCGAGGGCCGCTCCGACGACGTGGCCTCGATCGCCGAGGTGACCCGCCGCCGGTTCCGTCGCCACCTGGATGCGGAAGTGCTTGCCCCGGAAGGCAAATCACGAAAATTCGCCTACCCGCCGAATCTCTACGTGGTGGACGGTGGCGCTCCGCAGGTCAACGCCGCGGCAGCCGTGCTCGCCGAGCTCGGTATCACCGACGTCGCGACTATCGGGCTGGCCAAGCGCCTGGAGGAAGTGTGGGTGCCCTCAGAGCCGGACCCGATCATCCTGCCGAGACAGAGCGAAGGGCTCTACCTGTTGCAGCGGATCCGCGACGAAGCGCACCGGTTCGCCATCACCTACCATCGCAGCAAACGGTCCAAGCGGATGACCGCCTCAGTGCTGGATGCGGTACCCGGCCTCGGTGAGCACCGGCGCAAGGTGTTGATCTCGCATTTCGGCTCGGTGGCACGACTGAAAAAGGCTACCGTCGAAGAGCTCACCTCGATCCCGGGAATCGGCGCGGCGACCGCGGCAGCCGTTCTCGAGGCACTGGGGGCCGACGGCGCGACGGGTGCCGCTGAACAGCAACGGATGTCGGGATGACCAGGGAAGCACCGAAGGGCGTGCGGGAGCGCGACGTCGCCGGCCCCGGAGACGGCGCCGGTATCGACGTCGTGCTGGTCACCGGGCTGTCCGGCGCCGGGCGCGGCACCGCCGCCAAGGTGCTCGAGGACCTGGGCTGGTACGTCGCCGACAATCTGCCGCCGGACCTGATCACCCGGATGGTGGACCTGGGTTTGGCGGCAGGCTCGCGGATCACCCAGCTGGCGGTGGTGATGGACGTGCGCTCGGCGGGATTCACCGGAGACCTGGACTCGGTACGCAATGAGCTGGCGACGCGAGGCGTCAACCCGCGGGTGCTGTTCATGGACGCCAGCGACGACGTACTGATCCGCCGCTACGAACACAACCGCCGCAGCCACCCGCTGCAGGGCCAGCAGACGCTCACCGAGGGCATCACCGCCGAGCGGGTCATGCTGGCGCCGGTCCGCGCGGTGGCCGACCTGGTCATCGACACCTCGGTGCTCAGCGTGCGCGAGCTGCGCGAGAGCATCGAGGAGATGTTCGGCGGGGACGCCGTCACGGCTCCCACCTCGATCACGGTCGAGTCCTTCGGCTACAAGTACGGCCTGCCGATGGATGCCGACATGGTGATGGACGTGCGGTTCCTGCCCAACCCGCACTGGGTCGACGAACTGCGTCCGCATTCCGGGCAGCATCCGGCGGTGCGCGACTACGTGCTGAGCCAGCCGGGTGCGGACGAGTTCCTCGAGGCCTACCATCGGCTGCTGTCTCTGGTGGTGGGCGGCTATCGACGAGAAGGAAAGCGATACATGACCGTGGCCATCGGGTGTACCGGCGGCAAGCACCGCAGTGTCGCCATCGCCGAGGCGCTGGCGAGGCTGTTGGACACCGCCGACGACAACGACGAGCTGTCGGTGCGGGTGCTGCACCGGGATCTGGGCCGCGAATGAGTTGCGCCGGCGACGATGCACAGCGCAGCGATGACAAGGAGCGGCGCAAATGAGCATCGAGCCCGCCCACGGCAACCCGAGCATCGTGGCGCTCGGCGGCGGGCACGGCCTGTACGCGACACTGTCGGCCGCCCGTCGGCTGACGCCGCACGTCACTGCCGTGGTCACCGTCGCCGATGACGGCGGCTCCTCAGGCCGGTTGCGCAGCGAGTTGGATGTGGTGCCGCCGGGGGACCTGCGGATGGCGCTGGCGGCGCTGGCCTCCGACAGTCCCGCCGGGCGGCTGTGGGCGACCATTCTGCAGCACCGGTTCGGCGGCACCGGCGCGCTGGCCGGCCACCCGATCGGCAACCTGCTGCTGGCCGGCCTCAACGAGGTGCTGGCCGACCCGGTGGCCGCACTCGATGAGCTCGGCCGAATGCTCGGCGTCAAAGGGCGGGTGCTGCCGATGTGCCCGATCGCCCTGCAGATCGAAGCCGACGTCTCCGGACTCGACGCCGACCCGCGGCTGTTCGGGGTGATCCGGGGCCAGGTGGCGATCGCGACCACGCCGGGCAAGGTGCGCCGGGTGCGGCTGCTGCCGGGCAATCCACCGGCCACCCGCCAGGCCGTCGACGCCATCATGTCCGCCGACCTGGTGGTGCTGGGGCCGGGATCGTGGTTCACCAGCGTCATCCCGCACCTGCTGGTGCCCGGGCTGGCCGCCGCACTGCAGAACACCACGGCCCGGCGCGCCCTGGTGCTCAACCTGGTCGCCGAACCGGGGGAGACCGCCGGCTTCTCGGTGGAGCGGCACCTGCACGTATTGGCCCAGCATGCCCCCGGTTTCACCGTCGACCACATCATCATCGACGCCGGACGGGTGCCCAGTGAGCGCGAACGTGAGCAGCTGCGTCGGGCTGCGAATCTGTTCGCGGCGGAGGTTCGGTTCGTCGACGTGGCTCGACCTGGTACACCTTTACATGACCCAGGAAAGTTGGCGGCAGCGCTGGACGGGGTTCGGGACGCCGGCGGGTCACCGCTGACGCTCCCGACACCGGTCGCGACGCCGGCCGAGGGCGGGGGCCGGCAAACCGGCGTGAGTGGACCGAGCGGGCTCGGGCCGGGAGGTGACAAGTCGTGGCGATGACGGCTGAAGTCAAGGACGAATTGAGCCGTCTCGTGGTCAGTTCGGTCAATGCCCGCCGCGCCGAGGTCGCGGCGCTGCTGCGCTTCGCCGGCGGGCTGCACATCGTGGCCGGCCGGGTCGTGGTCGAAGCCGAGGTGGACCTGGGCGTCATCGCGCGCCGGCTGCGCAAGGACATCTTCGACCTGTACGGCTACAACGCGATCGTGCATGTGCTGTCGGCCAGCGGGATGCGCAAGAGCACCCGCTACGTGCTGCGGGTCACCAAGGACGGCGAAGCGCTGGCCCGCCAGACCGGCCTGCTGGACCTGCGTGGCCGGCCGGTGCGCGGCCTGCCCGCCCAGGTCGTCGGCGGCAGCGTCGCCGACGCCGAAGCGGCTTGGCGCGGCGCGTTTTTGGCGCACGGATCGCTGACCGAGCCCGGTCGGTCCTCGGCGCTGGAGGTCGGTTGCCCCGGTCCGGAGGCGGCCCTGGCGCTGGTCGGCGCGGCGCGTCGGCTCGGGGTCAGTGCGAAGGCCCGCGAGGTGCGCGGCGCGGACCGGGTGGTGGTGCGCGACGGCGAGGCGATCGGTGCGTTGCTGACCAGGATGGGCGCCCAGGACACCCGGCTGGTCTGGGAGGAGCGGCGGATCCGTCGCGAGGTACGCGCGACCGCCAACCGGCTGGCCAACTTCGACGACGCCAACCTGCGCCGCTCGGCTCGCGCCGCGGTGGCCGCGGCGGCCCGGGTGGAACGCGCGTTGGACATCCTCGGGGACACCGTGCCCGATCATCTGGCCTCGGCCGGCAAGCTGCGGGTGGAGCACCGGCAGGCCTCCCTGGAGGAGCTGGGCCGGCTGGCCGATCCGCCGATGACCAAAGACGCGGTGGCAGGCCGTATTCGGCGGCTGCTGTCGATGGCCGACCGCAAGGCCAAGCAGGACGGTATCCCCGACACCGAGTCGGCGGTCACGCCCGAGCTGCTCGAAGACGCCTGACGGGGCGGTTGTCCACAGTTGGGGTTTCGTCCACAGTTGGGTGGTTCGGCGCTGTCGGGTTCGGCTTTGGTGTCGGGGCTGGTTTTTAGCGTCGGGGTATGGTAGCGGCACTGGGTGCGGCGGCGGCGCGGCAGCAGATCTGCGCGGCGCTGGATGCCATTGATGCCGCCCATGAGGTGTTGCGGGAGACACCTTCGGATGTGGTGGGCAACGATTTTCGTGTTGAGGTCGCCGAGCGGC
>NZ_JCALEC010000015.1:0-70888 GCF_059813185.1 Mycobacterium sp. NGS18
CGAGCGGCTGGAAACCCAGGAGCGCACCAACCGGGGGTTGATGTATCGGATCTTCGGTGAGCTGGCCGACCCACCCGATGGTGAGGGCTCGATCGCTGCGGTGCGCGACGCGCTGTGGAAGCGGCTGCGGATCACCCCGCGCGAGATCACCCGCCGCTGCCGGCTGGCCGCCCGCATCCGGCCGCGCCGGTCGCTGACCGGCGCCGAAATCCCACCGGAGTTGCCCGCCTTGGCGCAGGCGGTCGAGGCGGGTGCGGTCGGGGAGGATCACATTCGGGCGGTCTGCCAAGCCGTCGACGTCCTACCCGCCTCGGTAGCCCCGGATGAAATCGCCAACGTCGAAGCCGCCCTGGTCGCCCACGCCACCCGGGTGGATTCGGGCGTCGTGGCCAAACTCGGGCAGCGCATCGCCGATCACCTCAACCCCGACGGATTGTTCAGCGACGAAGACCGCGCCCGGCGCCGCGGCCTGGTCCTGGGTCGCCAAGGCCTCGACGGCATGTCGAAACTGTCCGGGCTGCTCGATCCAGAGGCCCGGGCCTACTTCGAAGCGGTCGCCGCCGCGGTCCGCCCGGGCCGCCACCAACCCGGGGACGCTCCCGGCCGTGATGAGCGCAGCGATGCCCAGCGCCGCCACGACGCCCTAAAACTCGCCCTGGTCACCGCCCTGTCCTCCCAAAGCTTGGGCACTCACCGTGGGCATCCGGTCACTGTCGTGGTCACCACCACTTTGGCCGAACTCAACCAAGCCGCCCACGCGGCCCTCGACCCCACCATCGCGATGCCGCCACCGGCTACCACCGGGGGCGGATCCCGGCTGCCGATGCGCGAGCTGGTCCGCATGGCCGCCAATGCGATTCACTACCTGGCCGTCTTTGACGACCACACCCAACGACCGCTTTACCTGGGCCGGCAAAAACGCGTGGCCACCGCCGACCAACGCCTGATCTGCTACGCCCGCGACCGCGGCTGCACCCGCCCCAACTGCCTGCAGCCCGGATATCACTGCGAAGTCCACCACGCCCAACCCTGGGCCCAAGCCGGGCGCACCAACGCCGACAACCTCTACTTCGCCTGCGGCCCCGACCACACCGACACCACCGACGGCCGCCAACACACCACCGTCACCAAAACCGGCCGCCTCGGCTGGACCGACGGCACCAGCCCACCGCAGATCAACCACGCCCACCACCCCGAAGAACTCCTCCAAAGCGACCCCGACCCACCCGGGGAAGACGTCGCCTGAGCAGGCGGGCTCAGGTGTGAAAGGCTCCAACGGTGGCGACCGACAACACCGGGCCCGATCGCCGTCCCACCGTCCCTGGCCGGTGGCTCTACCTCACCGAACCGGCCCGGGCCGCGGTCGACGTCGGATTGCTCACGTCCACGGCACCGCTGCTGTCGCTGCTGCCACGCGGTGACAGCCAGCCGGTGCTGGTGTTGCCCGGCCTGGGCGCCGCCGATACTTCGACGCTGGTTCTGAGACGAGTCTTGCGGCGGCTGGGTTACCGGATGCACGGGTGGCGGCTGGGCACCAATCTCGGGCCGACCCCGCGGGTGCTCGACGGAATGGCCTCCCGCGTCGAGGAGTTGACTGATCGCTACCAGGAACCGATGTCGGTGATCGGCTGGAGCCTCGGCGGATTTTATGCACGCCAATTGGCTTGGCGCAGGCCCGAATCCGTCCGCCAGGTGATCACCCTCGGCACACCGGTACGGCTCGCCGCCGGCATGGCACGCCAACGCGGCGCCGCCGGCCGTCCCAGTGACCTGTCCGGCTTTCCGCAGTGGCCCCGCTGGTCGCAGTGGGCCCGCTGGTACGGGGACTTCCAGGCCCGGGTGCCCGACGAGCCTGCGCCCGGCGGCGGCGAGCCTGCGCTGCCGGTGCCGACCACCTCGATCTACTCTGTGCTCGACGGCATCGTGGGCTGGCGGGTCTGCCTCACCGACGCCGCGCCGCAAGCGGAGAATATCGGCGTCGCCGCGAGTCACATCGGGTTCGCCTACCATCCCGCGGTCATCTTCGCGATCGCCGACCGGCTGGCACAAGCTACCGGGGTCTGGCGCCCATTCCGGCCGCCGGCGCTGCTGCGCGCGGCCTACACCTGAGCGGACCCGAAACCGCGTCGCGGCATGACGCGTATCGCTATAACTGAACATGCACAAGCCAGGGGAGGCCAAGATGGGGTTCATCGCACCGACGGTTCCCGATGCGGATCCCGAGACCTGGCGCAGTATGCCGTGGGCCACCCGGGCGCAGATCTGCAGCCGGCACTGGGCCGAACACGGATTCGGCACCCCGTCGGCGATCTATCTGCTGTATCTGCTCAAGATCACGGCCTACGCCGTCGGCGCCGCGGCGGTCATTGCGCTGACCCCGGGCCTGGGCGGGCTGGGCCGGATCACCGAATGGTGGACGCAGCCGATCGTCTACCAGAAGGTCGTCGTCTTCAGCTTGCTGTTCGAAATCCTGGGACTGGGCTGCGGCTCCGGCCCGCTGACCGGACGATTCTGGCCGCCGATCGGCGGATTCCTATACTGGCTGCGGCCCAAGACGATTCGGCTGCCGCCCTGGCCGGGCCGGGTCCCGCTCACCGGCGGCGACACCCGGACCCTCCTCGACGTCGCGCTGTACGCCGCGGTGCTGGCCTCCGGAATCTGGCTGTTGCTCTCGCCCGGGGTCCCGGACACCGGCACCGGCGGCGCCGGCGAGATCGGCCTGATCGACCCGATCCGGGTGGTCGCGATCATCGCGGCACTGGTGCTGCTGGGGCTGCGGGACAAGACGATCTTCCTGGCGGCCCGCGCCGAGCACTACGGGCTGACGTTGCTGGTGTTCTTCTTTCCCTACGTCGACCAGATGGCCGCGTTCAAGCTCATCCTGCTCGGTTTGTGGTGGGGCGCAGCGATCTCCAAGCTCAACCATCACTTCCCGTACGTGGTGGCCGTGATGATGAGCAACAACGCCCTGCTACGGCCCAGGATGTTCACCCGGTTCAAGCACCTGCTCTACCGCGATCACGCCAACGACCTACGGCCCACCCGGATACCGCAACTGATGGCACACGTCGGCGGCACCACCGCCGAATTCATCGTGCCGGCGCTGCTGGTGCTGGTCGCCGGTGACCAGCCCTGGCGGTGGGCCCTGATCGCGTTCATGGTGGTCTTCCACCTCAACATCATCTCCAACCTTCCGATGGGAGTTCCGTTGGAATGGAACGTGTTCTTCATCTTCTCGCTGTTCTATCTCTTCGGCCAGCACGCCGAGATTCAGGTGTACGACCTGCGCTCACCACTGCTGGGGGTCATACTGGTCGCCGGCCTGGTGGTCATGCCGATCGCGGGAAACATGTTTCCCCAACAAATCTCGTTCCTGCCGGCGATGCGTTACTACGCCGGAAACTGGGCCTCGAGCCTGTGGTGCTTCCGCGATGGCGCCGAAGACACCCTCGAGGCGCGCACGGTCAAGAGTTCGGCGCTGGTCATCAACCAGCTCGCCAAGCTCTACGACCGCGCCACCGCCGAACTCGTGGCCGACAAGGTTCCGGGGGCCTTCCGCGCGATGCACCTGCACGGTCGCGCACTCAACGGGCTGCTGCCGCGCGCCATCAAGAACCAAGCCGACTACAGCATCCGCGACGGCGAGATCATCGCCGGCCCGCTGATCGGGTGGAACTTCGGCGAAGGCCACCTGCACAACGAGCAGCTGCTGGCCGCGGTGCAGCGCCGCTGCCACTTCGAAGACGGCGACCTGCGGGTGATCATGCTCGAAGGCCAGCCCATTCACCGCAAGGAACAGGCCTACCGCATCGTCGATGCCAAATCCGGACTGATCGAAGCGGGCTATGTGGCGGTAGCCGACATGCTCAGCCGTCAGCCGTGGCCCGAGCCCGGTGACGAGTTCCCGGTCCGCCGTACCGAAGGACCTGTGGGTTCGGTCACGCATTAGGCTGGCGTCGAATACACCAGCAAACTAGGCGACACGAGGAGAGACCAGTGACGGTCCGGGTAGGCGTGAACGGCTTCGGCCGCATCGGGCGCAACTTCTTCAGGGCATTGGACGCGCAGAAGGCCCAGGGCGCCAATACCGACATCGAGATCGTCGCGGTCAATGACCTGACCGATAACGCCAGCCTGGCGCACCTGCTGAAATTCGACTCCATCCTGGGTCGGCTGCCCCACGACGTCAGCCTCGAGGGCGACGACACCATCGTCGTCGGCAACACCAAGATCAAGGCGCTGGAGGTCAAGGAAGGCCCGGCGGCGCTGCCCTGGGGCGACCTGGGCGTCGACGTCGTCGTCGAGTCCACCGGCATCTTCACCAAGCGCGACAAGGCCCAGGGCCACCTGGACGCCGGCGCCAAGAAGGTGATCATCTCCGCGCCCGCCTCCGACGAGGACATCACCATCGTGCTGGGCGTCAACGACGACAAGTACGACGGCAGCCAGAAGATCATCTCCAACGCCTCGTGCACCACGAACTGCCTGGGGCCGCTGGCCAAGGTGCTCAACGACGAGTTCGGGATCGTCAAGGGCCTGATGACCACCATCCACGCCTACACCCAGGACCAGAACCTGCAGGACGGCCCGCACTCCGACCTGCGCCGGGCGCGGGCGGCCGCGATCAACATCGTGCCGACCTCCACCGGTGCCGCCAAGGCGATCGGCCTGGTGCTGCCGGAGCTGAAGGGCAAGCTGGACGGCTACGCGCTGCGGGTGCCGATCCCCACCGGCTCGGTCACCGACCTGACCGCCGAGCTGAGCAAGTCGGCTTCGATCGCCGACATCAACGCCGCGATGAAGGCCGCCGCCGAGGGACCGATGAAGGGCATCCTGAAGTACTACGACGCCCCGATCGTCTCCAGCGACATCGTCACCGACCCGCACAGCTCGCTGTATGACGCCGGCCTGACCAAGGTGATCGACAACCAGGCCAAGGTGGTCTCCTGGTACGACAACGAGTGGGGCTACTCCAACCGGCTGGTTGACCTGGTCGCCCTCGTCGGCAAGTCCCTGTAAGTCCGGCCGCCGTGACCATCCAGTCTCTGGAAGATCTTCTGGCGCAGGGGGTGAGTGGGCGCGGCGTGCTGGTGCGCAGCGATCTCAACGTCCCCCTCGACGACGGCAACATCACCGATCCGGGCCGGATCACCGCGTCGGTGCCGACGCTGCGCGCGCTGGTCGAGGCCGGCGCCAAGGTGGTGGTGACCGCCCACCTGGGCCGGCCCAAGGGCAAGCCCGGCCCGGCGCTGTCGCTGGCGCCGGTCGCGGCCGCGCTCGGCGAACAGCTGGGCCGACACGTTCAGCTGGCCGGTGATGTGGTCGGCACCGATGCGCTGGCCCGCGCCGAAGGCCTCACCGACGGTGACGTGCTGCTGCTGGAGAACATCCGCTTCGACCCGCGGGAGACCAGCAAGGACGACAAGGAGCGCCTCGCGCTGGCCCGGGCGCTGGCCGAGCTGGTCGCCGCACCGGACGGCACGCCGGGGGCATTCGTCTCCGACGGGTTCGGCGTGGTGCACCGCAAGCAGGCCTCGGTCTACGACGTCGCGACCCTGCTGCCGTCGTACGCCGGCAAGCTGGTCGCCGCGGAGATCCAGGTGCTGCAGCAGCTGACCGAGTCCACCGAGCGCCCCTACGCGGTGGTGCTGGGCGGGTCGAAGGTCTCCGACAAGCTGGGCGTGATCAAGTCGCTGGCGACCAAGGCCGACAGCATCGTGATCGGCGGCGGCATGTGCTTCACCTTCCTGGCCGCCCAAGGGCTGCCGGTGGGCACCTCGCTGCTGGAAGCCGACATGGTCGACACCTGCCGGCAGCTGCTGGACGACTACGGCGACGTGCTGCGGCTGCCGGTGGACATCGTGGTCGCCGACAAGTTCGACGCCGCCGCCACCGGCGAACTGGTCGCGGCCGACGCCATCCCGGAGAACAAGATGGGCCTGGACATCGGTCCCGGTTCGGTCGAGCGGTTCGCCGCCCTGCTGTCGAATGCCCGGACCATCTTCTGGAACGGGCCGATGGGGGTGTTCGAGTTCCCGGCGTTCGCCGCCGGCACCAAGGGCGTGGCCGAGGCGATCGCGGCGGCCACCGGCAAGGGCGCGTTCAGCGTGGTCGGCGGCGGGGACTCCGCTGCGGCGGTGCGAGCACTCGGCCTGCCCGAGCGCGGTTTCTCGCACATCTCCACCGGCGGCGGGGCGTCGCTGGAATACCTTGAGGGACAACAACTGCCAGGCCTGCAGGCACTGGAGACCGAAGGGGCGCAATGAGTCGCAAACCGCTGATCGCCGGCAACTGGAAGATGAACCTCAACCACTTCGAGGCGATCGCGCTGGTGCAGAAGGTGGCGTTCTCGCTGCCGGACAAGTACTACGACAAGGTCGACGTGACCGTGCTGCCGCCGTTCACCGACCTGCGCAGCGTGCAGACCCTGGTCGACGGGGACAAGCTGCGGCTGACCTTCGGCGCCCAGGACCTCTCGCAGCACGACTCAGGCGCCTACACCGGCGAGGTCAGCGGGGCGTTCCTGGCCAAGCTGGGCTGCAGCTACGTCGTCGTCGGGCACTCCGAGCGGCGCAGCTACCACGGCGAGGACGACGCGCTGGTGGCGGCCAAGGCGGCCGCCGCCCTCAAGCACGGACTGACCCCGATCGTCTGCATCGGCGAGCACCTGGAGATCCGGGAGGCCGGTAACCATGTCGAGCACTGCCTGGAGCAGTTGCGCGGCTCGCTGGCCGGGCTCAGTGCCGAGCAGATCGGCGCGACCGTCATCGCCTACGAGCCGGTGTGGGCGATCGGCACCGGCCGGGTCGCCGGTGCCGCCGACGCCCAGGAGGTGTGTGCCGCGGTGCGCGCCGAGCTGGGCAAGCTCGCTTCGCCGAAGGTGGCCGAGGCCGTGCGGGTGCTCTACGGCGGCTCGGTCAACGCCAAGAACATCGGTGAACTGATCGGGCAGCCCGACGTGGACGGCGGTCTGGTCGGCGGGGCGTCGCTGGACGGCGAGCAGTTCGCCACCCTGGCGGCGCTGGCGGCCGGCGGGCCCCTTGTCTAGGCGGGCCGTGATGGCCCTGCGTGGCACGGTAGGGTAGCGGCCATGATCTTGACGCTGCAGATCCTCTTGGTGATCACCAGCCTGCTGGTGGTGCTGCTGGTGCTGCTGCACCGCGCCAAGGGTGGCGGCCTGTCGACCCTGTTCGGCGGCGGCGTGCAGTCCAGCCTGTCCGGCTCGACGGTGGTGGAGAAGAACCTCGACCGGCTGACCTACTTCGTCATCGCGATCTGGCTGGTGTCCATCATCGCGGTGGGCCTGCTCATCAAATACGCCTGAACCAGGCGGCGCTTAACGCACCACCCGGTTGCGCATGGCGTTGAACATGCCCCGGACCATGTTCTCGGTCGCGGCCAGCGGCGCCATCGCGGTCTCGCCGACGCTGACGATGTCGTCCATCCGGCTGACGATGGTCTCCACCGGTTCGATCAGGGCAACCAGCCGGCGGGCCAGGTCGTCGAGACTGGCCATGGTCTCATCCAGGTGGTCCAGGCCGTCACCGAGGCGTTCGACGGTGGCGTTGAGGCCGGCCAGGGAACTGTTCAAGGCGTTCATCGTGTCGCCCAGGCCGCTCAGGACGTCTTCGAGTTGCCCGACGGTCACGTCGGCGTTGAGCGCCGCCTGCGCCAATGTCTTGAGCCGATTGCGTTCCCCGCCAGTGCCCGAGCCTCTGTCTGCCATGCCGCTCATTATGACGCGACGGCGGGCAGCGCCGAGCGCCGGTCAGCGAGATTGCGCGGGCAGCTGCGCGGCCGCCCCGGCATCGAGCAGCCACACCGTCTCTTCGCGCCCGACGGCCCCGGCCGCCGGCACCGAGACCGGGTCGGCGCCGCCGACCGCGGCGGCCACCGCCTCGGCCTTGGCCTCCCCGGACACCACCAGCCACACCTGGCGGGAGCGCCGGACCGCGGGCAGCGTCAGCGTGATGCGCCGCGGCGGCGGCTTGGGTGAGTCGGGCACCCCGACCACCAGGCGGGTCGTCTCGCGCACCGCGGGGGTATCGGGGAACAGCGAATTGATGTGGCCCTCGGGGCCCATTCCCAACAGGTGCACGTCGAAATCCGGTGCCGGCTGGCCCGGCTCGGCGTTGGCGGCCAGCACCTCCTGGTAGGCCTGCGCGGCGGCCTCGAGGTCGTCGCCGCATTCGCCGTCACTCGCCGGCATGGCGTGCACATTGGCGGCCGGGATGTCGATGCGGCCCAGCAGCGCCTCACGGGCCTGCTTGTCGTTGCGTTCGGCATCGTCGGCCGGGACGAACCGGTCGTCGCCGAAGAACAGGTGCACGCGTGTCCAGTCGATGCGTGCAGCGTGCTCGCCGAGGCGCTTGAGCAGCGCGATACCGCTGCCGCCGCCGGTCAGCACGATCAGCGCGCGGCCCCGGGCGGCGACGGCGGCCTCGATGGCATCGGCCAGCCGGTCACCGGCGGCGGCGATGAGTTCATCGGTATCGCGGTAGGTCGTTACAGTCACAGATACTCCACTTCCTCGAGGCCGACCAACGCGGCGCCATAGATGGGGTCGGGGTCCAGTCGGCGCAGGTCTTCGGCCAAGCACTCGGCGGTCACCCGGCGCGGCAGCGGAACCAGCGCGTCCGGGCCGGCGGTGCGGCTCAAGGTGGCGATCACCCCGGTCTGGGGCCGGCTCAGCACCACCGTTTCGCTGTCGCGCACCAGCTCGATCTTCAGCTCGCCGACCGCGCGGCGTACCGGCCCATCGATACGACTGGCCAGCCAGCCGGCCAAGATGTCCAGCGCCGGTTCGGTCGACAGTCCCGATACCAGCGCCGAGCGGATCGGCTCATACGGCGGCTGATCCACCGCCGACGCCAGCAGCGCCCGCCAGTAGGTGATGCGACTCCAGGACAGGTCGGTGTCGCCGGCGGTGTAGCCGCCCCGCCGGCCCTTGATCGCCGCCAGCGGATCCGGGCTGTTGGTGGCGTCGGTGATCCGACGCAGCGCCAGGGCGCCCAGCGGGTCGGCGGCCGGTGCCGACGGCGCGATCTCGGGCCACCACGCGACCACCGGGATGTCGGGCAACAGAAACGGCACCACGACCGCATCGGCGTGGCCGGCGAGCGGGCCCGACAGCCGCAGCACCACCACCTCGCCGGCGCCGGCGTCGCCGAACATCCGCAGCTGGGCGTCCAGGCGGGCGTCGCGGGCATCGGTGTCGTCGGTTATCACCACGATCACCCGGCTGGGATGCTCCTGGCTGGCCATATTGGCCGCGGCGATGGACTCGTCGAGCAGCGTGTCGTTCTCGATCGCGATGATCAGGCTCAGCACCCGGCCGGTGGTGGCCGCGCCGACCTGCTCGCGTAACTCGTCGAGCTTCTTGTTGATTGCGTTGGTGGTGGTGTCCGGCAGTTCGACAATCACGGGCGCCGCCATTCCCGCCCGGAGCGCTCCAGCATCTCGAACGACGACCGCGGACCCCAGGTACCGGCCTCATAGGGCTCGGGTCTGCCGTGCTGCTCCCAGTTCTCGAGAACCGGATCGAGTATCTGCCAAGACAATTCGACTTCGGCGTTGACCGGGAACAGCGACGGCTCACCGAGCAGCACGTCGAGAATCAGCCGTTCGTAGGCTTCCGGTGAATCCTCGGAGAACGCCGAGCCGTAGGAGAAATCCATGTTGACGTCGCGGACTTCCATGAGATGGCCGGGCACCTTGGATCCGAATCGCAGGGTGATCCCCTCGTCGGGCTGCACCCGGATCACCAGGGCGTTCTTGCCCAGCTCATCGGTCATGGTGGCGTCGAACGGCAGGTGCGGCGCCTGCTTGAACACCAGCGCGATCTCGGTGACACGACGCCCCAGTCGCTTGCCGCTGCGCAGATAGAACGGCACCCCGGCCCAACGCCGGGTGTCGACCTCCAGCGTGATGGCCGCATAGGTCTCGGTGCGGGAGTCCGCGGCGAACCCCTCCTCCTCGAGCAGACCGACGACGTGCTCGCCGCCCTGCCAGCCGGCCGTGTACTGCCCGCGGGAGGTGGTTTCATCCAGCGGCAGCGCCAGTTTGGTCGCCGAGAGCACCTTGATCTTCTCGGCCTGCAGCTCGGCGGGGGAGAAGCTCACCGGCTCCTCCATGGCGGTCAGGGCCAGCAACTGCAGCAGGTGGTTCTGAATCACATCGCGGGCGGCGCCGATGCCGTCGTAGTAGCCGGCCCGACCCCCCAGGCCGATGTCTTCGGCCATGGTGATCTGCACATGGTCGACGTAGTGCGCGTTCCAGATCGGGTCGAACAGCTGGTTGGCGAACCGCAGCGCCAGGATGTTCTGGACCGTCTCCTTGCCCAGGTAGTGGTCGATGCGAAACACCGACTCCTCCGGGAAGACGCTGTTGACCACGCTGTTGAGCTCGACCGCGCTGGAGAGGTCGTGACCGAACGGCTTTTCGATCACCACCCGGCTCCAGCGGCCCTCCCGCGGGCGGGCCAGCCCGCTGGCGTGCAGCTTCTCGCACACCACCGGGAACGCGTCGGGCGGGATCGACAGATAGAAGGCGTGGTTGCCGCCGGTGCCGCGCTCGGCGTCCAGCTTCTCCAGCGTCTCGGCCAGCTGGGCGAAAGCGGCATCATCGTCGAAGGTGCCTGTCACGAAACGGAATCCGGCAGCCAACCGGTCCCACACGACCTGACGGAACGGTGTCCGGGCGTGCTGCTTGACGGCCTGGTAGACGACGTCGACGAAATCCTGGTCGGCCCAGTCCCGGCGAGCGAAGCCGACCAGGGCGAATGTCGGAGGCAGCAGCCCGCGGTTGGCCAAGTCATAGATGGCCGGCATCAGCTTGCGCCGGGCCAGGTCGCCGGTCACCCCGAAGATCACCACGCCGCACGGGCCGGCGATCTGAGGCAGGCGCTTGTCCCGCTTGTCCCGCAGGGGGTTGCGCCACCCCGCGGCACTGCTTCGCGCTGCGCCTGCGCCCACGATCAGGTCACTTGGCGGCGTCGAGCTGCGACGCGGTGGCGTCCAGCAGTTCTCCCCAGGAGACCTCGAACTTGTCCACGCCCTCGTTCTCCAACACCAGGAACACGTCGGTCAGATCGATGCCCACCGCCGAGAGTTGGTCGAAGACCTGCTGGGCCGATGAAGCGGTACCGGCGATGGTGTTGCCGGTGACATCGCCGTGGTCGGCCACCGCCTCTATCGTCGCCTCCGGCATGGTGTTGACGGTGTGCGGGGCCACCAACTCGGTGACGTACAGGGTGTCCGGGTAGTCCGGGTTCTTGACCCCGGTCGAGGCCCACAGCGGGCGCTGCACCCGGGCGCCGTGCGCCGCCAACGCCGCGAAGCGCTCACCTGCGAAGACCTCCTCGTAGGCGGCGTAGGCCAGTCGGGCGTTGGCCACGCCGGCCTTTCCGCGCAGCGCCAGGGCGTCCGCCGAACCGATCTTCTCGAGCCGGCTGTCCACCTCGGTGTCCACCCGGGAGACGAAGAACGACGCCACCGAATGGATCTTGGCCAGATCGTGCCCGGCGGCCTTGGCCGCTTCCAGGCCGGCCAGGTAGGCGTCCATCACCTCTCGGTGCCGCTCGACGGAGAAGATCAGCGTGACGTTGACCGAGATGCCTTCGGCCAGCACCGCGGTGATGGCCGGCAGTCCGGCCTTGGTGGCCGGGATCTTGATGAACAGGTTGGGCCGGTCGACGATCTTCCACAGCTCGACGGCCTGCGCGACGGTCTTGTCGGTGTCATGGGCCAGGCGGGGGTCGACTTCGATCGACACCCGGCCGTCGACGCCGTCGGAGGCCTCCCACGCCTTGGTCAACACGTCACACGCGTTGCGCACGTCGTCGGTGGTGACAGTGCGGATCACCGCGTCGACGTCGGCGCCGCGCGCGGCCAGTTCGGCCAGCTGCTTGTCGTAGGCATGGCCCTTCTCCAGGGCCTTCTGGAAGATGGTCGGGTTGGTGGTCACCCCGACGACGCTGCGGGTGGCGACCAACTCGGCCAGGTTGCCCGACGTCAGCCGGTCGCGGGACAGATCGTCGAGCCACACCGATACGCCGGCGGCGCTCAGAGCGGCGAGCCTTTCGTTCTGAGTCATGTTGCGCTCCTTCTCAATCGGCCGTCATGCGGCCACGGTTTGCTTCATCGCTCCAGGGTTCGTTCGGCGGCGGCGACGACGGCCTCCGGAGTGAAACCGAATTCACGGAACAGCGTCTTGTAGTCGGCGGACTCGCCGTAGTGCTCGATCGAGACGATTTCCCCGGTGTCACCTACCAGTTTATGCCAGCACTGCGCGACACCGGCTTCCACCGCGACACGCGCCGACACCGCGGGCGGCAGTACCGCGTCGCGATACTCGACCGGCTGCGACTCGAACCACTCCAGACAGGTCATCGACACCACGCGGGCAGTGATGCCCTTGTCCGCCAACAGCTTCTGTGCTGCCACGGCGAGCTGTACCTCCGACCCGGTGGCGATCAGCACCACGTCGGGCCGCTCGGTGCCGGGATCGCCGAGCACATAACCGCCGCGCGCGACCCCCTCGGGGTCGGTGCCCTCCAGGATCGGCAGGCCCTGACGCGTCAGGATCAGCCCGACGGGCCCGCTGTCCGCGCCGCGGGCCAGCACGGTGCGCCAGGCGTAAGCGGTCTCATTGGCATCGGCCGGACGCACCACCGACAGTTGGGGGATGGCACGCAGCGCCGCCAAGTGCTCGATCGGCTGGTGGGTGGGGCCGTCTTCGCCCAGGCCGATCGAATCGTGGGTCCACACATAGATGGTGTCGATGTCCATCAACGCGGCCAGCCGCACCGCCGGCCGCATGTAGTCGGAGAACTGCAGGAAGGTGCCGCCGTAGGCGCGGGTCGGGCCGTGCAGCACGATGCCCGACAGGATCGAGCCCATCGCGTGCTCGCGGACCCCGAAGTGCAGGGTGCGCCCGTACGGGTCGGCGGTGTAGTCCTTGGTGGAGATCGACGCCGGGCCGAACGACTTGACATTGTCCATCGTGGTGTTGTTGCTGCCCGCCAGATCGGCTGAGCCGCCCCACAATTCGGGAAGCTTCGGCCCCACCGCATTGAGCACCTTGCCGGACGCGGCGCGGGTCGCGATCTCCTTGGAGCCGGGCTCCCAGTACGGCAGGTCGGCGTCCCAGCCGTCCGGCAGCTCACCAGCGGTCAACCGGTCCAGCAGTGCCTTGCGCTCCGGCTCCCGGGCCGCCCATGACTCGAACTGGGCCTGCCACTCGTCCCGCGCCGCCTTGCCGCGGCCCACCAGCCCGCGGGTGTGGGTGATCACGTCCTCGCGAACGTCGAAGGACTTGTCCGGGTCGAATCCGAGCGCGGACTTGGTGGCGGCCACCTCGTCGTCGCCGAGTGCCGCGCCGTGCGCCTTGCCGGTGTTCATCAGGTTCGGCGCCGGATAGCCGATGATCGTGCGCAGCTCGATGAACGAGGGCCTGTCGGTGACGGCCTTCGCCTTGGCGATGGCCTCCTCGATGCCGGTCACGTTCTCGCCGCCCTCGACTCGCTGCACGTGCCAGCCGTAGGCCTCATAGCGGGCCGCGGTGTCCTCGCACAGCGCGATGTTGGTGTCGTCTTCGATGGAGATCTTGTTGTGGTCGTAGAACACGATCAGGTTGCCCAGCTGCTGGACCGCGGCCAGCGACGACGCCTCACTGGTGACGCCCTCTTCGATGTCGCCGTCCGAGGCGATCACGTAGATGTAGTGATCGAACGGGCTCTGGCCGGGGGCGGTGTCGGGGTCGAACAGCCCGCGCTCGTAGCGGGCGGCCATCGCCATCCCGACCGCGGAGGCCAGACCCTGCCCCAGCGGACCGGTGGTGATCTCCACCCCCTTGGTGTGGCGGAACTCCGGGTGCCCCGGCGTCTTGGAACCCCAGGTCCGCAGCGACTCGATGTCGGACAGCTCCAGCCCGAAACCGCCCAGGTAGAGCTGGATGTAGAGCGTCAGACTCGAATGCCCGCAGGACAGGATGAACCGGTCGCGGCCCAGCCAGTGCGTGTCGGAGGGGTCGTGGCGCATCACCCGCTGGAACAGGGTGTACGCCAGCGGCGCCAGGCTCATCGCGGTGCCGGGGTGGCCGTTACCGACCTTCTGCACCGCATCGGCGGCCAGCACCCGGGCGGTGTCGACGGCGACCGAGTCGATCTCGGCCCAGTCGTCGGGGTGGTGGGCTTGGGTGAGGGCGGAGATCTCTGCAGCAGTGGTCACGAACGTGAAGTCCTCATCTTCGGGATGTGTTTAGGCAAGCCTGGTTGGTTCTCACCCTAGTGGGGGGCCGGGTAGTGTTGCAGGTCCGGTCGGCGTGTGTATTACCCATGAATCGACCCTGCGATTCGGTCGACCCGGCTGCGCGGTCTACCATCGTCCGTAGTAGACGCTGGCGTCGCTGCTGCCATCTGAGGAGTCATCACGTGAGTATTCGCGAGCGCGCCGCGCCGCGCCGAATACGCGCAATACGTTCCACCTTCCTGGCGTACCTGTCGTTGACCAAGCCACGGATCATCGAGTTGCTGCTGGTGACGACCATTCCGGCGATGCTGTTGGCCGACCGCGGCACGGTGAATCCGCTGCTGATCTTCAACACGCTGATCGGCGGGATGCTGGCCGCCGCGGGCGCGCACGCCCTGAACTGCGTGGTCGACGCCGACATCGACAAGGTGATGAAGCGCACCGCGCGCCGGCCGCTGGCCCGCGATGCCGTCCCGACGCGCAACGCGCTGGTGTTCGGTCTGGTGCTCGGTGCCATCTCGTTCGTCTGGCTGTGGCGCACCACCTACCTGGTCTCGGGCCTGCTGGCGGTGGCCACCATCGCCTTCTACGTGCTGGTCTATTCGATGCTGCTCAAACGGCACACCTCGCAGAACGTGGTCTGGGGCGGGGCGGCCGGTTGCATGCCGGTGGTGATCGGCTGGTCGGCGGTGACCGGCACCATCGGCTGGCCGGCGCTGGTGATGTTCCTGGTGATCTTCTTCTGGACTCCGCCGCACACCTGGGCGCTGGCGATGCGCTACAAGGACGACTACGCGGCGGCGGGGGTGCCGATGCTGCCGGTGGTCGCCACCGAGCGCGTCGTCACGCACCGCATCGTGGTCTACACCTGGGCGACGGTGGCCGCCACACTGGCGCTGGTGCCCGCCGCCGGCTGGCTGTACGCCTCAGTGGCGTTCCTGGCCGGGGTCTGGTTCCTGGCCATGGCCCACCAGCTCTATGCCGGGGTGCGCCGCGGGGAGCCGGTCAAGCCGCTGCGGCTGTTCCTGCAGTCGAACAACTACCTCGCGGTGGTGTTCTGCGCACTGGCGGTGGACTCGGCCATCGGCTTGCCCACGCTGTTCTAAGACCCACCGTTCCACTCGAAGCGGGTCTCGCCGTGCACGTTGAGCACGGCTGCGATGCGTTGCCGCATCCGTTCCGGCATCTCCGGTAGCGCCGCCAGCGCGCACCACCGCGCATCGGTGCTCTCATCGTCGGCCGGGTAGGGCTCGCCGGCCACCCAGCGCATGGCGAAGACGTGGTCGAGGTACTGGGCGTGATCCCCGTTGGCGTGAGTCACCGGCGCGGTGGCGTGCACCCAGACCAGGCGTTCCGGCACCGCGGTGACACCGGTCTCCTCGGCGACTTCGCGGACCGCGGCGTCGGCCGGCTCCTCACCGGGGTCGACGATCCCGGTGACCGGCGCCCAGATGCCGTTATCCGCCCGCTCGATGAGCAGCACCTCATCGTCGCGGATCACCACTGCCGTCACGCCGATCAGCCAGAGCCGGGCGTGGCCGATGGCGGCCCGGAGGTCGACGATGAACTGCGGAATCGGCATGTGACCGATCGTGCCAGGCAGCTCGATTCAGCCTCACAGCATTAGTCCAGGTAACGCGAGGGTGGAACATCTTGCGCCGGTGGCCGCGACGGTTATTCAATCGACGATAATGACAATCATATTCAACAAGCTGGCGGGCGCCCAGCTGTGACCGCCGCGTCGCCGGTATGGATGGCATCTCCTCCGGAGGTGCACTCGGCGCTGTTGAGTGCCGGCGCGGGACCGGGCCCACTGCTGGCCTCCGCAGCGGCGTGGTCGGCGCTGAGCGCGGAGTACACAGCGGTCGCCGGCGAGCTCATGGCGGTACTGGGGGCCGTGCAGGCCGGGACGTGGCAGGGGCCGAGCGCACAGTCGTATGTGGCCGCGCACGCTCCGTATCTGGCGTGGCTGAACCAAGCCGGTGCGGACGGTGCTGCTGCGGCGGCGCAGTCTGAGACGGCGGCCGCCGCGTATACGACGGCGTTAGCCGCGATGCCGACGTTGGCGGAGCTGGCGGCCAATCACGCGGTGCACGGTGTGCTGGTGGCGACGAATTTCTTTGGGATCAACACCATTCCGATCGCGGTCAATGAGGCCGACTATGCGCGGATGTGGGTGCAGGCGGCTACGACGATGGCGACGTATGAAGCAGTCAGTGGCGCGGCAGTGGCCACGGTGCCCGACATCCCGCCGGCGCCACAGATCGCGAAAACCGATGCCGCAACGCCGCAGGACGACCACGATGACACCGACCCCACCGTCGACAATCCGCTGGATCAGCTCATCGCCAAGATGCTGAACACCGCCAGCAATGGACAGATCAACTGGGGCCCCGGCCACGCCATGATGAACGGCATTCCGTACGACCAGTACACCGATCCCAGCCAGCCGATGTTCTGGCTGGTCCGGTCGCTGGAGTTGTTCGAGGACTTCCAACAGTTCGGCGTGTATCTCCAACACAATCCGGCACTGGCCTTTCAGTATCTGGTCCAGCTCGCCGAGTTCGATTGGCCGACCCACATCGCCGAGATCGCCACCTCGCTGGGGCAAACGCCCCAGTTGCTCGCCGTCGCGGTCGGCGTGATGGTCGCCCCCGTTGGCGCCGTGGGCGGCTTCGCCGGGCTGGCCGGGCTGGCGGGCCTGCCGCCGACGCCGCCGACGATGGCTGCGCTGCCCGCCGACACGGCTGGGCAGGCGTTGCCGACGGTGGGCAGTGTCCCGCCCGCGCCGGCGGTTTCCGGATCGGTCAGCGCATCGGCCCCCGCGCCGCCGGCACCGGCGGGCGCGGCCGGGGGCGCCGCGCCGGCAGCGGCCGGGCCACCGCCGCCGGCCGGGGCGTCGTTCGTCCCGCCCTACCTGATCGGCGGACCCGGTATCGGTACGGGATCGGGGATGGGTGCCGCCGCGCGTTCGGCACGCAAGGCGCCCGAACCCGACAGCACTGCCGCGGCGGCAGCGGCGCGCGAGGCCAATCGCGAACGGGCGCAGGCCCGGCGCCGTCGGCGTGCCGCCAGGCAGGATCACGCCGATCAGTTCATGACGATGGGGGTGGAGGTCGACCCGGACTGGCAGCTGCCCGACGAGGAGCCGGTGCTGGCCGCCGACCGGGGTGCCGGACCGCTGGGTTTCACCGGCAGCGCGGCCGCAGGGCAGCTCGCTGCGGCAGGGATGACCCGGCTGACCGGTGTGTTCGGCAACGGGCCGACGGAGCCGATGATGCCGGCCAGCTGGGACGACGACGGAAACAATTAAGTTTGGGTAGCCGAAAACCAGAGTTCCTTGTACTAAAGTTACTCGGCGTGCCAGGGGTGTGGATGGCGTCGCCGCCGGAGCTGCATTCGGCGCTGTTGAGCGCTGGGCCCGGAGCCGGGCCGTTGTGGGCGGCGGCTGGGGCGTGGTCGTCGCTGAGCGCCGAGTACACCGTGGTGGCCCAGGAGCTGACCGCTGTCCTGGCCGCGGTGGAAGCCGGAGCCTGGCAGGGGCCGAGCGCGGAGGAGTATCTGGCTGCCCACACTCCGTACCTGGCCTGGCTGAGCCGCGCCGGCGCGGACAGTGCGGTGGCCGCAGCGCAATGCCAGATGGCGGCGGCGGCCTATAGCGCCGCGCTGGCGGCGATGCCGACGCTGCCGGAGTTGGCGGCCAACCACGCCACCCACGGCGTGCTGATCGCGACGAACTTCTTCGGTATCAACACCATTCCGATCGCGCTCAACGAAGCCGACTACGTCCGGATGTGGGTGCAGGCCGCCGCCACGATGGCCGGCTATGAGGCGGTGGCGGGCTCGGCGGTGGCCTCGACCCCGCGCCCCAGCGCCGCGCCGCCCATCACCAATGGCCCGGGGGTGCACGATCCCAAGGTCGACAACCCGCTGAACCAGGAGATCGTGCAACTGCTCAAGAACGTCGGCATCAACTGGGATCCGACGGCGGGAACCATCAATGGGCACGTGTACGACTACTACGCGAACGCCAACGACCCGATGTGGTATCTCGCCCGAGCGCTGGAACTGGTGGCCAACTTCCAATACGCCGGTACGCAGGACCCGACGGCGGCGTGGCAGTACCTGCTGGCCGTGGCGCTGCTCGACTGGCCGACCCACGTGGCGCAGTTCACCGCAACGCTGAGCCAGTCGGCGCCCCTGCTGGCGGCCGCGACCGGCGCGTTGGCTGCCCCGGTCGGCGCTCTCGGCGGGCTCGGCGGCTTGGCGAGCCTGCCCGCACCTCCCGAGGCAGTGGCCGCAGCGGCAGCGCCCGTCCCGTCGGCGTCGGCCCTGCCGACGGTCGTCAGCAGCGCCCCGGCGGTCCCCGCCACAGCCGCTCCGGCAACGGCTTCGCCCGCGGCGCCGGCCGGCCCGCCGGCGAGCCCGCCACCGGCCCCGACGCCGCCCCCGGCTGTCCAGGCATTCGCTTATCCGTATCTGGTCGGTGGCGGGCCCGGCGCCACCCCGCGGGTCGGTACCGGCGCCGGGGCGAGCGCCCCGGCGAGCGCCAGCAGAAAAGCAGCGGAGCCGGATCTCGCCACCGTCGCGGCCGAAGCCGCCGCACGAGCACGCGCACGCCGCCACCGGCGCGCGATCAAGCGCGACCACGGTGACGCGGTGATCAAAGTCGGCGCCGACGCCTCGGATCAAGGGGCGGGGCCGCTGGGGAGCAGCGGGAGCGTAACGCCGGGCGTCAATGCAGCCGGGCTGACCCGGCTGGCCGGGGCAGAATTCGGCGAAAGTCCGCGGCTGCCACTGCTGCCCGAAGGCTGGAAGGCCGGCTAGGGCACCAGGACGATCGAACCGGTGGTCTTGCGGGCCTGCAGATCCCGGTGCGCGTCGGCCGCCTCGGCCAGCGGATAACGCCGGCTCACCGTCACCTCGATCGAGCCTGCCGCGATCGCGTCGAACAACTCTCCTGCGCGCCAAGAGAATTCCTGCGCCGAGCGGGTGAAGTGAGCCAGGTTCGGCCGGGTCAAATACACCGACCCCGCAGCATTGAGCCGCTGCGGATCCACCGGCGGGACGGGTCCGCTGGCCGCACCGAACAGCGCCAGCGTGCCCCGGACCGCCAGGCTGGCCAGGCTGGCGTCGAACGTCGTCGCACCTACGCCGTCGTATACCGCGGCAGCCCCGGCGCCGTCGGTCAACTCCCGGATGCGGGCGCCGAACGCGGCGGCGTCCGGGCCGGGGTAGTCGAGCACCTCGACAGCGCCGGCCCGCCGGGACAGCTCAGCCTTCGCCGGCGTCGAGACCGTGGTGATCACCCGTGCGCCGCGCGCCGTGGCCCACTGGGTCAAGATCAGGCCCACTCCGCCCGCGCCGGCGTGCAGCAAGACGGTGTCGCCGCGTTGCACCGGGTACACCGACGTGATCAGGTAGTGCGCGGTCAGGCCCTTGAGCAGTACGGCCGCCGCCACACCCGAGTCGACACCGGCGGGGATCGGCGCCACCAAAGATGCTGGGGCCGTGCAGTATTGCGCATAGGCCCCGGTGGCGGCGGCGGTCACCACGCGGTCACCGACGCTCAGCGTCGTCACCTCGGCGCCGACTTCGGCCACGGTGCCCGCGGCTTCGCTGCCGAGCACGAACGGCAGCTCGGCCGGGTACGTCCCGGAGCGGAAATAGGTGTCGATGTAGTTGACCCCCACCGCCTCGGCCCGGATCAACACCTCGCCGGCGGCGGGGGAGGGCTGCGGTCGGTCGACTACGTTCAGGACTTCTGGGCCGCCGGTCGCGGCGATTTCCACGGCGTGCATGGTGACTATCATCTCCGAATGTGAGGTCTGCATGAAGCTGGCCCGGCCCGATATCTTCCACCCGCGCATCGTGTTGGCGGGCGATCCGCGCCGCGGGCACGAGGAGCGCCCCGGCTCCGACGACGACGCGGGCCTGCTCGCCGCGCTGCGGCACCGGGGGCTGCAGGCCCGGCGGCTGGCCTGGGATGACCCGGAGACCCTCGAGGCCGACCTGGTGATTCTGCGCTCGGCCGGCGACCCGGACCGGCGCGCTGAGTTCGCGGCGTGGACCACGCGGGTGCGCCACCTGTTGAACCCGCCGGAAGTAGTCGCCTGGAACGCCGACCCGCGCTACCTGGCGGACTTGCAATGCGACGGGGTGCCCACAGCGCCCGGCGCGACGGCTCAGACCGCGCTGGTGTTTTTCGGCGCCGGCCGGTCGCACGCATTCGGCGCTGCCGGGCCCGACCCGGACTTCGAGCTGTGGGATGTCGGCCGCGCCGCCCTGCGCGCGGCTGCCGAACGCTTGAGCATCCGCATCGAGGAGTTGCTCTACGCGCGCGCCGACGTCTCGGGAACGGCCGCCGACGCCCGGCTGGTCGGACTGGATCTCGTTGCGCCGCAACTGGGATTCAGCGAACTCCCGGCCGGCGAAGGTGAGCTGGCGCAGCGCCGGTTCGCCGTCGAGGTCTCCGCGGCGTTAGAGCGGCTCGGGCTCGGTCCGCTCGCGCAGCGACGCCCATAGGGCTGCGCTCGCGCCGGTGACCAGCACGGCGCCCGCCACGTGCAGGATGACCAGCACGGCGGGCACCCCGGTGAAGTATTGGATGACGCCGATCAGCCCCTGCGCGAAGGTCAGGGCGATGACCACGGCAAGCCGGCGGGTCACCGGCTTGGCCGCCCCCACCGCGACCAGCCCGAACGCCAGACCCACCAGCAGCCCCAGGAACGCGATCAACAGGGACTCGTGCAGGTGGGCCAGCGTGGCCACCTCGACCTTGAGCCGGGCCACCGTGCGGGTGGCGCTCTTGTCGCCGGCGTGCGGTCCGGCGCCGGTCACCAAGGTGCCGGTCACCAGTACCGCGGCCAGCGTGATGGCGCACAGCCCCGTCAAAGTGCGTAGCGGCGCCGGCACCCGCTGGCGCACCACCGCATCGTCGGGTTCGCCGACCTTCACAAACAGCAGCACCGCCAGCCAGACCATCAGCATCGAGACCAGCAGGTGCACGGCCACCGTCCACCAGGCCAGCCCGGTGCGCACCGTGATACCGCCGATCACGGCCTGCAGCACCGTGGAGCCCGGCATCAACCAGGCGTAGACCAGCACTTCGCGGCGCCGCCGCGCCCGGATCAGCGCCAGCACCGCCAGCGCCGAGGTGATGACCACCGCGAAGGTCACCATCCGGTTGCCGAACTCGATGGCCTGATGGATGCGCGGGACCTCGGACACGGCCACCGGGACATAGCTGCCCGGGAAGCACTGCGGCCAGGTCGGGCAGCCCAACCCGGAGGCGGTGACGCGGACGATCGCACCGGTGACGGAGATGAAGCCCTGGGTGAAGACGACGGCGGCGGCCAGCAGTCGCTGGGTGCGCAGGCTCGGGTCCGGCAGCAGATCCACCAGGCGCATCAGGAAGGGTCGCACGGGCTGATCGTAGAGGATCGGGAACTACAGCATGTAGTAGCTCAGGCGTGGGCGGCTCAGCTGAACCGGAACCAGCGCACCGCGCCGACGCCGGCCAGCAGCCCCCACACCGCCACCACCGCGATGCCGAACCAGTCGAACGAGACGGTCAGGGCCTGCGCCAGCGCCTCGGTGAGCGACCCCGACGGGGTGAGCCGGGCGAGCCAGCGGATCGGGTCGGGCACCAGATCGGTCTCCACCGTCAGCGCCGAGAACCCGCCGAAGACGAACCACAGCAGGTTGGCCACGGCCAGCACGATCTCGGCCCGCAGGCTGCCGCCGAGCAGCAGACCCAACGCTGCGAAGCACGCCGTGCCCAGCGCGATGACCACCGCCCCCAGACCCAGCCCGATCAGCGTCGGCCGCCAGCCCAGAGCCACGCCGATCAGCCCGAGCAGCACCGACTGCAGCAGCACCACCGTCGCCACCGACAGTGATTTGCCGGTGATCACGCCCCACACCGGCAGTGCGGTGGCGCCCAGGCGTTTCAGCGCGCCGTAGCGGCGGTCGAATGCCACCGCGATCGCCTGGCCGGTGAAGGCGGTGGCGATCACGGCCAGCGACATGATCACCGGCAGCAGGGTGGTGGCGCGCTCGGCGTGGCCCTCGCCGAACGGGCCCAGCGGCAGCAGCGACATCCCGATCAGCAAGGTGATCGGGATGAACATGGTCAACAGCAGCTGCTCGCCGTTGCGCAGCAGCAGGGTCAGCTCCAGCCGGTACTGGGCGGCCAGCATGGCCGGCACGCTGGCCGGCCGCGGGTCGGGGGTGAAGGTGCCCGGCGGAAACGAGGTGGTCATGCGCGCAGCTCCCGTCCCGTCAGCTCCAAGAACACGTCCTCCAGGCTGCGCTGCTCCACCCGCAGCTGGGTGGCCAGCACGTCGAGGCGAGCGCACCAGGCGGTCACCGTGGCCAGCACCTGCGGGTCGACCCGCCCTTCGACGAGGTATTCGCCGGGTTGCACCTCGCTGGCTCGGTAGCCCTCCGGCAACGCGGTGATCAGCAACGACAGATCCAGGCGCGGAGGGGCAGTGAACCGCACCTGACCCTGGGCGCCGCTGCGGGTCAACTCCTGCGGCGTCCCGGCGGCCACCGCCGCGCCGTGGTCGATGATCAGCAGCCGGTCGGCGAGTTCCTCGGCCTCCCGAAGATGGTGGGTGGTCAGCACCACGGTCACGCCGTCGCGGCGCAGGGCGTCGATCAGCTCCCACACCAGCAGGCGCGCATGGGCGTCCATGCCGGCAGTCGGCTCGTCGAGGAACACCAGCTCCGGGCGCCCGACCAAGGCGCAGGCCAGGGCAAGCCGCTGTTGCTGGCCGCCCGAGAGCCTGCGGTAGGTGGTGCGGGCGGCGTCGGTCAGGCCGAGGGTGTCCAGCAGCCACTGCGGATCCAGCGGGTTCGCCGAATAGGACGCCACCAGCTTGAGCATCTCGCCGGCGCGCGCCGCCGGGTAGCCGCCGCCGCCCTGCAGCATCACCCCGATGCGTTCCCGCAGCCGGGCGTTGTCGGCGACCGGGTCCAGCCCGAGCACCTCGATGCTGCCGGCGTCGGGGCGTACGAAGCCCTCGCACATCTCGACCGTCGTCGTCTTGCCGGCGCCGTTGGGGCCGAGCAGCGCGAAGACTTCGGCGGTGTGCACCTCGAGATCAAGGCCGGCGACCGCCTCGGTCGCTGCTGGACCGGCCCCGTAACGCTTGCGCACTCCGCGCAACCGCACCGCGACAGCTGAGCTCACGGGGAATCAGCGTAAGCGTCGGCGACGGCGGCGGAGCGCGGGGTCGGTCCCGGCGTCGGCTCATCGCCGGCACGGCCGGGTCCTTGCGGCGGTTCCGGCTTCGTCTCTCCTCCGTCGAGCCTCGCCGAACCGCCGGGCTCGTCCGGCAACTCCCGCCACGGCAGATGCCGGTAGGTCAGCAGGAACAACGCCAGCACCACGACGGCGCTGGCCAGGGTGGCGTCCACGATTTGAAACAGTGCGAAGCGGTCGCCGTTGGCGGTCGGGCCGAAGATGCCGACCACCAGCGTCACCGCGATCACCGCGATCCGGAAACCGGGGCGGGTCGCCCAGGCGGCGAGCGGGATGATCGCCCACAGCAGATACCAGGGCTGCACCACCGGGAACAGCAGCACCGTGACGCCCAGCGCGACGCCGAGCCCGCCGACCGGATGCAGCCGGCCCTGGAACACCACCAGCAGCAGCCAGATCACCATCACCGCGATGATCAGCACACCGATGCCACGCGTCAGCGACAGCACCGCGGTGGTGTGATCGCCCAGGCCCAGCAGGATCCCGACCTGACCGGTGCCCAGCGCGAGCAGCGTCGGCGGTGACATCCAGCTGCGGACCACGTTGGCGGTGCCCAGGGTGAACACCCAGCCGAAGCCCAGGCCACTGGCCCAGCCGATCACGCCCATCACCGCCACCGCCACCGCGCTGCTCCCGACCCCGGCGAGCACGAACGCCCGCAGGTCGCCGCCCCAGCGCCAGCCCAGGGCCATCGCCACGAATCCGAGCGCCAGCAGCGACGGCAGCTTGACCTGCGACGACATCGCGATCAGCACCGCCCCGAAGATCAACTCGGCCAGCGGCATCCACTCCCGCGGTGGCCGGCGCAGGCCCGGCAGCAGGGGTTTGGCCACGGTGATCCCACGCAGGGCGAACTCCGTGCCGGTCAGCATCAGGCCGAGCATCAACGCTTCGTTGTGGATGCCGGCGACCAGGTGCATCAGCAGCAGCGGATTGGCCGCGCCCAACCACAGGGCGCTGACCTCGGCTACCCCGCAGCGTGCGGCCAGGCGCGGCACCGCCCACACGATCAACCCGACACCGAGCAGCACCACTACCCGGTGGCACAACACCGCGGTGACGATGTTCTCCCCGGTCAGCGCGGAGATTCCGCGGCCGATCCACAAGAACAACGGTCCGTAGGGAGCCGGTGTCTCCCGCCACAGGCTGGGCACCGACAGGGTGAACACGTGGTCGAGCCCCAGCGCCGGCGCCGGGCCCACCCGGTAGGGGTCCAGTCCCAGCCGGGAGATCTGACTCTGCGCCAGGTAGGAGTACACGTCCTTGCTGTACATCGGCGGCGCGACCAGCAGCGGCAGCATCCACAGCAGCAGCGTGCGGTCGAGCTGGCTGCGCGACATCCGGCGCCGCCCGCTCAATGCGAACCGGCCCAGCATCAGCCAGGCCAGCGTCATCATCACCGCCCCGGTGGTGGTCATGGTCAGCGCCACCGTCTGCAGCCGCGACGGCAGGTTCAGCAGCCGTACCCCGAAGGTGGGGTCTTGGATCACCGGGCGCGCACCCGCCCCCAGCGCACCGATCGCCATCAGCACGGTGCCGGCCGCGCCGAACAGGCGAGTGCGCCGCAGCGCTACCAGTTCCGCGTTGTTGAGGGGAGTGCCGACGGTGCGCTCGTCGCCGTGCAAATGCGCGATCGACGTGCTCAGCGAGTGCCGGCGGGCTGCCATCCCAGCAGCGTAACGGCCCGTCCCCGAGATCCTCGGGGCCGTCCGGACAACAGCGGAGTGTGATCAGCGCAACTGCCGATTCCGGCCGAACTGAGGTAACCCTTTCTGGACCCGGCCGCGGAATTGCGTCACACTGGTGTTGTGAAATTCAAGGCCGAGGCGAACGCCGCCACCGAATCCGCCGGGCACCGTCCCGGCGGTGCGGTATTGCCTGGGCCTCAGCCGGCCGCGGACCTCGCCGGCAGCCATGATTCACCCGAGGGCCCCACCCGCCAGGCCGTGGTGCGTCTGCTGATGGAGTCCGGGTCCATCACCGCCGGTGAGATCGGCGCCCAGCTGGGGCTGTCGGCCGCCGGGGTGCGGCGCCACCTGGACGCCCTGATCGAGATGGGTGACGCCGAGGCGCACGCGCCGGCGTCCTGGCAGCAGGTGGGGCGCGGGCGTCCGGCCAAGCGGTTCCAGCTCACCGCCGCCGGCCGGGGCAAGCTCGGGCACCGCTACGACGACCTGGCGGTGGCCGCGATGCGCCAACTGCGCGAGATCGGCGGCGAGGACGCGGTGGTCGCCTTCGCCCGCCAGCGCATCGACACCATCTTGTCCGAGGTCGCCGAGGTTGCCGCCGGTGCTGACACCGACGCCGACGAGGATCTGGAGGTCACCGCCGAACGGATCGCCGCGGCGCTGACCGACGCCGGTTATGCCGCCTCCACCGCGCGGGTGGAGGGCGGTGTTCCCGGGGTGCAAATCCTGCAGCACCATTGCCCGGTGGCCAATGTCGCCAAGGAGTTCCCGGAACTGTGCCGGGCCGAGCGGCAGGCGATGGCCGAAGTGCTGGGCACTCACGTGCAGCGGCTGGCGACCATCGCCGACGGCGGATACGTCTGCACCACCCACGTACCGCTGATCAACAAGAGCGCCAAGTCCGTCCGGGCCGGCAAGACCGCCAAACCCGGCAAGGCCGGGACCGCCAAAAAACAGCACTAGTAGCACCGATCGACCTTCGGCGCACCGCCTGCGCCGAAGCCATCACGAGCACTGAAGGAGCGTCACCATGACACTCACACCGGAGGCCACCGCAGCAGCGGTCGAGCCGAGCACCCAGGAAGAGACGATCGCGTCGCTGGGCCGGTACGAATACGGTTGGGCTGACACCGATGCCGCGGGCGCCGCCGCCCAGCGTGGCCTGTCCGAGGACGTGGTGCGCGACATCTCGGCGAAGAAGAACGAGCCGGAGTGGATGCTTGAGGCCCGGCTGCGGGCCTACCGGACGTTCATGAAGAAGCCGATGCCCAACTGGGGCTCGGATCTGTCCGGCATCGACTTCGACAACATCAAGTACTTCGTCCGGTCCACCGAGAAGCAGGCCCAGACCTGGGAGGACCTGCCCGAGGACATCCGCAACACCTATGACCGGCTGGGCATCCCGGAGGCCGAGAAGCAGCGCTACATCGGTGGGGTGGCGGCCCAGTACGAGTCCGAGGTCGTCTACCACAAGATTCGCGAGGACCTGGAAGCCCAGGGCGTGATCTTCCTCGACACCGACACCGCGCTCAAAGAGCACGAGGAGCTGTTCCGGGAGTACTTCGCCACCGTGATTCCGGCCGGGGACAACAAGTTCTCGGCGCTGAACACCGCGGTGTGGAGCGGCGGATCGTTCATCTACGTGCCCAAGGGTGTGCACGTCGACATCCCGCTGCAGGCCTACTTCCGGATCAACACCGAGAACATGGGCCAGTTCGAGCGCACCCTGATCATCGTCGACGAAGACGCCTACGTGCACTACATCGAGGGTTGCACCGCCCCGGTGTACTCGAGCGACTCGCTGCACTCGGCGGTGGTGGAGATCGTCGTCAAGCCGCGCGGCCGCTGCCGCTACACCACCATCCAGAACTGGTCGGTCAACGTCTACAACCTGGTCACTAAGCGGGCGCGGGCCGAAGAGGGCGCCACGATGGAGTGGGTCGACGGCAACATCGGCTCCAAGGTGACCATGAAGTACCCGGCGGTGTGGATGACCGGCGAGCACGCCAAGGGCGAGGTGCTCTCGGTCGCGTTCGCCGGCGAGGACCAGCACCAGGACACCGGCGCCAAGATGCTGCATCTGGCGCCCAACACCTCGTCCAACATCGTCTCGAAGTCGGTGGCGCGCAGCGGCGGCCGATCCTCCTATCGGGGCCTGGTGGAGATCCACAAGGGCGCGCAGGGGGCGAAGTCCAGCGTGAAGTGTGACGCGCTGCTGGTCGACGACGTCAGCCGCAGCGACACCTACCCCTACGTCGACATCCGAGAAGACGACGTCACCGTGGGCCACGAGGCCACCGTGTCGAAGGTCAGCGAGAATCAGCTGTTCTACCTGATGAGCCGGGGCCTGACCGAGGACGAGGCGATGGCGATGGTGGTGCGCGGCTTCGTCGAGCCGATCGCCAAGGAACTGCCGATGGAGTACGCGCTGGAGCTCAACAAGCTGATCCAGCTGCAAATGGAAGGCTCGGTGGGCTAGTGGCTTCGACTGGTTTGAGTCCAAACCCGGCTGCCAACCTCACCGAGGCCGCCGAAAGCATCAACAAGGGCACCGCGTTCACCTCGTTCGACGTGGACGCCTTCGAGGTGCCGCACGGTCGCGACGAGGCATGGCGGTTCACCCCGCTGCGCCGGCTGCGTGGCCTGCACGACGGCTCCGCGGTCGCCGACGCCTCCGCCACGATCGAGGTTTCCGCGGACACGGCGGTGCGGACCGAGACCGTGCAGCGCGGCGACGACCGGCTGGGTGCAGCCGGTGTGCCCGCGGATCGTATTGCTGCCCAAGCTTTCTCGGCGTTCGGCGACGCGACGGTGGTCACCGTTCCCAAGGACACCAGCGTCGAGGAACCGATCACCATCACCGTCACCGGTCCCGGTGCGGGTGCCACCGCCTACGGGCATCTGCAGCTGCGCGCCGAGGAACTGTCCCGCGCGACGGTGGTAATCGACGTGCGGGGCAGCGGAACCTATGCCGACAACGTCGAATTCGTCGTCGGCGATGCTGCGCAGCTCACGGTGGTGTGGATCATCGAGGCAGCGGCCGACGACCTGGTGCACGTCAGCATGCACCACGCGGTGCTCGGCAAGGACGCGGTGCTGCGCCACACCGCGGTACAGCTGGGCGGCGAGTTGGTGCGGCTGACCGGGCGGGTCCGGTTCGACGGACCGGGCGGCGACGCCGAGCTGCTCGGCCTGTACTTCGCCGACGACGGCCAGCACCTCGAATCGCGGCTGCTGGTCGACCACAGCCAGCCCAACTGCCGCTCCAACGTGCTCTACAAGGGTGCGCTACAGGGCGACCCGGATTCGGCACGGCCGGACGCGCACACCGTCTGGGTCGGCGACGTGCTGATCCGCGCGGCCGGCGTGGGCACCGACACCTTCGAGGTGAACCGCAATCTGATCCTGGCCGACGGTGCCCGGGCGGATTCGATCCCCAACCTGGAGATCGAGACCGGCGAGATCGTCCAGGCCGGCCACGCCAGCGCCACCGGCCGATTCGACGACCTACAGCTGTTCTACCTGCAGGCCCGCGGCATCCCGGAAGACCAGGCCCGGCGCCTGATCGTGCGCGGTTTCTTCGGCGAGATCATCTCCAAGATCCCGGTGGCCTTCATCCAGGAGCGCCTCACCGACGCCGTCGAGCGTGAACTCGCGATCACCGAGAACAAGTAAACGACTTAAAGGACACGAAACAGCAATGAGCACACTGGAAATCAAGGATCTGCACGTGAGTGTGTCGCCGGGCGGCGCCGACGGCAGCTCGGCGATCCCGATCCTGCACGGCGTCGACCTGACGGTGAACTCCGGTGAGACGCATGCCCTGATGGGCCCGAACGGGTCGGGCAAGTCCACCCTGTCGTACGCGATCGCCGGCCACCCCAAGTACACGGTGACTTCCGGGTCGATCACCCTCGACGGTGAGAGCGTGCTGGAGATGACCGTGGACGAGCGTGCTCGGGCCGGCCTGTTTCTGGCGATGCAGTATCCGGTCGAGGTGCCGGGGGTGTCGATGTCGAACTTCCTGCGCACCGCGGTGACCGCGGTACGCGGGGAGGCACCGAAGCTGCGCGCCTGGATCAAGGAGCAGCGGGCGGCCTTCGCCGAGCTGGGTATCGACTCCGGTTTCGCCGAGCGCAACGTCAACGAGGGCTTCTCCGGCGGGGAGAAGAAGCGCCACGAGATCCTGCAGTTGAGCCTGCTCAAGCCCAAGATCGCCATCCTCGACGAGACCGACTCGGGTCTGGACGTCGACGCGCTGCGGGTGGTCAGCGAAGGCGTGAACCGCTACCGGGACGCCGAGAACGGCGGCGTACTGCTGATCACGCACTACACCCGCATCCTGCGTTACATCCAGCCGCAGTTCGTGCACGTCTTCGCTGGCGGGCGCATCGTCGAGTCCGGCGGCCCGGAACTGGCCAACGAGCTGGAGGAGAACGGCTACGAGCGCTTCACCCAGGCCGAGGCCGCGGCGGAGGCCTGAGCATGACACTTTCGGTCAGTCGTCCGGCGGCGCCGGACCTGGACGCGATCCGGGCGGACTTCCCGATCCTGAATCGCGTCATGCGCGGCGGAAGCCGACTGGCCTATCTCGATTCCGGCGCCACCTCGCAGCGCCCGCTGCAGGTGCTCGACGCCGAGCGGGACTTCCTGCTGAACTCCAACGGTGCGGTGCACCGCGGCGCGCATCAGCTGATGGAGGAGGCCACCGACGCCTACGAGGACGGTCGGTCCGCCATCGAGAGCTTCGTGGGCGCCGGCCCGGACGAGTTGGTGTTCACCAAGAACGCCACCGAATCGCTGAACCTGGTGTCCTATGCGCTCGGCGACGACCGCTTGGAGAACGCGGTCGGCCCGGGCGACGTCATCGTCACCACCGAGCTGGAGCACCACGCCAACCTGATTCCGTGGCAGGAGCTGGCGCGGCGCACCGGTGCGACGTTGCGGTGGTACGAGGTGACGCCCGACGGGCGTATCGACCTGGACTCGCTCAAGCTCGATGAGCGGGTGAAAGTCGTTGCGTTCACCCATCATTCGAATGTGACCGGGGCACTGGCGCCGGTCGCCGAACTGGTGTCGCGAGCCAAGGCCGTCGGCGCGCTGACCGTGTTGGACGCCTGCCAGTCCGTGCCGCACCAGCCGGTCGACCTGCATGGACTCGGTGTTGATTTCGCGGCGTTCTCGGGTCACAAGATGCTGGGCCCCAACGGCATCGGGGTGCTCTACGGCCGCCGCGAGCTGCTGGCGGCGCTGCCGCCGTTCCTCACCGGCGGATCGATGATCGAGACCGTGACGATGTCAACGAGCACGTACGCGCCGCCGCCGCAACGTTTCGAGGCCGGTACACCGATGACCTCGCAGGTGGTCGGGCTGGCCGCGGCCGCGCGCTACCTGGACGCGATCGGGATGGACGTGGTGGAGGCTCACGAGCACGAGCTGGTGGCCGCCACCCTCGAGGGCCTCGCTGAAATCGACGGGGTGCGCATCGTCGGGCCGACGACGATGACCGACCGCGGGTCGCCCGTCTCGTTCGTGATCGACGGCGTGCACGCCCACGATGTCGGGCAGGTGCTCGACGACGACGGTGTCGCGGTGCGGGTGGGCCACCACTGCGCCATGCCGTTGCACCGCAAGTTCAATGTGGCGGCCACCGCCCGGGCGTCGTTCGCGGTGTACAACACCCATGACGAGGTCGAGCGACTGCTGGCGGGAATCCGCCGGGCCGTGAAATTCTTCGGCGGAGTGTGACCGGATGCGTCTGGAGCAGTTCTATCAGGAAGTGATCCTCGATCACTACAAGCACCCGCAGCACCGCGGTCTGCGGGAGCCGTACGGCGCCGAGGTGCACCACGTCAACCCGACCTGCGGTGACGAGTTGACGCTGCGGGTGGCGCTGTCGGCCGGCGGTGAGCAGATCGCCGACATCTCCTACGACGGGCAGGGCTGCTCGATCTCGCAGGCGGCCACCTCAGTGCTGGCCTCCGAGGTGATCGGATTGACTGTGCCGCAAGCCTTGTCAAAGTTCGACGCGTTCCACGAGATGATCTCGTCGCGGGGGACCGTGGCGGGCGACGAGGACGTGCTCGGCGACGGTGTCGCGTTCGCCGGGGTGGCCAAGTACCCGGCGCGGGTCAAGTGCGCGCTGCTCGGCTGGATGGCGTTCAAAGACGCGCTGGCCCAAGCGCTCGCGAATACGGAAGAACACGCGCTGGCATCCGCCAGTGTGACAACCCAGGAGATGAAGCAATGAGCGAAACCGCACCCGAGGAGCTGCTCGCCGAGGTCGAAGAGTCGATGCACGATGTCATCGACCCCGAGATCGGCATCAACGTCATGGACCTGGGACTGGTCTATGACTTGTCGATCCGGCAGGACGAGGACGGTTCCGCCGCCGTGGTGACCATGACGCTCACCTCGCCGGCCTGCCCGCTGCAGGACATGATCGCCGAGCAGGTCGAGAACGCGACCGTGGGCGCGGGCCTGGTCAAAAAGCTCGACCTGTCCTGGGTGTGGGAGCCGGCCTGGGGACCGGACAAGATCACCGACGAGGGCCGCGAGATGATGCGCGCCGTCGGCTTCACAGTCTAAAGCGGAGCCGGCCGCGTGTTCTGGCTGTGCCGGACATGCGGCGTCGAGCACGATGCCACGCCGGATGTCTGCGCGATCTGCGCCGACGAGCGGCAGTGGGTGCCGGCCGCGGGTCAGCAGTGGGCCACGCTTGAGGAGCTGGCCGCTGAGGGTGTGCGATCCACCGTTGCCACCCTGGAACCCGGGCTGATCGCGATCGGCAGCACCCCGCCGGTCGGCATCGGTCAGCTCGGCAAGCTGGTGTGCACCGCGGGCGGAAACGTGCTGTGGGACCCTTCAGGCTTTCTCGACGATGCCGCGGTGGCCGCGGTGACCGAGCACGGCCCAGTCGTTGGGATCGTCGCGAGCCATCCGCACATGTTCGGCGCGCAGGTCCAGTGGAGCCGCCGGCTCGGTGGGGTGCCGGTGTATGTCAACGCCGCCGACGCGCCGTGGGTGATGCGACCGGACCCGGTGATCAGCTACTGGTCGGGCCGGTTGCAGCTCACGCCGACGCTGGCGGTCATCGAGGTCGGCGGCCACTTTCCCGGCAGTGCGGTGGCCTGCTGGGACGACGGCGCCGACGGGCGCGGTGTGCTGCTGGTCGGCGACACCATCTTCCCGAACCCGGACCGGCGCACCGTGGCCTTCCTGCGCAGCTATCCGAATCGGATTCCGTTGTCGGCCGCGGTGGCGCACCGGATGGCCGACACCCTGGCGGACCTGCGCTTCGACCGTATTTACGGGCTGGTGGACAACGCTATCGACACCGACGGCGCCGCCGCGGTCCGGTTCTCGGCGGACCGGCACGCCGCGTGGGCGCGCGGTGACCACGACGACCTGACCTGATGCCGCCCCCGGGTGGCTGGTCGGTGGAAGCGGGCGGGTCGCTGCCATACTCGTCGCGTGAACCGCATAAGGCCGTGGGCGGCGGCGGTCGACTGCGACTGAGGAAGAACAGACACACGGTGACGACGAGCAGGCGACGGTTCCTGGCGGGGATGGCCGCTGCGGCGGCCGGCACGGCAGTCGGCGGGCTCGCGGGATGCGGATCGCGCGGCCCGGGCGCCGACACCATCTTCATCGGCGGTCCGGTGGTGACAGTGGCGCCGGGGCGTCCTGAGGCCGAGGCACTCGCGGTTACCGGAGCGCGGATCAGCAAGGTGGGCACGGCCGATGAGGTGCTGGCGCTGCGAGGGTCGGAGACCAAGGTCATCGACCTGCGCGGGCGGGCCTTGCTGCCGGCGTTCGTGGAACCGCACGGCCACCCGTTCGAGATGGGCACCACCTTGGCGCCGCCGGCCATCGATGTGCGGCCGTTCACGGTCTCGACCGCCGGCGGCGTGTTCGAAAAGCTCAACGAGGCCGTAGCCGACACGCCCAAGGGCCAGCCGATCCTGCTCAACGGGGTGGACCCGCTGCTGCAGACCGGACTGGGGCCGTTCACCCGCACCGAGCTGGACCGGCTGGCCCCGCACAACCCCGTCGTCATCATCACCAACAGCGGCCACGCCGGCTACGCCAACACCGCCGCGTTCGCCGCGGCCGGGATCACCAAGACCACCCCCAACCCGGCCGGGGCGCAGTATCTGCACAGCCCCGACGGGCAGCTGAGTGGCGAGGTGCGCGAGGCGGCGGCGCTGATGGCGCTGACCGCGCCGTTCTCCGGTGCGATCATGGCCAACGCCGGCGACAACCTGCGCTGGGCCTACGCCCAGCTGGCCCGCGCGGGTATCGCGACCGCCACCGAGCATTCCTACGATGCGCGTTCGCAATCCGAGGTGTTCGGCAAGCTGGCCCAGCAGTCCGACTGCGCGGTGCGCGTGCGTGCCTATGAGATCGGGACGGCCGAGCTTGCCGAGGATTCGAACAATGTGCGCGGCAAGCGGGCCGGCGCGGACGTGCTGTTCGACAAGATCGGGATGAAGATCTGGGCCGACGGATCGCCGTGGCAGGGCAACATCTTCACCACGTTCCCGTACCTGACCAACGCCACCACGGCGCGCATGGGGCTGGGCCCCGATCATCGCGGCGGGATGAATTACCCGCCCGAGCAGATCCAGCAGCTGGCGAAGGCGTTCATCGATCAGCGCTGGCAGGTCTCCTGCCATGTGCATGGTGACGCCGCGATCGACGTCGTGCTGGACGCCTTCGAACAGGCGCAGGTGCCGCCGGCACTGCGGCCCCGGCTCGAACACGTCGGCGCCATGCGGCCCGATCAGTTCGCCCGCGCCGCGCGCCTGGGTGTCACCCCGAGCCTGTTCATCGAGCACATCTACTTTTGGGGAGATGTGTTGGTGGACAAGCTATTCGGTCCGGATCACGGGGCACACTGGATGTCGGCGCGCTCGGCTTTCGATGCGGGGCTGCGCGTTTCGTTCCACAACGACGGCACCGTCACCCCGCCCGACCCGATCGGCAACATCGCCACCGCGGTGAACCGGGTCGCCAAGGGCAGCGGCGGCCGGGTGCTGGCCCCCGAGCAGCGCATCAGTGTCGACGCGGCGCTGCGGGCGCAGACGTTGAACGCTGCCTGGCAGCTGCGGCTGGACACCGAGATCGGCAGCCTGGAGCAAGGCAAGTACGCCGATCTGGTGGTGCTCTCGCACAATCCACGTCGGGTGCCGCCGACCGACCTGCGCGACGTCGCGGTCGAGGCGACCTACCTGATGGGCCGGCAGACCTACGGGAAGGTGCTGGGGTAGCCGCGGGGCGGCTGTCTTGCTGCAGGGCCGCTAACCGGTATCGACGTCGGCGACTCCGATCGTTTTCGCCAGCGCAGTCGGCGCCAGCAGCGAAAGGGCAGTGGCGGCGCCGGTAGCGGCGCCCACCCCGGCCCAGGCGACCGGGCCCAGTGGCGTGCACCCGAAGAACTGGCTGATGACCGGGGTCTGGACGATTCCGACCAACACCACCGCGCTGCCCAGTGCAGTTGCCACCACCAGTGGGCTGTGCCGCCGCGTCAGGAGCGTCTGCACCAACTGCGTTCCGACCAGGGCGGTCAGCCCCATGGTGGCCGTCCGCCGCTCGGTGCCCGGCGTCCACCTCCCGATCGCCCAGGCGCCGGTTGCGCCCGCAGCGGTGACCGCGCCGCGGGTGATGATGTGGCGCATCAGCGACGCGTCCAGCGAGGGGGCCGGCGCCGAGAGGATCGCGCGCTGGTGGGCGCGTTCGGCCTCCTCCTCCGCCCGGTCGGGTCCCTCATCTTCGTCGGGTTGCGGGTACTGCGGGGTGACGGCCACTGCCAGCGCGGGGAACATGTCGGTGAGCAGGTTGACCAGCAGCAGTTGGCGGGTGCCCACCGGCGCTCGCCCGGAACCCAGCGCGGTCCCGATGATCGTGAACAACACCTCGCCGACGTTGCCACCGACCAAGACGCCAACCGCATCGCGCACGCCGGTCCACATGCCGCGGCCCTCGACCAACGCGTCGAGCAGCACCCCCAGATCATCTTCGGTCAGCACGATGTCGGCGGCCCCGCGGGCCGCCGACGAACCGCGACCGCTGACGCCTACGCCCACGTCGGCCATCCGGATCGCCGCGGCGTCGTTGGCACCGTCGCCGACCATCGCAGTCACCTGTCCACTGCGCTGCAGCGCGGCGACGATCTGCACTTTTTGTTCCGGAGTGACCCGGGCGAAGACCTGGGCGTCGGCGACGAGATTGGTGAAGCCTTCCTCGTCGACGACGGCGAGTTCGGCTCCGGTGACCTCTGGTGCGTCCGGGGGCAGACCCAGTTGACGGGCGATGGCCCGTGCGGTCACCGGGTGATCCCCGGTGATCAGCACGACCTTGTGCTTGGCATCGCCCAGTGCTTCGATCAGCGGCCGTGCCGACGGCCGTAGCGTGTCGGCCAGCCCGATGAAGCCGATCAACTCCAGATTCTTGGCCACCGCATCCACGGCGTCGGCATCGGTGTCGGTCTCCGAGGCGGTAGGCCCGTCCCAGCTGCGCTGCGCCACTGCGAGTACCCGCAACCCCTGTTCGGCGAGGCTGGCCACCAGGGTCTCCGCGCGGTCGTACCCGCCGTCCGGATCGGCGAAACGACAGCGCGGCAGGATGACTTCCGGTGCACCTTTGATCATCAGTATCGGCGGGTTGGTGTCTGGCCGGCCGATCGTGGCGGCGTAGCCGCGAGTCGACTCGAACGGAACCTCGGCAAGCACTGTCCATCCCGAACCAACAGGGTCGGCAAGCGACTCTGCTGCAGTGAGAATGGCCTCGTCGGTGGCGTGCGCATGGCCCTGCCCCTCACGCGGCTGGGTGCAGGCCCGCGCCGCGGCCCGAAGTGCCCGGGTATCAAGGCCGTCGGCGTCTCCCGGGGCGGCTGTGGGCGCCACACTGCGCACCACTTGCAGCCGATTCTCGGTCAGGGTGCCGGTCTTGTCGAAACAGACGGTCTCGATCCGGCCCAGCGCTTCGACGGCGCGTGGGGTTCGAACCAACACCCCGTGGCGCGAAAGCCGTTGGGCAGCAGCCAGTTGCGCCAGGGTCGCCACCAGCGGCAGACCCTCCGGGACCGCGGCCACCGCGATCGCCACCCCGTCGGCCACCGCTTGGCGCAGCGGTCCGCGGTGCAGCAAAGCCAAACCCGTCACCGCTGCGCCGCCGGCCAGCGTCATCGGCAGCACTTTGGCCGTCAACTCACGCAGCCGGGCCTGCACTCCGGCCGCCGTTTCGACGTCGGCGATCGCCGAAATCGCCCGGCGCGCAGCGGTGCCGGCGCCGGTGGCGACCACGATCGCCCGGGCATGCCCGGCGATGATCGTGCTGCCCTCGAACAGCATGCTGGCCCGTTCGGGGTCGGCGACGGCGACGGGATCGACCTGTTTGTCCACCGGCAGCGACTCGCCGGTGAGCGAGGATTCGTCGACCTCGAGGTCGTCGGCCGTCAACAGGCGGGCATCCGCGGGCACCACATCGGGAGCGGCCAGGTCGATGATGTCGCCAGGCCGCAGCGATTTCGCGGTCACCGTCACCGTGCGCCGGGAGGTCCGCCCCGCTTTCAGCCGGCGTTGTGTCGTCGCTACCGGGGGCAGAACGACGCGGCGCGCCACGGTTTTCTGTTCGGCGAAGAGTTCGGCGACCGCCGCTTCGGCGCGCACCCGTTGCGTCCCGCCGACCAGGGCATTGGCGGTCATCACGCCCGCGACCAGCAGGGCGTCGATGTTGCTGCCGACGATCGCCGACGCTGCGGCTCCTACCGCCAGAATCGGGGTCAGCGGATCGGCAAGCTCTTCGCGCGTCGCGGTCAGCAGCCGCCCCACGCGAGCTGCCGGGCCGCGCAACGGTGCCACCACCGAGTGATCGGAGAGGTCTCCCAGGGCGCGGCGCCAGACCGGCGTACCGACCTCGACGGCTAGCGGCCGCGCCGACCCGGTCAGCCGCGAATAGACGATCTCCGGATCCAGGGCATGCCAGGCGGTGAGCGGCTGCGGGGTGGGGTCGGGCTGGCTCAACACTTTGCGCGCGGACAGGGAGCCGGCCACCAACGCGGCCGCACCGGCCGCGTTCACCGGATCGAGCCAGCGCCGCAGGCTCAGCGGACCCGGTTTGCCCCGGGAGTCTCCGGCGACCAGCAACAGCCCCGACAGCGTGCTGCCGCCCTGGGCGAGCCGCACTGCTGATTCGCTGGCGCGCCGGGCCACCGGCAGCGCCGACAGGATCCGGACTGCGGCAGCCAAGTCGGTGCCGGTGATGATGTCCGCGCTCCACGGGGTGGCTGCCTGCGGGTCGTCGAGGGCCACCCCCACATCGGCGATGGCCAGCGCCGCCAGCGTGTCGGTCGAGGCGAAGTCACGGTGCAGTGCGGTGATCAGCAAGACCGGCCCGCGGTCGGCACGCAGTTCGCGGACCAACTTCAGCAGCGGCGTACCGGCGGGGTGACTGGCGGCGACGCTGGCGGTCAGATCCTGAGTGCCGGCCACATGGCGCAGTACCACCCGCGCTCCGGTCCGATGCGCGGTCTGCAGGAGTGGCACCGCGAACGGATCGACTTCCCAGCCGATCTTGACCCTGCCGACGGTGTCGCCGTCGACGACCAGATCGGCGCGTTCCAGCCCCTGCACCGGCGCCGCGGACGGCTGCGACCGGACCCACCGCAGCCGAGCGCCGGTAGCCGGTAACTCGTCCGGGTCGGGGTCGGGTGCCTGTTCGCCGTGCAGTAATGCGTCGGCGACTTCATAGACCCGGTCCTCGTCCCAGCCGGGCATCTCGCCACGCGCATGCAGCACCGCGCGCGCGTCACCGCGCAGCGCCGCACCGTCGACGACGATGACCTTCACCCGATCCAGCCGGCGCAGGGCACCCGGGTCCAACACGAGTTGTCCGGCGTCGGCCAGGCCGCGGCCGAGCACCGCACCGAACGCCTGCCGGCCCAGATGCGCTGCTTTCGGAACCCCGGCCAGAATCGCGCCGGCCGCCTCGTCGGCGCCGCCGCCGGCCAACAGCGCACCGGCTGCGGCGATCAACGACGCATTGGCGGCCTGGTCGGCGTACTCTTCCACCGGCCCGGCCATCGCCCCCTTCGCCGTGTCGATAGCGGAATCGATGGCGCCGTCGACCATGACGTGCGAGGCCTCACCGGCCGCCGCGGCCGGCGAGTTGTGTCGGCGCGTGTGCGACTCGGGTCCGGCCGACGAAATGACCGGAACCACCGCGGCCTGCGGCCGTCTCGGCGACGCCAGTCGGGGTTCCCGCTCCTGCCACCGACGCCGATGAGCCGCGGCCTCGGAGATCTGCAGGCCGCGCTGGGCCAGATCCAGCAGCGGGGCACCGACGGCCTGCGTCAGCCCGTTGGTGGTCGCCAGCGAGGCGGCCAGCGCGAGATCGGTGCCGACACGGCCCAGCCGCGATTCCAGCATCGACACGATGCGCGGTTGGTGGCTGACGACGGCGGCGGCACCGCGAACGGCCAGCGGGGCGCCGGGCAGGCGGCCCACCCAGCCACCTACCGCGGCACCGACGGCTACCACGTCCATGACCGCGGCGGCCATCGGTACGAGCAACGCCAGCGGGTTACCCGGATCGGCGAACGGCGCGGTGCGCGACGCCGACCGCGGTGCCGACCGGCCCACCTTGGCGGCCACCGCACAGACCGCCACGCGGACCTCATCAAGCACCTCGTCGGAGTCGGCACCCGGCTCCAGATCGACCACCAGCCGGCCCAGTGCTCCCTCGATGTGTGCGCTGGCCACTCCGGCGATGGTGGCGACCGGTTGCTCGACCGCGTCGGCATTTTCATGCCAGAGCGAAAACGGCAGCAGTTGCTCAAGGTCCAGGTGCACCCGCTGCTTGCTGCGCCAGCGCACCGGCATGGCCGCGCTGGCACGGGAAGCGCCGCTCGAACCACCGAGGAAGCGGCCGGCGGATTGGCTCACCGACTCGACGGCCGGGCCCAGGAGCAACTGCACCGCATCGGTGGCACTGTCGCGCAACCGGGCGGTGCTTTCGGCTGCGTCCTTCACGCCGGCTCGCAGCAGCTGCACCGCACCATCGGTGATGCCACCGACAGCGGTGGCTATATCCGGCATCATCATTGCCTCACCCCTCGAGGACGTCGTCGCAAAAGCAGGTTGCGTACCAACCCATAGTGCCGTGATTGATCCTCGGCACCGTGCGACTCCGTTACGACGACCCGGTCGCAGCTAGGCGAAATCGCTGCGTCGCCGCGTGGGGAGGCCAGCGAGCGCGACGCCGGCCGCAAGCAGACGCATCAGATGATCGACGCGGTGTGGAAGCGGATCCGTGGGTGCGGATCCCGCTCGCGGAGAACGGGCCGGCGGGAGCCGGTCTCCCTACCGCGGCGGCTCGGGGCAGACACCACCGTCGGGGGCCCAGACCGAGATCCTGGTCGCCTGCAGCACGCCGTCGGCATCCCTGTCGCCGCGGGCCGCGACGCACTTGCCGTCGCTGATCACCCCGGCGCCGGCTGTGACCATCCGGCGCAGGTGGGTGTCGTCGGTGACGGTCACGGTGGTCTGCCCGGCGGCGCCGGTCACGGTGATGGTGTTGCCGGCGACGGAGTCGACAACGCCGCGCACGCCCCGATGCGGTGCCGGCGGTGCCGGGGCGTCGGCGCCGCCCGGGCGCTGCGGGCACTTTCCGTCGACCGGAGTGCTGATCGCCACCCATTTCGCCGAGATCGCACCGCTGTCGGCCGGGGCGCTGTCGGGGGTGGCGCCGGCCTTGATGCAGGTGCCGGCGGTGATCTCGCCGAGCTGCGCAGGTACCGGCTCGACGATGCGGGTGGAGTCGCTGAAGGCCACCGTGGTGGCGCCGGCGGGCCTGGCCACCTCGAAGGTGCTGCCGGTCACCGAGGACACCGGGCCGATCACCCGGTCGCCTTCAGCGTGGGCCGGCGCCGGAACGAACAGCGCGGCAGCGAACAGCGCGGCGGCGCCGGTGAGCGTGCTCATCGCCGGGGCAAGGGTGCTGGGGCGAGCGGACATCAGCGTTTCTCCGATCGTCGATGTCGGCGACGGGTGTGCCGCCGGACAGGTGCTACCACCGTCACTGGCCGAGTTAGCGCACAGCTAGCTGTGTGCTGTGAGCCCGCTGTGTAAGCGGCTCCGCCACTGCCCAGTCGGGCCGGGAACACCACGGGAAGCCCGGGCGTTGGCCCAATCATGGCAACTCAAGACCTCACCGCAGCAAAATTCGAAGAAACCATTGCCGACAACGACATCGTGTTGGTCGACTTCTGGGCCTCTTGGTGCGGGCCGTGTAAATCCTTCGCGCCGACGTTCGAGTCCGCCTCCGACAAGCACCCCGACGTGGTTTTCGCCAAGGTCGACACCGAGGCCGAGCAGCAACTGGCCGCCGCCGCCCAGATCCGGTCCATCCCGACCCTGATGGCGTTCAAGAAGGGCACCCTGGTGTTCAACCAGGCCGGCGCGCTGCCGCCGGCGGCGCTGGAACACCTCGTCCAGCAGGTCAAGGACCTCGACGTCGAGGCTGCCCTGGCCGAGCAGGCGTCCCAGGACAAGCCAGAACAGGTCTGATCCGCCGCACGCGATAGCGTGCAACCGTGACCGCCGCATCCGAGTACGTCGTCGTCGAACGCCCCCGTCCGCAGGTCGCTCTGATCACGCTGAACCGCCCGGAGCGGATGAACTCGATGGCGTTCGACGTGATGGTGCCGCTGCGCGACGTGTTGACGCAGATCAGCTACGACAACGCGGTGCGGGTGGTGGTGCTGACCGGGGCGGGCCGGGGATTCTCCTCGGGCGCCGACCACAAGTCCGCCGGTTCGGTGCCGCACGTGGCCGGGCTGACCCGGCCCAGTTTCGGGTTGCGGTCGATGGAGCTGCTCGACGACATCATCTTGGCGCTGCGCCGGCTGCACCAGCCGGTGATCGCCGCGGTCAACGGCGCGGCGATCGGCGGTGGACTCTGCCTGGCACTGGCAGCCGACATCCGGGTCGCCGCGACGGACGCCTACTTCCGGGCGGCCGGCATCAACAACGGCCTGACCGCCAGCGAACTGGGCCTGAGCTACCTGCTCCCGCGGGCGATCGGGGCGTCGCGGGCGTTCGAGATCATGCTCACCGGCCGCGACGTCGACGCTGCCGAGGCCGAGCGGATCGGCTTGGTCTCCCGGGTGGTCGAGCAGCCGGATCTGCTGGACACCTGCTATGAGCTGGCCGAGCGGATCGCCGGGTTCTCCCGGCCGGGCACCGAACTGACCAAGCGGACGCTGTGGAGCGGACTCGATGCCGGTAGTCTGGAGGGGCATATGCAGGCCGAGGGCCTTGGACAGCTCTATGTGCGCCTGTTGACCAGCAACTTCGAAGAAGCCGTCGCTGCGCGCGCCGAGAAGCGCCCACCGGCCTTCACTGACGACAAGTAATCAGCACCGACGACAAATAGCAACAGGAGTACGTGCGTGATAACCGCTACGGACCTGGAGGTCCGCGCCGGAGCGCGCACCCTGCTCGACTCGGTCGGATCGGTGTTGCGGGTGCAGCCCGGCGACCGGATCGGTCTGGTCGGTCGCAACGGCGCCGGCAAGACCACCACGCTGCGCATCCTGGCCGGTAAGGGCGAGCCGTACGCGGGCACCATCGCCCGTACCGGCGAGGTCGGCTATCTGCCGCAGGATCCCCGGGAAGGCAATCTCGAGGTCCTGGCCCGGGACCGGGTGCTCTCGGCCCGCGGCCTCGACACCATCCTGGCCGACCTGGAGAAGCAGCAGGTGTTGATGGCCGAAGTCGTCGACGACGCCGCGCGGGACCGCGCCATCCGCCGCTACGGCCAACTCGAGGAGCGGTTCGCCGCGCTGGGCGGCTATGCCGCCGAGAGCGAAGCGGGCCGGATCTGCACCAGCCTGGGCCTGCCGGAGCGGGTGCTGACCCAGCCGCTGCGCACCCTGTCCGGCGGCCAGCGCCGCCGGGTGGAATTGGCGCGCATCCTGTTCGCCGCCGGCGAGGGCGGGGCAGGGGGAGCAGGCTCGGACACCACGCTGCTGCTCGACGAACCGACCAACCACCTCGACGCCGATTCGATCGGCTGGCTGCGCGACTTCTTGAAGAACCACAGCGGGGGACTGGTGCTGATCAGTCACGACGTGGATCTGCTGGCCGACGTGGTCAACCGGGTGTGGTTTCTCGACGCGGTACGCGGTGAAGCCGACGTCTACAACATGGGCTGGCAGAAGTACCTCGACGCCCGGGCCACCGATGAGCAGCGCCGCCGCCGCGAGCGCGCCAACGCCGAACGCAAGGTCGCCGCGCTGCGCACCCAGGCCGCGAAACTGGGCGCCAAGGCCACCAAAGCCGTTGCCGCGCAGAACATGTTGCGTCGCGCCGACCGGATGCTGGCCGCCCTGGACGAGGAACGGGTCGCCGACAAGGTGGCCAGGATCAAGTTCCCGACTCCGGCCGCGTGCGGAAAAACTCCGCTGATGGCCAGCGGCCTGACCAAGATGTACGGCTCGCTGGAGGTGTTCAGCGGCGTGGACCTGGCCATCGACCGCGGATCGCGGGTGGTCGTGCTGGGCCTCAACGGTGCCGGCAAGACCACGCTGCTGCGCGTGCTGGCCGGAGTTGAAACCCCCGATGCCGGTCAGCTCGAGCCCGGGCACGGCTGCAAGATCGGCTACTTCGCCCAGGAACACGACACCATCGATAACGCAGCGACGGTGTGGGAGAACACAGTTCACGCCGCACCGAACACCTCCGAACAGGATCTGCGCGGACTGCTGGGCGCGTTCATGTTCACCGGGGCGCAGTTGGACCAACCGTCCGGCACGCTGTCCGGTGGTGAGAAGACCCGCCTGGCGCTGGCCGGGCTGGTGGCCTCGACCGCGAACGTGCTGTTGCTCGACGAGCCGACCAACAACCTCGACCCCGCCTCGCGGGAGCAGGTGCTCGACGCGCTGCGCAGCTACACCGGGGCCGTCGTGCTGGTCACCCACGACCCCGGGGCGGCCGAGGCGCTCGACCCGCAGCGGGTGGTGTTGCTGCCCGACGGCACCGAGGACCACTGGTCGACCGATTACCGGGATCTGATCGAGCTGGCCTGAGTGCCGGCTGTTTTTCGGCCAAAGCCGCCCGGTATCGCCGACGCCTTTTTACGCTGAACCCGTTGGGTCGGCGAGGGGATGGTGAGGGGACGTGGCCACGATGAAACCGGACAAGCTGCGCGATCGACAGCTGGTCGAGTTGCGTAACGCCTATGAGCGCGGGGCCAGCATCCGCACCCTGGCGGCCTCAACCGGGCGATCGTATGGATCCGTACACAGCATGCTGCTCGAGTCGGGGGTGGCGATGCGCAGCCGCGGCGGACCCAACCACCGCACCCGGTCGCGCTGACTTCTCGCGAAATCAGCGCTGCCGCACCGAATCCTCGACCAGATCGAGCACCGCGGACAGCCGCTGGGGGTCTTCGCCGGAGGCCAGCCGGGCCACCAGGCCGTCGAGCACCAGGTCTAGATAGGTGTGCAACACGTCGGCGGGAACGTCGCCGCGCAGCCGGCCGGCCAGCTTCTGCCGATTGAGCCGATCCGTTGTCGCAGCGGACAATTCAGCTGACCGCTCCGCCCAGCCACGGCTGAACTCGGGGTCGTGGCGCAGTTTGCGCGCGATCTCGAGCCGGGTCGCCAGCCAGTCGTACTGCTCGGGCGCGGCCAGCATGTCACGCATGACGCCGATCAGGCCGGCCCGGGCGGCCACCTCCGCCATCTGCGCGGCATCCTCTTGGGCCAGCTCGAAGAACAAGGTGTCCTTGTCGCGGAAGTGATGAAAGATCGCCCCCCGCGACAGCCCGACCGTCTGCTCCAGACGGCGCACCGTGGCCCCGTCGTAGCCGTAGGCGGCGAAGCACCGCCGCGCGCCGTCAAGGATCTGGCGACGCCGGGCCGCCAGGTGATCCTCGCTGACCCTGGGCATCAGCTGTTCGCCGCCTACGCGGGCTACTTCGAGGTCAGCATGTTGCGCAGCACGTACTGCAGGATGCCGCCGTTGCGGTAGTAATCGGCTTCACCGGGGGTGTCGATGCGCACCACCGCGTCGAATTCGACGGCACTGCCATCGGCCTTGGTGGCCTTGACATGCACCGTCTTCGGCGTCTTGCCCTTGTTGAGCTCCTCGATGCCGGTGATGTCGAAGACCTCGGTGCCGTCCAGCTTCAGCGACGCCGCCGACTCGCCGGCGGGGAACTGCAGCGGGATCACGCCCATGCCGATCAGGTTGGAGCGGTGGATGCGCTCGAACGACTCGGTGATCACCGCACGCACCCCCAACAGCACGGTGCCCTTGGCGGCCCAGTCGCGCGACGAGCCCGACCCGTATTCCTTGCCGCCCAGCACGACCAGCGGAATGTTCTGCGCCGCATAGTTCTGCGCGGCGTCGAAGATGAACTCCTGCGGGCCGCCGTCCTGGGTGAAGTCGCGGGTGTAGCCGCCGGACACAACTTCCCCCAATCCAGCGAGTACTTGGTTGCTTAGCCGGATGTTGGCGAACGTGCCGCGGATCATCACCTCGTGGTTGCCGCGCCGCGAACCCAGCGAGTTGTAGTCGCGGGGGGAGACCCCGTTGGCTTCCAGGTACTGGGCGGCCGGGGTGCCCTTCTTGATCGCACCGGCCGGGCTGATGTGGTCGGTGGTGACCGAATCACCCAGCAGCGCAAGGACCCGGGCGCCGGTGATGTCTTCGACCGGTGCCGGCTCGGCGGGCATGCCGTCGAAGTACGGCGCCTTGCGCACGTAGGTCGACTTCTCGTCCCAGGCGAAGGTGTTGCCCTCCGGGGTGGGCAGCGAGCGCCACCGCTCGTCGCCCTTGAACACGTCGGCATACGAGCTGGTGAACATGTCGCGGTCGATCGAGGAGGCGATGGTCTCCTGGATCTCGGCGGTGGAGGGCCAGATGTCGGTGAGGAACACGTCGTTGCCGTCGGTGTCCTGGCCCAGCGGCTGGGAGGCGAAGTCGAAGTCCATGGTCCCGGCGATGGCGTAGGCGATGACCAGCGGCGGGGAGGCCAGGTAGTTCATCTTCACGTCCGGCTGAATGCGGCCCTCGAAGTTGCGGTTGCCCGACAGCACCGCCGTCACCGACAGGTCGTTGTCGTTGATGGCCTTCGAGATCTCCTCGGGCAGCGGGCCGGTGTTGCCGATGCAGGTGGTGCAGCCGTAGCCGCCGAGGTAGAAGCCGAGCTTCTCCAGGTACGGCCACAGGCCGGCCTTGTTGTAGTAGTCGGTCACCACCTGCGAGCCCGGCGCCATGTTGGTCTTGACCCACGGCTTGGAGGTCAGGCCCTTCTCGACGGCCTTCTTGGCCAGCAGCGCCGCACCCAGCATCACCTCGGGGTTGGAGGTGTTGGTGCAGGAGGTGATCCCGGCGACGACGACGGCGCCGTGGTCGAGCACGAAGTCACCGCGCTCGGCCGAGGACACCTTGACCGGCTTGCTGGGCCGGCCGTCGCAGTTCTGCGCCGCCGAGGGCACCGCCGCGTCGTCGTCGGCGAAGGACAGCACCGCGGGGTCGGATGCCGGGAACGACTCTTCGACCGCCTCGTCGAGCTGACTGTGCGGGGCGTCGCGGTCCTCACCCACGTAGTTGTGAATGTCCTTGCGGAAGGCGGTCTTTGCGTCGGAGAGTTCGATGCGGTCCTGCGGGCGCTTGGGGCCGGCGATCGAGGGGACCACGGTGCCCAGGTCCAGTTCGATGTACTCGGAGTAGGCCGGCTCCCGGGCGGGGTCGTGCCACATGCCCTGAGCCTTGGCGTAGGCCTCCACCAGCGCCAGCTGCTGTTCGCTGCGGCCGGTCAGCCGCAGGTAGCTGATCGTCTCGTCGTCGATCGGGAAAATCGCTGCGGTGGAACCGAATTCGGGGCTCATGTTGCCCAGGGTGGCGCGGTTGGCCAGCGGCACCTCGGCGACGCCCTTGCCGTAGAACTCGACGAACTTGCCCACCACACCGTGCCGGCGCAGCATGTCGGTGACCGTGAGCACCACGTCGGTGGCGGTCACGCCCGGTTTGATCTCACCGGTCAGCTTGAACCCGACGACGCGGGGGATCAGCATCGACACCGGCTGACCCAGCATGGCGGCCTCGGCCTCGATGCCACCGACGCCCCAGCCGAGCACACCGAGGCCGTTGACCATGGTGGTGTGGCTGTCGGTGCCCACGCAGGTGTCCGGGTAGGCCACCCCGTCACGCACCATCACGGTGCGGGCCAGGTACTCGATGTTGACCTGGTGGACGATGCCGGTGCCCGGCGGGACGACCTTGAAGTCGTCGAAGGCGCCCTGGCCCCAGCGCAGGAACTGGTAGCGCTCGCCGTTGCGCTGGTACTCCAGTTCCACGTTGCGCTCGAAGGCGTCGGCGCGGCCGAACACGTCCAGGATCACCGAGTGGTCGATCACCAGCTCGGCCGGCGCCAGCGGGTTGACCTTCGCGGGGTCACCGCCCAAGGCGGCGACGGCTTCGCGCATGGTGGCCAGGTCGACGATGCAGGGCACGCCGGTGAAGTCCTGCATGACCACCCGGGCGGGGGTGAACTGGATCTCGACGCTGGGCTCGGCTTCCGGGTCCCAGTTGGCGATCGCGGTGATGTGGTCTTTGGTGATGTTGGCGCCGTCCTCGGTGCGCAGCAGGTTTTCGGCCAGCACCTTGAGGCTGTAGGGGAGTTTCTCGGTGCCCGGGACGGCGTCGAGGCGGTAGATCTGATATTCGTCGTCACCCACCGTCAGGGTGTCGCGGGCTCCGAACGAATTCACCGAATCTTTGCTGGTCACTTCAACTCCCCGAGATCGAGTTCTCCTCCATCGACGGGTCCGCGCCGACGGGCGTCATAAACCCTAACAGTACGGTTGTCCTGTATGAAGTAAGGATCACCTCACCTGAGCCGCACTTTGCTACCGTCATCGCTCGTGACCACCCCGCACCCGCCGGCCTATATTCCCGGCGAGCTCTGCATCACCGTCGGCCTCGACCCGGCCACTCCGCCGGACGAGTGCATGGCGCTGGTCAAGGTCGCCGTGGCCGTCGACGGGGTGAGCGCGCCGGCCGCCGACGTGCCGGCGCTGCGCAACGTGGTCGCCGACGCGGCGCGCGACGGTATCGACCTCAAGATCGTCGAGGTCGCCCGCAACCCGGGGATGGACACCGCGCTGCGCGACGTCGCCACGGTGGTGGGCTATGACTATCCCGATGCCACCGTGCTGGTGCTCAGTACTACCTACGTCGGCAGCTATAGCGGGCAGTTTCACCGCGCCAAATTGGAGGCCGCCGAAGACCACGCCAAAACCGGCGATGCGGTGACCTCGGCGCAGAATTTCGTCAATGAATTGAACAAGCCTGATCTGCCCTGGACGGGCCTGACGGTCGTACTGCTGATCGGGGTGGCGGCAGCGGCCGTCGGCACCCGCTTGCTGCAGCGGCGCAGCAAACGCGCCCTCGCTCGCGTCGACGCTCCTGAGTAGCGCGCTCACCTGCTGAAACGCATCTTCCTCGGCGATCCGTGATCGCTTCTATTCGCGTCGCTGCAAAGAACTAGGTCACCAGTCGGTCACAACCGGCTTAATTACAATAACGTAGTTTGTTACGAACGTTTCTCCAGTGACTGATGTGACGTATGGTTCAAAAGGCGTTGCTGTTGTAACTGTGCTTTGCCGCCGGTCGAAGCGTGGCTCCGCCTGCCCGAGTCCGAGGAGATCCAAGCCGAATGAGACGCATCCGCTGTGGCTCCGAGGTCTCGGTCTTCCCGCCGGTCGCCAGGCTCACCCGCACCGCCGCAGCGTCGGTGCTGAGCTCCGCGCTGCTGCTGGGAACCCCCGGACTGGCCGCGGCCCAACCGGCACCGGACCCCGACGGCATCGCCAGGTTGATCGCCGACGTCGCCGAGGCCAACCAGCAGCTGCAGGACCTGGGCGCCCAGATCGCCCAACAGAAGGAAAGCGTTAACAAGGCCCTGGTCGACCTGCAGACCGCGCGGGAAGACGCAACCTCGGCCCAACAGGAGGTGGAGGCCGGCCGGGCGGCGATCGTCGAAGCCGACGCCAAGATCGTGGCCGCCCAGAAGCGGTTCAACACCTTCGCCGCATCGACCTATGTCAACGGGCCCTCGGAGAGCTACCTGACCGCGACCGACCCGTCGGAGATGATCGCCACCGCGGCCGCCGGCCGGACCCTGGCGCTGTCCTCCCAGCAGGCATTGGACAACCTCAAGCGGGCCCGCACCGAGCAGCTGAACAAGGAGTCAGCGGCCCGGCTGGCCAAGCAGAAGGCCGACCAGGCGGTCGCCGACGCCCAGTCCAGCCAGGACGCCGCGGTGGCCTCGCTTACCGATACCCAGCGCAAGTTCGGCGAACAGCAGGGCGAGATCGACCGGCTGGCCGCCCAGCGCAACGAGGCCCAGGCCAAGCTCGCCGCCGCCCGCGGCCAGCAGCAGCCCCAGGAGGGGCCCGCGCCGGCAGGGGACCGGTGGGGCAACCCGGCCGGCCCGCCGGCCGCCAAGCGCGCCGAGATGTGGGACGGCCCATGGGATCCCACCTTGCCGGCGGTGCCCAGCGCCAACGTCCCCGGCGACCCGATCGCCGTCATCAACCAGGTGCTCGGAATCTCCCAGACCTCGGCGCAGGTGACCTCGAACCTGGGCCGCCAGTTTCTGCAGTCGATCGGGCTGGCCAAACCCGATGACACCGGCATCAACAACGGCAAAATTCCGCGGGTGTACGGCCGGCAGGCCTCCGAATACGTGATCCGCCGCGCCCTGTCGCAGCGCGGGGTGCCCTACTCCTGGGGCGGCGGCACCGCCGCGGGACCCGGCCGCGGTATCGGATCCGGTTCGGGGACCGTCGGGTTCGACTGCTCCGGGCTGATCCTTTACGCCTTCGCCGGGGTGGGCATCAAGCTGCCGCACTACTCGGGCTCGCAGTACAAGATGGGCCGCCAGATCCCGACCGCAATGGCGCGGCGCGGCGACGTCATCTTCTACGGCCCCGGCGGCAGCCAGCACGTGACGCTGTACCTAGGCAACGGCCTGATGCTCGAGGCCCCCGACGTGGGTCAGGTGGTGAAGGTGTCGCCGGTACGGAAAAGCGGCATGACGCCTTTTGTAGTCCGATACATCGAATACTGACGGTGGAGCGAATGCGACAGAGTGCACTACGTCTATCCCGGCTTATCGCCTCGCTGCTGGTGGCGGGCCCGGTGATGCTGGGTTTGGCCGCACCGGCCGCGGCGGAGCCGGGATGGGATCCCACCCTGCCGGCGACCATCAGCGCCGGGGCCCCCGGTGACCCGCTGGCGGTGGCCAACGCGTCGCTGCAGGCCACCGCGCAGGCCACCCAGACCACCATGGACCTGGGGCGCAAGTTCCTGTCCGGGCTCGGGTTCAACGTCGGCGAGCAGGCCAACGTGTCACCCGGTCAGCGGGTGCACGGCAAGCAGGCCATCGAATACGTCATCCGCCGCGCCGGCTCCCAGATGGGGGTGCCCTATTCGTGGGGTGGTGGTTCGCTCACCGGCCCCAGCAAAGGCATCGACTCCGGGGCGGGCACCGTCGGCTTCGACTGCTCGGGGCTGATGCGGTACGCGTTCGCCGGTGTCGGGGTGCTCATCCCGCGGTTCTCCGGCGACCAGTACAAGGCCGGTCGACAGATTCCGCCCAGCCAGGCCCGCCGCGGCGACCTGATGTTCTGGGGGCCCGGCGGCGGCCAGCACGTGGCGATGTTCCTCGGCGGCGGCAAGATGCTGGAGGCCTCCGGCAGCGCCGGCAAGGTCGTCGTCAGCCCGGTGCGCACGGCCGGCATGACGCCGTATCTGACCCGCATCATCGAGTACTGACGGCCCGTACGTCGACGGATGCTGCGAACCCTGGAATAGTGAAACGCGGGCACGACGCTGCCCCGCGGCCGTGTGCCGTGCAAGCAGTTGTGTCTGACCGACCTTTGTGGAGGATTTCTCGATGACGTCATCGGATGGGACGCCCGCGGGCGCCAGCGGTTTCCCCGGCCCGGAGGGCGCCCAGGGCCCCGGCTCAGGCCTGGCCGCCGACGTACACGCGCTGGAGCGGGCCATCTTCGAGGTCAAGCGCGTCATCGTGGGGCAGGACCAGCTCGTCGAGCGGATCCTGGTCGGGCTGCTGGCCAAGGGGCACGTGCTGCTCGAGGGCGTGCCCGGTGTCGCCAAGACCCTCGCCGTGGAGACCTTCGCCAAGGTGGTCGGCGGGTCGTTCGCGCGCATCCAGTTCACCCCGGACCTGGTGCCGACCGACATCATCGGTACCCGCATCTACCGGCAGGGCCGCGAGGAGTTCGACACCGAGCTCGGCCCGGTGATGGTCAACTTCCTGCTCGCCGACGAGATCAACCGGGCGCCGGCCAAGGTGCAGTCGGCGCTGCTGGAGGTCATGCAGGAGCGCAAGGTCTCCATCGGCGGCAAGACCATCCCGCTGCCCACCCCGTTCCTGGTGATGGCCACCCAGAACCCGATCGAGCACGAGGGCGTCTACCCGCTGCCGGAGGCGCAGCGCGACCGCTTCCTGTTCAAGATCAACGTCGGCTACCCCTCGCCGGAGGAGGAGCGCGAGATCATCTACCGGATGGGTGTCACCCCGCCGGAGCCCAAGCAGATCCTCAATCCCGGCGACCTGCTGCGGTTGCAGGGTCTGGCGGCCAACAACTTCGTGCACCACGCGCTGGTCGACTACGTGGTCCGGGTCATCACCGCGACGCGCCAGCCCGAGCAGTTCGGTATGCCCGATGTCAAGAACTGGCTGTCCTTCGGGGCCTCCCCGCGTGCCTCGCTGGGCATCATCTCCGCGTCCCGGGCGCTGGCGTTGGTGCGCGGGCGCGACTACGTGATCCCGCAGGACGTCATCGAGGTCATCCCCGATGTGCTGCGGCACCGGCTGGTGTTGTCCTACGACGCCCTGGCCGATGAGATCACCTCGGAGATCGTCATCAACCGGGTGCTGCAGACGGTGCCGCTGCCGCAGGTGAATGCCGTTCCGCAGCAGCCGCATTCGGTGTCGCCGGGTGCCCCGACCGCGGCGGCAGTGGCCAGCGGTCGGTGAGCGACGCGGGCACCGGGCAGGGCGCAGCAGACCCGGGAACCAGCACCGCGCCGCCGTCGATGCTGCGCGGCGGGATCCGTGACCCCAAGCTGGCGGCGGCGCTGCGCACCCTGGAACTGACGGTCAAACGCAAGCTCGACGGGGTGCTGCACGGCGACCACCTGGGCTTGATCCCCGGCCCGGGTTCCGAACCCGGCGAGTCGCGGCTCTACCAACCCGGCGACGACGTGCGCCGGATGGACTGGTCGGTCACCGCACGCACCACCCACCCGCACGTGCGCCAGATGATCGCCGACCGCGAGCTGGAGACCTGGCTGGTGATCGACATGTCGGCCAGCATGGATTTCGGCACCTCGACCTGTGAGAAGCGCGACCTGGCGGTGGCCGCGGCCGCGGCGATCGTCTTCCTCAACAGCGGCGGCGGTAACCGGCTGGGCGCGCTGGTGGCCAACGGCGAACGGGTGGTGCGGGTGCCGGCGCGCTCCGGGCGCAACCACGAGCAGACGCTGCTGCGCACCATCGCCACCGTGCCGCGGGCCCCGCTCGGGGTGCGCGGTGATCTGGCGGCGGCCATCGACGCGCTGCGCCGGCCCGAACGGCGGCGCGGCATGGCGGTCGTGATCAGCGACTTCCTCGGACCGGTCAACTGGATGCGCCCGCTGCGCGCGATCGCGGCCCGCCACGAGGTGCTGGGTATCGAGGTGCTCGACCCGCGTGACGTCGAACTGCCCGACGTCGGCGATGTGGTGTTGCAGGACACCGAATCCGGCGTCACCCGCGAGTTCACCATCGACGCCAAGCTGCGTGACGACTTTGCCCGGGCCGCAGCCGCCCACCGCGCCGACGTCGCACATGCGCTGCGCAGTTGCGGCGCCCCGTTGTTGTCGCTGCGCACCGACCGGGACTGGATCGCCGATATCGTCCGATTCGTCGAGTCACGCCGGCGCGGCGCGCTGGCGGGGATGCCGTGACGCTCACCTTCCCTCGGCGAACAGACGTGAAAGCCCCGATTTCAGCCACTGAATGGGGGCTTTCGCGACTGCTCGCCGGCCAAAAGACAGGTCTGCTATGACATTGCCGCTGCTCGGGCCGATGACGCTGTCCGGCTTCGCTCACCCGTGGTTCTTCCTGTTCCTGTTCGTTGTCCTGGGCCTGGTCGCGCTGTACATCCTCATGCAGGTGGCGCGGCAGCGGCGCATCCTGCGGTTCGCCAACATGGAGCTGCTGGAGAGTGTGGCGCCCAAGGCGCCGACCCGCTGGCGGCACCTGTCGGCAGCCCTGCTGGTGGCCTCGCTGATGCTGTTCACCGTCGCGATGGCCGGCCCCACCCACGACGTGCGGATCCCGCGCAACCGTGCGGTGGTGATGCTGGTGATCGACGTGTCCCAGTCGATGCGGGCCACCGATGTCGAACCGACCCGGCTGGCCGCGGCGCAGGAGGCCGGCAAGCAATTCGCCGACGAGCTGACCGCGGGCATCAACCTCGGTCTGATCGCCTACGCCGGCACCGCGACCGTGCTCACCTCGCCGACCACCAACCGCGAGGCCACCAAGGCCGCGATCGACAAGCTGCAACTGGCCGACCGGACCGCCACCGGGGAGGGCATCTTCACCGCGCTGCAGGCGATCGCCACCGTGGGTGCGGTCATCGGCGGCGGTGACACGCCCCCGCCGGCCCGCATCGTGCTGCTCTCGGACGGCAAGGAGACCGTCCCGTCTAACCCGGACAATCCCAAGGGGGCGTTCACCGCGGCGCGCACCGCTAAGGACCAGGGGGTGCCGGTCTCGACGATCTCGTTCGGCACGGCCTACGGCTACGTCGAGATCAACGAGCAACGCCAACCGGTGCCGGTCGACGATGACTCGCTGAAGAAGATCGCCGACCTGTCCGGCGGCAGCGCTTACACCGCCTCGAGCCTGGCCCAGCTCAAAGAGGTCTACTCGACCTTGCAGGACCAGATCGGCTACGAGACGATCCGCGGCGACGCGTCCACCGGCTGGCTGCGCCTCGGCTCGCTCATCCTCGCGCTGGCTGGGCTGGCGGCGCTGCTGCTGAACCGGCGGCTGCCCGCTTAGCCCCAGCCCCGATTGACTCTGCGGTTACCACGCCAAAGTACGAGTGGGCCCTTTGGTGAGCGCAGAGTCAACCGCGAGCACTGATAAGTTATGCCGGTGACAGACAGCCAAACACCCGCCGCCAAGCCCGCCTTCGTATCCCGTTCGGTCCTGGTCACCGGCGGAAACCGCGGCATCGGATTGGCGATCGCGCAGCGGCTGGCTGCAGATGGCCACAAGGTGGCGGTGACCCACCGCGGCTCCGGGGCCCCCGAGGGCCTGTTCGGGGTGGTCTGCGATGTCACCGACAACGACGCCGTCGACCGCGCCTTCAAAGAGGTCGAAGAGCACCAGGGACCCGTCGAGGTGCTGGTGGCCAACGCCGGCATCTCCAAGGACGCGTTTTTGATGCGGATGACCGAGGAGCGCTTCGAAGAGGTCATCAACGCCAACCTCACCGGCGCCTTCCGGGTGACCCAGCGCGCGTCACGCAGCATGCAGCGCAAGCGCTTCGGCCGGATCATCTACATCGGATCGGTCTCGGGCATGTGGGGCATCGGCAACCAGGCCAACTACGCGGCGGCCAAGGCGGGTCTGATCGGCATGGCCCGCTCGATCTCGCGCGAGTTGTCCAAGGCCGGCGTCACCGCCAACGTCGTCGCACCCGGCTACATCGACACCGAGATGACCCGCGCCCTCGACGAGCGGATCCAAGAAGGCGCGCTGGAGTTCATCCCGGCCAAGCGGGTCGGCACCGCCGAGGAGGTCGCCGGGGCGGTCAGCTTCCTGGCCTCCGAGGACGCCGGGTACATCGCCGGTGCGGTCATCCCGGTCGACGGCGGCATGGGCATGGGCCACTAGGAGATTAAGGACTGATATGGCAGGCATTCTCGAGGGCAAGCGGATCCTGGTCACGGGGATCATCACCGACTCCTCCATCGCGTTTCACATCGCCAAGGTGGCGCAGGAGGCCGGCGCCCAGCTGGTCTGCACCGGCTTCGATCGGCTGCGGCTGATCCAGCGCATCATCGACCGGCTCCCCGAGCCCGCGCCGCTGCTCGAGCTCGACGTGCAGAACACCGAGCACCTCGACACCCTGGCCGACCGGATCACCGAGGTGATCGGGGAGGGCAACAAGCTCGACGGCGTGGTGCACTCGATCGGGTTCATGCCGCAGACCGGAATGGGCGTCAACCCGTTCTTCGACGCTCCCTACGAGGACGTCGCCAAGGGCATCCACATCTCCGCCTACTCCTACGCCTCGCTGGCCAAGGCGACCCTGCCGATCATCAACCGGGGCGGGTCGATCGTGGGCATGGACTTCGACCCGACCCGGGCGATGCCGGCCTACAACTGGATGACGGTGGCCAAGAGCGCGCTGGAGTCGGTGAACCGCTTCGTCGCCCGCGAAGCCGGCCCGCACGGCGTGCGGTCGAATCTCGTTGCGGCCGGGCCGATCCGGACCCTGGCGATGAGCGCGATCGTCGGCGGCGCGCTCGGCGAGGGCGCCGGTGAGCAGATCCGGCTGCTCGAGGAGGGCTGGGACCAGCGCGCTCCGGTCGGCTGGGACATGAAGGACCCGGCCCCGGTGGCCAAGACCGTCTGCGCACTGCTGTCGGATTGGCTGCCCGCCACCACCGGCACGGTCGTCTACGCCGACGGCGGCGCCCACACCCAGTTGCTCTAGATGCAGCCAGACGCCGTCCTGCTGCTGTCCTTCGGCGGGCCCGAAGGGCCCGAGCAAGTGCGGCCGTTCCTGGAGAACGTCACCCGGGGCCGCGGCGTGCCACCTGAGCGGCTCGACGCCGTCGCGCAGCACTACCTGCATTTCGGCGGGGTGTCGCCGATCAACGCGATCAACCGCGCGCTGGCGCAGGCGTTGCAGGCCGAATTGCCCGGGCTGCCGGTGTATTTCGGCAACCGAAACTGGGAGCCCTACGTCGAGGACGTGGTCGCCCGGATGGCCGACGACGGGATCCGCCGCGCCGCGGTCTTCGCGACCTCGGCCTGGGGCGGGTACTCCGGCTGCGATCAGTACGCCGAGGACATCGCCCGGGCGCGCCGCGCGGTAGGGGAGCGGGCCCCCGAATTGGTGAAGCTGCGCCAGTATTTCGACCATCCGCTGTTCGTGGCGATGTTCGCCGAGGCGATCGCCGCGGCCGCCGACACCCTGCCCGCCGAACCACGCGCTACCGCCCGGCTGGTGTTCACCGCCCACTCGATCCCGGTGGCCGCCGACGAACGCTACGGCCCGCGGCTCTACAGCCGTCAGGTCGCCCACGCCACGGCCCTGGTCGCGGCCGCGGCCGGCTACTCCGACTACGACCAGGTGTGGCAGTCGCGCTCCGGGCCGCCGCAGGTGCCCTGGCTGGAGCCCGACGTCGAAGACCACCTGGCCGCGCTGGCCGAGGCGGGGGTGCGCGCGGTGATCGTGTGCCCGATCGGATTTCTCAGCGACAACATCGAGGTGCTCTGGGACCTCGACCACGAAGTGCGGTCGCAGGCCCAAGCCGCCGGAATCGCCTACGCGCGCGCCAGCACCCCGAATGCGGACCGCCGCTTGGCAAGCCTGGCGCGTGGACTCATCGAGGAACTGCGCGACGGCGGCGAACTCACCCGGGCGCCCGGCCCCGAACTGGGTTGCGGCTTCGGTGTCGACGGTGCGCGGTGCGGGTCCTCGCACTGCCTCGCGGACGTGGCGGACAGGCGCTAATTCGCCCAGGCCGAGTGCAGGATTGCGGTCACCGCGGCGCTGCGCGAGGAACGCACCACCGCCGCCAGCGGCCGCACCGCATCCACGGCGCTGTCCAACGCGGCCGAGGAATGCGCGCTGGCGGTCAGCAGATCGGCGCTGACCGCGACGATCGCCTCGACGTGCGCCGCACTGTGCAGCACCCGCACCGCGCGGGTCGGCGCATGGTCCGGAATGCGATGCCGGAGTACGGCTTCCATCATCTGCTCGACCCGCAATCGCGGATCCTCGACACCGTAGTCGGCCCACCGCGAAGCGGCGGAGCCCAGCGCCTCGGCGGCCGTCCGGACCGCCGAGCGCAACGCGTACTCGGCGTCGCCCAGATCGTGTTGCTCGGCCACCGGCACGCTGGTCAGCGGAAAAGCCGTCCAGCACAATTCGGCGACGTCGGGGGAGTCGGCGTCCTCCAGATACGCCGGCACCAAGCCGACCGGGGCTGCCCCGTCAGCCGAACCGATCAGCACGCCTTCCCCGGCCAGGATCGCTTCTTGGGCGAACGCGGTTCCGGCCGGCAGCCCGCGCACGTCGCCGGGCACCGGAAACACCGGATGGATACCGGAACCGGCGCCGGGCGCCGCCGCGCCGCGCACTACCTGCAGCAGCGACGCCGCGCCGCCTTCGGGTGGCCCCGACCAGTGCAGGCCGGCCTCACCGATGCTGATCGCGTCATAGGCGGCCACCGATTGCACTGGCGCCCAAGCCGATAGTGCGTCCAACAGGTCGTCGGGCGCGGCCCGGCCGGCAAGCCAGGCGTTGGCCCACACCGACAGAGAGACACTCGGGCACCACATGATGCAAGGCAGTGTAGTTGTCCGCGCCACCCGTCCCGGTCCGCACGGGTCCGGGTGATTCTCGGGCTATCCTGGCCGCATGTCGGCTGCGCTGGTCTGGTTGGTCTTCGCGCTCGGGCTCGCCGGTGCCGAGGCGCTCACCGGCGACATGTTCTTGCTGATGCTGTCCGGCGGCGCGCTGTCGGCGGCCGGGGCCAGCTGGCTGACGGACTGGCCGCTGTGGACCGACGGCGCGGTGTTTTTGGTGGTCTCGGTACTGCTGCTGGTGCTGGTGCGCCCGGCCCTGCGGCGGCGGTTGTGGGCCGGGACGGGCAGTGAGACCGGGGTGCGGGCGCTGCAGGGCAAGACCGCGCTGGTGCTCGACCGCGTCGAACAACACGGCGGCCAGGTGAAGCTCGACGGTGAAGTGTGGACGGCGCGCCCGCTGGCCGACGGTGACGTCTTCGAGCCCGGCGAGCAGGTCACCGTGATGCATATCGACGGGGCCACCGCGGTGGTCGGCAAGGTCCTGTAGAGAAAAGGAGTGCTCATGGAAGGCGCTACGACCGGCCTGGTGTTGCTGGCAGTACTGGTGATCTTCGCGGCGATCGTGGTCGCCAAATCGGTGGCGCTGATTCCGCAGGCCGAGGCGGCGGTGATCGAACGCCTGGGCCGCTACAGCCGCACGGTCAGCGGCCAGTTGACCCTGCTGGTGCCGTTCATCGACCGGGTGCGCGCCCGCATCGACCTGCGTGAGCGGGTGGTGTCGTTCCCGCCGCAGCCGGTGATCACCGAGGACAACCTGACGCTGAACATCGACACCGTCGTCTACTTCCAGGTCACCAACCCCAAGGCCGCGGTGTATGAGATCAGCAACTACATCGTCGGCGTCGAGCAGCTGACCACCACCACCCTGCGCAACGTGGTGGGCGGGATGACGCTGGAGCAGACCCTGACCTCCCGCGAGGTGATCAACAGCCAGCTGCGCGGCGTGCTCGACGAGGCGACCGGCCGCTGGGGCCTGCGGGTGGCCCGGGTGGAGCTGCGCAGCATCGATCCGCCGCCGTCGATCCAGGCCTCGATGGAGAAGCAGATGAAAGCGGACCGAGAGAAGCGGGCGATGATCCTGACCGCCGAGGGGCAGCGGGAGGCCGCGATCAAGCAGGCCGAAGGCCAGAAGCAATCCGAGATCCTCACCGCCGAGGGCGCCAAGCAGGCCGCGATCCTGGCCGCCGAGGCCGACCGGCAGTCCCGGATGCTGCGGGCCCAGGGCGAGCGGGCCGCCGCCTACCTGCAGGCCCAGGGGCAGGCCAAGGCGATCGAGAAGACCTTCGCGGCGATCAAGGCCGCCCGGCCCACCCCGGAGCTGCTGGCCTACCAGTACCTGCAGGTGCTGCCGGAGATGGCCCGCGGCGAGGCCAACAAGGTGTGGGTGGTGCCCAGCGATTTCAACACCGCCCTGCAGGGCTTCACCAAGCTGCTCGGTGCCCCCGGCGAGGACGGGGTCTTCCGCTACCAGCCGTCACCCGTCGATGAGCACGCGACCCAGCCGGAGGACGACAGCGACGAGGTCGCCGACTGGTTCACCACCCAGACCGACCCGGCGATCGCCCAGGCGGTCGCCAAGGCCGAGGCCGATGCGCGCAAGCCCGTCGAGGGCGCGATTCTGCCGCCGCAGCTCGATCCCGGCATGGCGTGAGCGTTCTGACCGCTCGGGCGACCTACGCCGCACTGGCGGCATTCCTGGCCGGTGACGCGGTGGCTTCGGCGATTCCGGTGTCCTACGTCGCGGCGAACATGGATGCCATGCGGATCCCGCCCGAGGTCCGTTGGGCGGTCCCGGTGGCCAAAGCCGCCACCGCGCTGGGTCTGGCTTCGGTGTTCCGCTTCCCGGGTGTCGCCCGGGCCACCACCGCGGCGTTGACGCTGTATTTCGCCGGGGCGCTCGGCATCCACCTGCGGGTCCGCAACCGCGCGGCGAACATCGTCCCGGCGGTGCTGCTGCTGGCGGTGTTCGCGGTGATGACGGTGCAGGGCCCGCACGCCGCCGGCGGCGGGGCACGGGCCCTGGGGACGGCGGCTTAGCCCTTACGGGCGGCGGCGGTGTGCTCGTCGAGGCTGGTCGCCTTGTAGGCGTAGGCGGCCACAACTGCGCCGAGGACCTGGGCGACCAGGTAGACCCAGAGGAATTTCCAGGCGAAGATCCCCGACAGCATCAGGCCGAAGGTGATGGCCGGGTTGAACGCGGCGCCGGAGATGCCACCGACCGCCACCACGCCGACGGTCACGATGAACCCGATCGCCAATCCATAGAAGCTGTTGCCGGCGCTGTCTTTGCTGGTTGCGGTGTGCAGCACGATGTAGCAGAGCGCGAAGGTGAATATCAGCTCGGCGAGCAATGCCGGCCAGATCGTGCCGGACAGATCAAGAGTTCCGGTCGAGTACTTGTCGTGCCACAACCCGAATCCCACGCCGAATGCGGCGAGGGCACCGACCAACTGAGCCACGATGTAGGGCCCCAGATCACCCAGCGGCAGCGCGCCCCGCAAATAGGCGGCGATCGAGACCGCCGGGTTGAGGTGGCCACCGGAGATGTGCCCGCTGGCATAGACCATCACCATCAGCACCGAGCCGATACCCAGGGCGACCGCGGCGGGGCATTCCGTCCCGGATAGCAGGATGCCGATCACCGCGAACATGAAAACAAACGTGCCGATCATTTCGGTCAGATATTTGCGCACGGCGGCGTTTTGATCAGCCATTGATCCGGTCCCTTCACACGGCAGTAGGAAAAGACTGTAACGGCCTACCGGTGGGTCTCCCGATATTGCGGACCGCCTTACACCGAATTGTTGCCGGATTGAGCAATCCTTTGTGTTGCGGCGGTTAGCCCTGCAGCCGCAGCTCGACCATCGGCAGCGCGGTGTCGCTGGCGGTCACCGGCTCACCCAGGGTCTGCTCGAGCACCGCGCTGAACTGTTCCCAGGTGCGGGGATGGCGCGCGATGTAGTCACCCAGCACGCGGTCCGCCTCCCGCTGATCGAGCACCCGAGCGGTGGCCGGTGCCGGGCGCCGGCTGCCGGCGTAGACCCGAACCCGCGGATTGGCGGTGATATTGCGGAACCATTGGGCGCGGTCGCCGAAACCCGACGCCACGATGTAGCGGTCGGCGCCGGGCTGATCGATCACTTCCAGAACGACCCGGCGAACGGCGCCGCTCTTGCGTCCGAGGTGTTCGAGCATCAGCAGCCGTCCACCGAGCAGGCCGCCCAGGCGTGCCCGATACAGCCAGATCGGGGCCCGCACCAGCCACCGTGACCGCAACAGGCGGCTGGCGGTGTCGGCGAGGGTGGGCATGCTCAGCAGGTTACCGCCGGTGCGGCGGGTGCCGCGGCTTCAGTTGCGGCCGGATGCTGACGGTGCCGGCGCACCTCATAGACCAGCAGTGCGACCCCGACGGCGGCGGTGCACGCCGACACGGCGAACAGCAGCGGGCTCACCTCGCCGGTCAGGGCGTCGCCCAGCACCACGACCGCGGCGGTGCCCGGCAGCAACCCGATCAGGGTGGCCACCGCGTAGGGCGCCAGCCGCACGGCCGACGCGCCGGCGGCGTAGTTGATCACCGAGAACGGGATGGCCGGAATCAGCCGCAGCGACACCACCGCCGGCCAACCGCGCTGACGCAGCTGGGCGTCCAGCGCATGCATCCGCGGATGGCGCACCACCCGGCTCAGCTGCCAGCCGAACACCCGCATCAGGACCAGCACGGCTACCGCGCTGAGCGCGCTGGCCGCCACCGCCAGCACGACGCCCAGCCACGGGCCGAACAGCAGCCCGGCGGCCAGGGTGAACGCGGTCCGCGGGAACGGGAACACCGTGACCACGGTGTGCGCCGCCAGAAACGCCAGCGGAAACCAGGGGCCGAGGGTCTGCGCCCAGTCGCGCAATTGCACGGCGGTGGGTACCGGAACCAGCAGCGCCACCGCGACCAGGGTCACGATCACCGCGGTGGTCAACGCCAACCGCCGCAGCGCCACCTGCCGCGCGGTGCCCAGCACCACCGACCATGCCCCACGCAGCAGCGCGTGGGGGGGTCGGGTCGCGGCAGGAGTCACGGGGCTCAAGGCTACGGGCCGAGGGTTAACACAACGTGTCACTTAGCGGGCGTTTCGCCGCTCGGCGCACCTCGGCCGCACCCCCCGACAGCCATCATTTAGCCTGGTTAACACGTGTCGGGTAGCGATCCATCCGCTACCCATGAGTAACAACAGGAGCCGCCGGTGTCCATCGACGTGTCCGCCGAACCCGCCGGGATGGAGCAGGCCCGCGCCCGCTGGCGTGCCGCGGTGGCCGGGGTGCTGGCCAAGAGCTCGCGCCGCGAGCCCGCCGACATCGACTCCGAGACCGGCGGTGAGCCCGAGCGGCTGTTGGACACCCCGGTGCAGGGACCGGACGGTTTCGCGATCCGGGCGCTCTACACCGCCTTCGACGCGCTGCCCGAACACCCGCTGCCGGGCCGCTGGCCCTACGTGCGTGGCGCCGACGCCCTGCGTGACGTCAACACCGGCTGGAAGGTCGCCGAGGTCTTCCCGGCCAACGGGCTGGTATCGGGTTCCGACACCAACGGCGCCGTCCTGGGTGCGCTGACCGAAGGGGTCAGCGCGCTGGTCGTTCGCGTCGGCGACGTCGGCGTGCCGGCCGGCGAGCTGCGCGGCGTCTTCGACGACGTCTACCTGCAGCTGGTCCCGGTGCTTGTCGACGGGGCCGGTGCCGGCGACTACACCGCCGCGGCCGAGGTGATGCTGGCGCTGGTCGACGGCCTCGACCCGGACAACCGCGCCAACCTGTCGGTGGATCTGGGCGCCGACCCGCTGACCGCACCGCTGGCCGGCCGGCCGGCGCCGGCGATCGACGAGGTGATCGCGGCCGCCTCGCGCGCCGCCGGCCAGCGCGGGGTGCGGGCGATCGCCGTCAACGGCCCGGCCTTGCACAACCTGGGCGCCGGCGCGGCCGAGGAGCTGGCCGGTGCGCTGGCCGCCGGCGTGGCCTACCTGCGGCTGCTCACCGACGCCGGCCTGTCGGTCGCCGATGCGGCCCGCCAGATCAGTTTCCGGCTCGCCGCTGACGACGACCAGTTCATGACGATCGCCAAGATCCGGGCGGCGCGCCGGCTGTGGGCGCGGGTGGCCGAGGTGGCCGGGGCGCCGGAGTCCGGCGGCGCCGTCGTCCACGCCGAGACGTCATTGGCGATGATGACCCAGCGGGACCCGTGGGTGAACATGCTGCGCACCACGCTGGCCGCGTTCGGAGCCGGTGTGGGCGGCGCTGACACCGTGCTGGTGCGCCCCTTCGACGCCGCCATTCCCGGCGGTCAGCCGGGAGCCTCGGCCACGTTCGCCCGGCGCATCGCGCGGAACACCCAGTTGTTGCTGCTGGAGGAGTCGCATCTGGGCCAGGTGCTGGACCCGGCCGGGGGATCGTGGTTCGTCGAAGACCTCACCGAGCAGTTGGCGCAGCAGGCCTGGCGGCTGTTCCAGCAGCTCGAAAACCATGCAGCACTAGGCGGTTTCGAGGCCGCCCGCGACCACATCGCCGAGCGGATCGCTGAGGTCGCCGCTGCCCGCGCCGACGACATCGCACACCGGCGCAGTGCGATCACCGGGGTCAACGAGTACCCGAACCTGGACGAACCCCCGCTGGCTGTGCCGTCCGGGCCGGCCGACGCGTCGGTACCGACCGGATTGCGGCGCTATGCGGCGCAGTTCGAGGCCTTGCGGGACCGTTCCGACGCCCACCTGGCGCGCACTGGTTCCCGGCCGCAGGTGCTGCTGCTGCCGCTGGGACCGATGGCCGAACACAACATCCGGACCACTTTCGCGGCCAACCTGCTGGCCTCCGGCGGCATCGCGGTGACCAACCCCGGCACGGTCGACGCCGAGCAGGTCGCCACGGCGGTGGCCGAGGCCGGCTCAGGGGTGGCAGTGCTGTGCGGCAGCGACGCCCGCTACGGCGCCGAAGCGGCCGCGGTCATCGCAGCGGCTCGTGACGCCGGAATCGACCGGGTCTACCTGGCGGGGCCGGCCAAAGCCTTGGCCGGCAACCCCGACACCGATCCCAAGCCAGACGACTACCTGACCATGAAAATCGATGCGGTGCAGGCGTTGTCGGACTTACTCACCCGATTGGGGGCCTGAGAGCCATGACCACCAGCACCTCACCCGGCACCATCGGAAGTTTCGCCGACGTCGCTTTGCACGGCGATGGCGAACCGGTGGCCGAAGTCTCTGCAAGCGCCGTCGCCGAGCACGTCGCGGCCGCCGCGGCCGCGCACGGCTACACGCCGGACCAATTGGACTGGCACACCCCGGAAGGTATCGAGGTCAAGCCGGTCTACACCGCCGCGGACCGCGCCGCAGCGGTCGCCGACGGCTACCCGCTGGACAGCTTCCCCGGCGAAGCCCCGTTTGTGCGCGGGCCCTACCCGACGATGTATGTCAACCAGCCCTGGACCATCCGCCAGTACGCCGGGTTCTCCACCGCGGCGGACTCCAACGCGTTCTACCGCCGCAACCTCGCGGCCGGGCAGAAGGGGCTGTCGGTCGCATTCGACCTGGCCACCCACCGCGGCTACGACTCCGACCACCCCCGGGTGCAGGGTGATGTCGGAATGGCCGGGGTGGCAATCGATTCCATCCTGGACATGCGGCAGTTGTTCGACGGTATCGACTTGAGCGCGGTCAGTGTCTCGATGACCATGAACGGCGCGGTGCTGCCGATCCTGGCGCTGTACGTGGTGGCCGCCGAGGAACAGGGGGTGCCGCCGGAGAAGCTGGCCGGCACCATCCAGAACGACATCCTCAAAGAGTTCATGGTGCGCAACACCTACATCTATCCGCCGAAGCCGTCGATGCGGATCATCTCCGACATCTTCGGCTACACCAGCACCAAGATGCCCAAGTTCAACTCGATCTCGATCTCCGGCTACCACATCCAAGAAGCCGGTGCCACAGCGGATCTGGAGCTGGCCTACACGCTGGCCGACGGGGTGGACTACATCAAGGCCGGGCTGGACGCCGGCTTGGACATCGACAAGTTCGCGCCCCGGCTGTCGTTCTTCTGGGGCATCGGGATGAACTTCTTCATGGAGGTCGCCAAGCTGCGCGCGGGCCGGCTGCTCTGGAGTGAGCTGGTCGCGCAGTTCAACCCGCGCAACCCCAAATCGCTGTCGCTGCGCACCCATTCGCAGACCTCGGGATGGTCGCTGACCGCCCAGGACGTCTACAACAACGTGGCCCGCACCTGCATCGAGGCGATGGCCGCCACGCAAGGCCACACTCAGTCGCTGCACACCAACGCCCTCGACGAGGCGCTGGCGCTGCCCACCGACTTCTCGGCCCGCATCGCCCGCAACACTCAGCTGCTGCTGCAGCAGGAGTCGGGCACCACCCGGCCGATCGACCCCTGGGGCGGCTCCTACTACGTGGAGTGGCTGACCCATCAGCTGGCGCAGCGCGCCCGTGCGCACATCGCGGAAGTGGCCCAGCACGGCGGGATGGCCCAAGCCATCAGTGACGGCATTCCCAAGCTGCGCATCGAGGAGGCCGCCGCGCGCACCCAGGCCCGAATCGACTCCGGGCGGCAGCCGCTGATCGGCGTCAACAAGTACCAGGTTGCCGAGGACACCGAGATCGAGGTGCTCAAGGTCGAGAACAGCCGGGTACGCGCCGAACAGCTGGCCAAACTGGAGCAGCTGCGCGCCGAGCGCGACGAAAACGCCTGCCAGGCCGCGCTGGCCGAGCTGACCCGGGCCGCCGGTGCCACCGGTACAGCAGGGGAGGACGGGCTGGGCAACAACCTGCTGGCGCTGGCCATCGACGCCGCGCGGGCCAAGGCGACCCTCGGGGAGATCTCCGACGCCCTGGAGAAGGTCTACGGGCGCCACCAGGCCGAGATCCGTACCATCTCTGGCGTCTACCGTGATGAAGTTGGGAAGGGCAGCAACATCTCTAGCGCAACCGCCCTGGTGGAGAAGTTCGCCGAGGCCGACGGCCGCCGCCCCCGCATCCTGATCGCCAAGATGGGTCAGGACGGGCACGACCGCGGTCAGAAGGTGATCGCCACCGCGTTCGCCGACATCGGATTCGACGTCGACGTGGGCGCGCTGTTCTCCACCCCCGACGAGGTGGCGCGCCAGGCCGCCGACAACGACGTGCACGTGGTCGGGGTGTCCTCGCTGGCGGCCGGGCACCTGACGCTGGTGCCGGCACTGCGCGACGCCCTGGCCGAGGCGGGCCGGCCCGACATCATGATCGTGGTCGGCGGGGTCATCCCGCCCGGCGACTTCGACGAACTCCATGCCGCCGGGGCGAACGCGATCTTCCCGCCCGGCACGGTGATCGCCGACGCCGCGGTGGACCTGCTGCACGCGCTGGCGTCCCGGCGAGGCTACGAGCTCGAGCCGGGCGGACCGGTCGCAGACCCGAAATAAATGGCCGCCCACCTAGGTGACACCGTCGCCGAATTGGCGGCGGCGGTGCGCTCCGGTGATCGCTCGGTGCTGCCGCGGGCCATCACCCTGGTCGAGTCCACCCGCGCCGACCACCGCCAACAGGCCCAGGAGTTGCTGCTGGAGCTGTTACCGGCCGCCGGCGGGGCCCGACGAATCGGCATCACCGGCGTTCCCGGCGTCGGCAAGTCGACCACCATCGAGGCGCTCGGCATGCACCTCATCGAGCACGGCCACCGGGTGGCGGTGCTGGCTGTCGACCCGTCGTCGACCCGTACCGGCGGTTCGATCCTGGGCGACAAGACCCGGATGCAGCGGCTGGCCGCCCACCCGGACGCCTACATCCGGCCATCGCCGACCTCGGGCACCCTGGGCGGAGTCGCCCGGGCCACCCGCGAGACGGTGGTGCTGCTGGAGGCCGCCGGCTTCGACGTGATCCTGATCGAAACCGTCGGTGTCGGCCAGTCCGAGGTGACGGTGGCCAACATGGTCGACACCTTCGTCTTCTTGACCCTGGCCCGCACCGGCGATCAGTTGCAGGGCATCAAAAAGGGCGTGCTGGAACTGGCCGACGTCATCGTGGTCAACAAGGCGGATGGCGAGCATCTGGCCGAGGCGCGGGTCGCCGCGCGGGAGCTGTCCGCCGCGGTTCGGCTCATCTATCCGCGTGAAACCTTATGGCGGCCACCGGTTTTGACGATGAGCGCGGTCGAGGGCACCGGGCTGCCGGAGTTCTGGGAGACCGTGGAGCGGCACCGCCAGACGCTGATCGACGCGGGTGAATTCGACACCAGGCGGCGTGCTCAGCAGGTGGACTGGACCCGCCAGCTGGTGGCCGACGCGGTGTTGGAGCGGGCGCTGTCGGATCCGGCCGTGCGCGAGCTTCGCGTCGAGGTCGAACAGCAGGTGCTCAGTGGCGAGCTGACGCCTGCGCTGGCCGCTCAGCAAATTCTGACGGCGATCTTCGCGCAGCCGAGTTGATACCGAACCGGTGCAGTAACACGACTTATCTGCGCCGGTCACACGGTAGATTGCCCACCATGACGCAGCATTTCGACGCTCGCCGGATGATGCTTCCGGCGAACGTGCACGGCGCGGCCGACCCGAACTTCGGCTGCGCCGTGCGCGCCTTCGCCGCGATGTTCCCCGGCCGCCGCTACGGCGGCGGCGCGCTGGCGGTGTACCTGGACGGCCGGCCCGTCGTCGACGTGTGGACCGGATGGTCGGACCGGGCCGGCCGGGTGCCGTGGTCGGCCGACACCGGCGCCATGGTGTTCTCGGCGACCAAGGGCGCGGCGTCGACGGTCATCCACCGGCTGGTCGACCGGGGCCTCATCGACTACGACGCCCCGGTAGCGCAGTATTGGCCGGAGTTCGGCGCCCGCGGCAAAGCCGCGATCACCGTCCGGCAGCTGCTCGACCACCGGGTGGGGCTGACCCACCTGCACGGAGCCAGCCGGGCAGACCTGCTCGACCACGTGACCATGGAAGCGCGGATGGCCGCCGCGGCACCGGGACGCGAGTTCGGAAAGCCCGCCTACCACGCGCTGACCTACGGCTGGCTCATGTCGGGGCTAGCCCGGGCCGTCACCGGCACCGGCATGCGCGATCTGTTCCGCGCCGAACTGGCCGCCCCGTTGAACACCGACGGCCTGCACCTGGGCCGGCCACCCGCCGGCGCGCCGACCGTCGCCGCAGAGATCATCATGCCGCAACGCGACCGTCAGAACCCGGTGGTGAATCTCCTGGCCCCCAAGGCTGCCGCACTGTTGCCCTTCGGCGGGCTCGGCGCGTTCTATTTCCCCGGCGTGATGAACACGGTGCGCGGCGACACCCCCTTCCTGGACACCGAGGCCGCCGCGATCAACGGTGTCGCCACCGCACGCGGATTAGCCCGTCTCTACGGCGCACTGGCCAACGGCGGGCAGATCGACGGAACGCAGTTCCTGTCCCGCCGGTTGGTAAGAGGCCTCACCGGCCGGCACCGTATGGAACTGGACCGCACCATCGGGGTTCCGCTGGCCTTCCACCTGGGGTACCACGCGGTCCCGTTCGGCCCGGTGCTGCCGGGCTTCGGCCACGTCGGGCTGGGCGGCTCGCTGGGCTGGGCCGACCCGGCATCCGGGCTGGCGTTCGGATTCGTCCACAACCGGCTGCTGACCCCGTTCGTGGCGCTTGACCATGCCGGCTTCGTCGGGACGGCCGCGCTGATCCGCCGGGGCGTCGCCGCCGGCCGCCGGCGCGGGTTCCACCCCGTCCCGCTGCTCGGGGCGCCGTTCGCCGAGCGCGACGCCGCCATCGGATAGCAGTCTGCACACCGCAGGCGGAGCAGCACCCCAACACCGGGCTCCGGGCGGGCCCGCCGCTCCCATTAGGGTGTCCCGAGTGACAGACCGTACGCCGAAGCTCTATATCTTCCCGCACGCCGGCGGATCGCCGCAGTACTACGTTCCGTTCTCCAAAGCGTTTGTCACCGATGTCAAACGCATCGGTGTGCAGTACCCGGGCAAAGGTGGCAACCACGACCTCGGCGCGTTCACCAGCATCGAGGACCTCGCCGACCGGGTCTGCGACAAGCTGCCCTCGCCGACCGACGGACCGGCCGCCTTCTTCGGGCACAGCATGGGCGCCCTGCTGGCCTTCGAGGTGGCCCGCCGGTTCGAGGCGGACGGCAAGTCGATCGCTGCGCTGTTCGTGTCCGCGGCGGGCGCGCCCGGGCGAGCGGGATATGACAACATCGGCGACTCCGACCGGAACCTGCTCGAGGCGGTCAGCCAGATGACCGGGGTCAATCCGGAGTTCCTGGAGAACGAGGAGTTCGCGGCGAAGATCCTCCCGACGCTGCGCGGGTTGAAAGCGATCGCCAACTACGACTGTCCACCGGAGGCGCGAGTGTCCTGCCCGATCGTCGCCTTCCACGGTGACGAGGACGGCGTCGCCACCGCCGACAAAGTCACCCCGTGGGCCGAGCGCACCACCGCCGAGTTCAGCGTTCGGACCTTCACCGCTCCCGGTCATCACTTCTACCTCAACGATCATCTGCCCGAGCTCGTCGGCGACATCGAGGAGAAACTGGCGGTTTATTGCCGAGGATGACCCCGGCTGCGACGCCCCTCAGTCTGTGAAATTCCTGTTGGTGCCGGTGTGACCCCTGGTGCTAGGGACGATTCCTGGGCTAATATGCCGGATCTGCTCCGTGCGCCCGGTAGGAGACTCATAAATTCCCGGTCAACAGGGCATACGTGGTAGCCTCCGCAGGAGGAAAACGCCTGGGATGTCGGGGTCCGAGGAGTTTTTGCCCAAGTTCCAAACACCCAGAAGGGGTACCCGTGTCGATGGTCGAATCACCCGCGCCGGCTGCCCCGGCCGCGCGATCTCGGCGCCTGGATGTACCCGCCCCGACATTTGATCCGACATGGCGGGCAAGCGGCCCCGGGCAAGGCTGAAGCACTCAGCTGAAATAGGCCGGGCACCAGCGCCACCGGACCTGACCCCACGTCGGGAGGCATCCCACATGTCACTCATCCAATTGCATATCCCTCCGCTGTGCAGCGAGACCGCGCAGCGAAACCGTCCGGCTGGACCACAGGCGTGACACATCTCGACGGGGACGACGTGCTTCAGCAGTTGAGGTACGCGGACTTGACATCACAAGGAGAAAACATCGCAATGGCGGTCAGTCAATCGCACATCCCGAGCCTGCTGGCGGACCGGGCCCGGGAGAAGCCGGATGCGCCTGCGTACACCTTCATCGACTTCGACGTCGACCCGGCCGGCTACCCCGAGACCGTGACCTGGTCGCAATTGCGCAACCGCGCGCAGGTGGTGGCGGCCGAATTGGCGACCTGCGCCTCGCCGGGCGACCGGGTGGCGCTGCTGGCCCCGCAGAGCATGGAGTACATCGTCGGGTTCTACGGCGCGCTGGAGGCGGGGATGATCGCCGTTCCGCTGCCGGTGCCGATGTTCGGGGCGCACGACGAGCGGGTCACGGCAGCACTGCGCGACTGCACCCCGGCGGCGATCCTGACCACGTCGGCGGCGGTCGGCGACATCGCCAACTCGATTCGTGACCTTGGCGGCAAACCGCCGGTGGTGATCGAGGTCGACGCTTTGGACCTCGACTCGGAGCCGGTGGTGACGGCCACCGCCACGGCGCCCACCAAGACGGCGTTTTTGCAGTACACCTCCGGGTCCACCCGAACCCCCGCCGGCGTCATGGTCGGGCATCAGAACGCGATCGAGAACATGCGGCAGATGATCGCCGACACGTTCGAGGACATCGGTGGGGCGGTGCCGGCCGACACCACCCTGGTGGCGTGGCTGCCCTTCTATCACGACCTCGGCCTGATGTGCGGCATCATCTTCCCGCTGGTCGGCGGCCACCAGGCGGTGATCTTCAGCCCGATGGCCTTCCTGGCCAAGCCGGCCCGCTGGATGCAGCTGGTGGCCAGCTATCCCAACGCCTACACCGGTGGGCCCAACTTCGCCTACGAGTTGGCGGTCCGGCGGACCTCCGACGAGGACATGGCCGGGCTCGACCTGGGACGGGTACACACCTTCGCGTTCGGCGCGGAGCGGGTGCACGCGGCCACGCTGCGGCGTCTCGCCGACCGGTTCGCCAAGTTCAACCTCAACCCGGCGGCGCTGCGGCCCGGTTACGGACTGGCCGAGGCCACCGTGTACCTGACGTCGAACACTCCGGGCAGCCCGCCTCCGACCGCGCGTTTCGACTACACCAAGCTGGCGGACGGGTCGGCCGAGCCGAGCGGGCCCGAAGGCGGTGTCGAGCTGGTCAGCTGCGGGGTGCCGCGGGCCTGCACGGTTCGCATCGTGGACCCGGAGACCCAGACGGAGAACCCGGAGGGCAAGGTCGGCGAGATCTGGGCATGTGGCCCCAACATCGCCGCCGGCTACTGGCACAACCAGCCGGCGACCGAGGCGACCTTCAGTGGCAAGCTGGCCGACCCGTCGCCGGGCACGTCGCAGGGGCCGTGGCTCAAGACCGGCGACCTCGGGGTCATCTCCGGCGGCGAGCTCTACATCGTCGGCCGGATCAAGGACCTGCTGATCGTCGACGGGCGTAACCACTACCCGGACGACATCGAGGCCACCGTCCAGGAGATCACCGGCGGGCGTGTCGCCGCGGTCTCCGTCCCCAACAGCCGGTCGGAGCAGCTTGTTACGATCGCCGAGTTCAAGAACAAGGGGGGCTCGGACGAGGAGGTCCTGGACAGGCTGAACGAGGTGAGGCGGAAGGTCACGGCCGCGCTGTCGAAGGCCCACGGGCTGGCCGTCGGTGATCTGGTTCTGGTGCCCCAAGGCGCCATCCCGATCACGACCAGCGGCAAGATCCGCCGTTCCAGCTGCGTGGAGATCTACCAGCGGGACGGGTTCGACCGATTGGATGTTTCCGCTCGGTCCGTGTGAGCGATGACGAGCTGCCGCGCAGCTTTCGGGGAGGTTGAGTTGAGCGAGAAGAATGCCGTGCCGGCCGGGGGGCCGGACCGCCGGG
>NZ_JCALEC010000016.1:0-50165 GCF_059813185.1 Mycobacterium sp. NGS18
GCGTGACTGCACTGCGACTGGCCACCTGGAACGTCAACTCCATCCGCACCCGGGTGGACCGGGTGACCGACTGGCTGGCCCGCGCCGAGGTCGACGTGCTGGCCATGCAGGAGACCAAGTGCACCGACGCGCAGTTCCCCACGCTGCCGTTTCACGAACTCGGCTACGAGGTGGCCCACGTCGGCCTCAACCAGTGGAACGGGGTGGCGATCGCGTCCCGGGTCGGCCTGGACGACGTCGAGGTCGGATTCCCCGGCCAGCCGGTCTGGGCCAAGCCGGAGGCCGACCCGGCGGTGGAGGCCCGCGCGCTGGGCGCCACCTGCGCCGGGGTGCGGGTGTGGAGCCTGTATGTGCCCAACGGTCGCACCCTGAACGACCCGCATTACACCTACAAGCTGGAATGGCTTGCCGCGCTGCGCGATACCGCCGCAGGCTGGTTGGCCGAGGACCCGTCGGCGCCGATCGCGCTGGTCGGCGACTGGAACATCGCCCCGCAGGACGACGACGTGTGGAGCATGGAGTTCTTCAACGGCGCGACGCACGTCTCGGAGCCGGAGCGCCGGGCGTTCCGGGCGCTGACCGAGGCGCAGTACCTCGACGTGGTGCGGCCGTTCACCCCCGGCCCCGGCGTCTATACCTACTGGGATTACACCCAGCTGCGGTTCCCCAAGAAGCAGGGCATGCGCATCGATTTCATCCTGGGCTCCCCCGCGCTGGCGACCCGGGTCTCGCACGCCGAGATCGTCCGGGAGGAGCGCAAGGGCAAGTCGCCCAGCGACCACGCGCCGGTACTGGTGGACATTCAACAGCCCTGAGGCCCGCAGTTATATGAATTCCTTGTGGATTCGGCAGCGGTCGCCGAATTGCGCATAGGATGGATCGGGTTAACCAATTTGCTCATTTGAAGGGCAGGGAATACCCATGAACGCCGTCGCAGGGACGGTACGGAAGGTGGCCGGGGCGGCAACCCGCGCGGCGACCATGACCACTGAGGCGGCCGGTGCGATCGGCGGGGCCGCGCTCAACGGAGTGATCGGCGGAGTGAAGGGTGCGGCCAGCGGTGCGCAACGCGGGCTCAGCACCGGCAGCCACTCCACCCCGGCTGCCGCACTGACCCTGGGCGCTCTGGGCGTCTCCGGGTTGATCGAGTGGCCGGTCCTGGTGGCAGTAGGCGGCACCGCGCTGGTGCTCAAGCAGCTCAACGGCCGCTCCGAGAACAGCAAGGCCCACAACACCAAGGCCTCGACAGCGGTACCCGCGAAGCCCTCGGCGAAGGCTCCCTCAGCAGCGGCACGGCCGTTGAAGTCGGTGAAGTCGGGGAAGCCGGCGGGCTCGTCGACCCCGCGGCGCAGCGGTTCGCAGGCTAAGAAGACCACGGCACGGCAGTCGCGCACCGGCGGCAGCAGCGCTCGCGCGCGCCACTGAGCGGGGCGGAGTGGATTTAGGCCGTGCCATCAGGCACTCTCTTCCGCTGCGTGCGGCGAATTTCGGTGTCCAACTCACTTCCGCACTGGTCGATGCCTCGGTGCAGACCGCGACCGGGCTAGCCGGAGCCGTCATTCCCAACGGCGAGGCCGGGTGGTCGCTGTCCCGGCGGTGCTTCCGCGGCGAGCACCGGGCCTGGGTCGAGGTACGAGGGCTCGACGGAGCCGACGGCGCCGAACTGGCGACCGCCGTGCTCAGCGCGGCACGCGCGCTGCCCGGGGTCACCTCGGTCCGGTTGAACCACCCGCTGGCCCGCCTTGTCGTCGGTCTGGACTCGTCCGGAAATGACGTGGTGTCGTTGCGCGAGTTGTGCCGGGTCGTCGCCGACATCGAGAGCCGGCACCGTCGGATTCATGCTGCAACGCGCCCGCCGGTGAGCCTGCCCGGTGACGGCAGGACGCAGGCGCTGCGCGCTTTGACCGTCGGCGCCAACGTCGCCGGTCTGGGCTTGGCGACGGTCGGCCGGCTGCTGCGGTTGCCGGTGCTGCCGCTGGGTCTGGAAGCCGGGGTCATCGTCGTCGACTACCAGCCGCGGCTGCGCCGGCTGCTCGAGGACAGCCTCGGCAAGCAGGCCACCGACGCGCTGCTATCGCTGGCCGGCGCGGCCGTGCACACCCTCAACCAAGCACCCACCGCGCTGGCGGTGGACGTGTCGATGGAGGCGATGCGCGCCGGGGAGGAACTCGCCGCGGCGCGGGCCTGGCGCCGGCGCGAACCCGAACTCGCCGACTACGCCGACCACCCGCCGGTGGCCATCCCGCCCCGGCCGGTGCCGCGGCCGCCGGGTCCGGTCGAACGCCATCTGACCCGCAGCGCCGTTGCGCAAGCCGTCGGGGCCGGCGTGATCGGCGCGGTGACCCGCAGTCCCGACCTGGCCGGCACCGCTGCGGCGGTGACCGCCCCGAAGGGCACCCGCACCGCGCGCGAGTCGTTCGCCGCGACTCTGGGCCGCGGCCTGGCCGACCAGCACGGCGTGGTGGTGCTGCGGCCAGGCAGCCTGCGTGAGCTCGACCGGATCGACACCGTGATCATCGACCCGCGGGTGCTGTGCGGCGAGAACCTGCGGGTGATGCAGGTGCGCGGCGCCGACGACGACGAGCTGCGCGCCGTGTGGGCGCAGGCTCTGGCCCGGCTGGGCGATCCCGAACTCACCCCGGGCTGGCACCGGATCGGTCCGCGCGCCGGCGTGCAGGCGTCATTCCAGCCCGCGCTGCTGCCGCTGGCCGCCGCGGTGGTCACCGAGGCCAGGCGCGCCGACGTCGAGGTGATCTCGGTCGAGGTGGATGCGCTCGGCGAGCTGCGGCCGATCTTCGATGAGATCCGTCCGCTGGACGGCGCATCCATCGATGAGGCGCTGGCGGCTGCGGCGAGGGCCTACCAAGCCGACGGTCACGACGTTGCGGTGCTCTCGACGGCCGCGGTCGACGCGCTCGCCGCGGCCGACGTGGCACTGGGCATGCTGGCGGGGCAGGGCAGCCCGCCGTGGTGCGCCGACGTGTTGCTGACCGACCTGGCCGCGGCGTGGCGGATGCTGCACGCGTTGCCGGCGGCCCGCTCCGCCAGTCGCCGTGGTGTCGAGATCGCCACCGGCGCTTCGACATTGGGTGCGCTGCTGATGCTGCCCGGGGTGCGTGGCCGCGGTCCCGGTCCGGTGACCACCGGCGCCGCGGCCGGCGCGCTTTCCGGTTACTGGCTGGCCCGGCGCGCGGTGGACGCCGCGATGCCGCGGCCGGCCGCGGTGCACGAGTGGCACGCCATGTCGATCGATCAGGTGCGGGCGGTGCTTCCGCCGCCGGACCAGGAGATGCCGACCGAGAGCCACCACGCACCCGCGGCGGCGGCCGCACTGGCGGCCGTCGACCTGGCCCGCCGCGGCGCCCAGCGCACCGCACCGCCGAAACTGTTCTGGCAGTTCGCCCAGGCGGTGCGCAGTGAACTGTCCGACCCGATCACCCCGGTGCTGGCGCTGGGGGCCGCGGCCAGCGCGGTGCTGGGCTCACCGGTCGACGCGATCCTGGTCGGCTCGGTGGTCAGCGGCAACGCGGTGCTGGCCGCCGCGCAGCGACTGGTGGCCGAACGCCGGCTCAACGTCCTGCTCAATGAGCAGGTGGCCCCGGCCCGCAAGGTGATCCTGGGCGCCACGGCCGACGACCGGACCTACTGCGACGTGAACGCCGAAGAACTGCGCCCCGGCGAGCTGATCGAGGTCCGGTCCCACGAGGTGGTGCCCGCCGACGGCCGCCTGATCGACGCCGACGACCTGGAAGTCGACGAGTCCTCGCTGACCGGCGAATCCCTGTCGGTGGTCAAGCAGGTCGAGGCCACCCCCGGCGCGGATCTGGCCGACCGCGAGTGCATGGTCTACGCCGGCACCACCGTCATCACCGGCACGGCGCTGGCGCTGGTGACCGCGGCCGGCGCCGACACCTACAGTCGCCGGGCCGCCGACCTGGTCGCCGGTGAGCAGTCCGCGGTCGGCCTGCAGCACCAGCTGAGCCTGCTGACCAGCAAGGCGTGGCGGATCAGCCTGGCCGGCGGTGCGCTGGTGACCGGGCTGGGCATGCTCCGGCGCACCGGGCTGCGCCAGTCGGTGGCCTCCGGCATCGCGATCGCCGTCGCGGCGATCCCGGAAGGGCTGCCGCTGGTGGCGACCCTCGCCCAGCAGGCGTCGGCGCGCCGATTGACCAAATCCGGTGTGCTGGTGCGGGTTCCACGTTCGGTCGAGGCGCTGGGCCGCGTCGACGTGGTGTGCTTCGACAAGACCGGGACGCTGAGCCAGAACCGGCTGCGGGTGACCGAGGTGAAACCCGCACCGGGCTACTCGCCCGACCAGGTACTGAGGTTCGCGGCGCAGGCCGCGCCGGCGACCAACGGCCGCCAGGTGCACGCCACCGACGCCGCCATCGTCGAGGCCGCGGTAGCCGCAGAGGTGGTCGATCCCGATCGTGGGGAAGTCGCCCACCTGCCGTTCCGGTCCGGCCGCAGTTACTCGGCGTCGGTCGACGGCGCCGAGCTGTCGGTCAAGGGCGCCCCCGAGGTGGTCGGGCCCGCCTGCGGCGGAGACCCGGCGATCCGCCGAACTGTGCTGGAGATGGCCGGCGAAGGCCTGCGGGTGATCGCGGTCGCCCGCCGGCACCTGTCCCCCGAACAGGTGGCCGCCCTCGGCGACGACCCGGATCCCGAGGACATCGCCGAATTCTGCGGTGCCGGACTGACTTTCGTCGGCCTGCTGGGTATCGCCGACACCCCGCGCCCGGAAGCCGCCGATCTGCTGGCCGAGCTGGACCGCCGCGGGATCCCGGTGCGGCTGATCACCGGCGACCACCCGGTCACCGCCACCGCGATCGCCCGGGAGATGGGCCTGGCCGTCAGCGCCGACCAGGTGATCAGCGGCGCCGACTGGGATGCGTTGTCGCGCAAGGGTCAAGAGCAAGCGGTGGCCGAGAAGGTGGTGTTCGCCCGGATGTCACCGGAGAACAAGGTTCAGGTCGTCCAGACCCTGGAGCGCACCGGCAAGGTGTCGGCGATGGTCGGCGACGGCGCCAATGACGCGGCCGCGATCCGGGCGGCCACCGTGGGCCTCGCCGTCGTCGCGCACGGCAGCGAATCGGCGAGCACCGCCGCGGACGTGGTGCTGGTCGGCGGCAGGGTGCATGCGCTGCTGGACGCGCTGGACGAGGGCCGCGAACTGTGGCAGCGGGTGCAGGCAGCGGTGGCGGTGCTGTTGGGCGGCAACGCCGGCGAGGTGGCGTTCGCGATCATCGGCAGTGCGATCACCGGCCGCTCGCCGTTGAACGCCCGCCAGCTGCTGCTGGTGAACATGCTCACCGATGCGCTGCCGGCCACCGCGCTGGCGGTCAGCGAGCTCAGTGACTCCGCCGCGTCGGCGGCTCGCGGGCCGGATCCCGACGCGCTGTGGCGCGCGGTCGCCGTGCGCGGCGTGACCACGGCGTCGTCGGCGGTCGGTGCCTGGGCACTGGCGTCGGTCACCGGGCGACAGCAGCGGGCGTCGACCGTCGCCCTGGTGTCGCTGGTGGCGGCCCAGCTCGGCCAGACGCTGCTGGACTCCCACGACCCGCTGGTGGTGCTCACCGCGGTCGGATCGCTCGGCGCGATGGGAACGTTGATCACCATTCCCGGTGTCAGTCAGCTGCTGGGCTGCACCCCGCTGGGCCCGCTGGGCTGGGCCCAGGCATTGGGTACGGCGACGGTCGCCACCGTCGGTGCGGCCGTGGTACCCAAGCTGGTGTCCGGTTGGCAGGACATCGCGGACAAGCCCAGAGAGTTCATCGTTCCGGGGCCGCGCCGGCCGGACGGCACCGCGGCGTCCAACGGCCACCCCGCGCCGCACCTGCGGCTTGTGCACAATGGGGACACCGGCTCTCGTCGCGGAACGGCCGCGGCCCGATCATCCGGCGACCCGTCGCCACCAGGAGGCTCATGATGGCGGACAAGCCGCGGCGCAGCACATCGCAAAAAGAAGCGGTGGCCCATATCCGCGAGGCGGAGGGCTTCGCGGTCGAGTTGCCGCTGGTCGGAAAGGTGACGGTGCCGCGTCCCGAGCAGTTGGCCTACTACGGGGGGCTGGCGCTGCTGGCCGCCTTCGAGATCATCGACTGGCCGGTTGCCGTTGCGGTGGCCGCCGGCCACATTCTGGCCAACAACCACCGCAGCGACGTGCTCGAGCAACTCGGCGAGGCGTTAGAAGACGTCTAGCGCGACCTCAGTTGTTGACGGTCAGCACCCCGACGCGCCACAGGAGTGCGTACATCTGGTTCAGCGGACCGCTGAGCAGCCGGGTGGCCATGTCGACCACCGGGTCTGAGGCAGGCGCGGCGGGCGCGCTCCGGCGGGCGTCCAGCTTGGTCGGCGTGCTGATGACACGCGGGGCCGGAGCCGTGATGTCGGTGTAAGCGATTGCAACCATGATGATGGCCTCCTAGTCGCGTAACGGTGCTACGCGCCCAGCGAGGAGCTCAGGATTTTTGCTCAGCTGGAGGCGGTATGCGACCGTTCGGATGGGGACGGAACAGACGTCAGATATCGGCTCGGACTATCACCGGAACTCATTCGTCCCTCACCTCCTCTCGGTCGCGGACACGCGCTGGCGTGCCGGTTTTCACCGCATGCTCGTGGAGGCAGCCCCGACGACTGTCGGGAGACCGCACCCCTCTCGTCAGAGCTTTGGCACTGCACGGCGTGTCCATCTCTGGAAGCCACTTGGGCTCAACCCTTAAGCCGGGAGGAGCTGTCCTGACCCGGGGCGTCTTTCGACGTTCGGGGTCAGTGGCCTGTGTCCGTGCAGACGCCTCACCTAACGAGGTGCTTGCGTGGTCCATAGTGCATCACGCGCGAGCCCGGGTCAACTCCCCGAATTTCGGGCGTGTCGGACACACCTGACCTGCCCAAATGCGCTTGTGCCGCGAGCATTCACGCCGCCGCGCGGTCGGACACATTCACCGGCTCGATCGCATACCGCCCCGGCGCCAGCCAGGAGGTCAGCGCGCCGAGCACCATCATCACCGCGGCGGCGGCGAACACCACCTCCAGCCCGGTGTGGAACGGCCCGGAGATGAGCTGGGGGAAGAAGCTCTGCCCGGTCAGCGCCTGGGCGTCGACGCCGGGATGGTTCAGGGCGCCGGAGGGCCCCAACAACTCGGCGATCGGGTTGTAGCCCAGAAACGCCGCGAACAGGCTGCCCACCGGTGGCGTGGCGGCCACCTGGTCGGCCACCGCGGCCGACACGCCCTGCTGCTGCAGCCCGGCGCCCATCGCCGCGGGCAGCGTGTTGGCCAGACCGATCACCATCAGCGAGAAGAAGACGCCGATCGACAGCGACGTGCCGGCGTTGAAGAACGTGGCCCGCACGCCCGACGCCGCCCCGCGCTGATCGGCCGGGACGCTGGACATGACCACGGCGCTGTTGGGCGCGGTGAAGATCCCACCGCCCAGCCCGTTGAGGAACACCAGCGCCGCGAACATCCGATAGTCGAAGTCGACCGGCAGCATGACCAGCGCCACGAACGTCGCCGCCATCAGCACCATGCCGCCGACCGCGAACGGCCGGGCGCCGTGCCGGTCCGACAGCGACCCGGCCACCGGCCCGGCCAACAGGAACCCGGCCGTCATCGGCAGCAGATAGATCCCCGACCACAGCGGGGTGGATTCGAAGCTGTAGCCGTGCAACGGCAACCAGATGCCCTGCAGCCAGATGATCAGCATGAACTGCAGCCCGCCGCGCCCGATCGCCGACATCAGGCCCGCCACGTTGGCCATGCCGAAGGCCGGGATCAAAAACAGCCGCACATCGAGCAGCGGCGCGGCCACCCGCAGTTCGATGACACAGAACAGCACCAGCAGCGCCACCCCCAGCGCCAGCGCGCCCAGCACGGCGGGGCTGGTCCAGCTGGTGGGCGAATTCCCATGCGGCTGAATGCTGTAGGTGATCGCGGTCAGCAGCACGGTCAGGCCCAGTCCCAGCGTCACGGTGCCGGCCCAGTCCAGCTTGGCCGGTGCCCGCTCCCCGAGTTCGTGCAGCGAGCGCACCGACCAGATGGTGCCCAGCACCCCGATCGGCACGCCGGCCCAGAACACCGCCCGCCAATCCCATTCCGAGAGCAGCCCGCCGAGCAGCAGGCCGACGAAGGACCCGGCGACCGCCGCCACCTGGTTGACGCCCAGTGCCATGCCGCGCTGATTAGCCGGGAAGGCATCGGTGAGGATCGCCGACGACGACGCGAACAGCATCGCCCCGCCGACTCCTTGCACCACGCGCCAGCCGATCAGCCACTGCGCGCCGGCGCCCAGGTCGAACGGGTCGATCGACAGTGCGATCGCCGCGACCGTGAACACCACGAAGCCGGCGTTGTAGATGCGCACTCGGCCGAACATGTCGCCGAGCCGGCCGAAGAAGACCACCAGCACCGCCCCGACCAGCAGGTAGCCCATCAGCATCCACAGCAGATAGCTGACGTTTGCCGGGTCCAGCGGGTTCAGCCCGATGCCGCGAAAGATCGCCGGCAGCGAGATCAGCACGATCGAGCCGTTGATGGTGGCCAGCAGCACGCCCAGCGTGGTGTTGGACAGCGCGATCCACTTGTAGCGCGGGTGGTCGCGGTCATAGCGGCGCCGGCGACGGGCGGTGGCGACCGCGCCGGGATCGAGATCTGCCCTCTCGATCTGCGCCGTCATCTAAGTCACCACGTCTTTCGTTAAGCCAAGGCACATATATTAGCTATGCAAAGGATCGGATGCCTAATCTGCGGCAGACGCACCCTGGCCAGCGCCTTACGCCAACTGCCGCGCTGCGATAGCGTGGCAGGGGCAGTAATGGCAGTGCAGAAATCCACACCGCGGGAGCGCAACCAGTGCGCTGAGAGGACGGCCGGGGCCGTCGACCGTACGAACCTGACCGGGTAATGCCGGCAAGGGAGAGGAACAAACATGACCGATGTAGCCGTCGAGCCGCAGGTGACCACCGGGCCCATCCCCTACAGCGAGAAGGTCTACCGCGAGATCGAAGCCCCCGGTGGCGTGGCGATGAAGGTGCCGTTCCGCCGGGTGAATCTGACCAACGGCGAGCACTTCGACCTCTACGACACGTCCGGCCCCTACACCGACAGCGACGCGGTGATCGACCTGCACCGCGGCCTGCCGGCCCGCCCCGGCGTGGTGCGCGACCGCGGCACCCAGCTTCAGCGCGCACAGGCCGGTGAGATCACCGCCGAGATGGCGTTCATCGCCGCCCGCGAGGGTTTCCCCGCCGAGTTGGTGCGCGACGAAGTGGCCCGGGGCCGCGCGGTGATCCCCGCCAACCACAACCACCCCGAGCTGGAGCCGATGATCATCGGCAAGGCGTTCAAGGTGAAGATCAACGCCAACATCGGCAACTCCGCGGTGACCAGCTCGATCGGCGAAGAGGTCGACAAGATGGTGTGGGCCACCCGCTGGGGCGCCGACAACATCATGGACCTGTCGACCGGCAAGGACATCCACGAGACCCGGGAGTGGATCCTGCGCAACTCCCCGGTGCCGGTCGGCACGGTGCCGATCTACCAGGCGCTGGAGAAGGTCAACGGCGACCCGACGAAGCTGACCTGGGAGCTTTACCGCGACACCGTGATCGAGCAGTGCGAGCAGGGCGTGGACTACATGACCGTGCACGCCGGGGTGCTGTTGCGCTATGTGCCGCTGACCGCCAAGCGGGTCACCGGCATCGTGTCGCGCGGCGGCTCGATCATGGCGTCGTGGTGCCTGTCGCGGCACCAGGAATCGTTCCTCTACACCAACTTCGAAGAGCTCGCCGACATCCTGGCCAGCTATGACGTCACCTTCTCGCTCGGCGACGGGCTGCGGCCCGGTTCGATCGCCGACGCCAATGACGAGGCCCAGTTCGCCGAGTTGCGCACTCTGGGCGAGCTGACCAAGATCGCCAAATCCCGTGGCGCCCAAGTGATGATCGAGGGCCCGGGCCACGTTCCGATGCACAAGATCGTCGAGAACGTGCGCTTGGAGGAGGAGTGGTGCGACGAGGCGCCGTTCTACACCCTCGGGCCGCTGGCCACCGACATCGCACCGGCCTACGACCACATCACCTCGGCGATCGGGGCGGCGATCATCGCCCAGGCCGGCACCGCGATGCTGTGCTACGTGACGCCCAAGGAGCACCTGGGCCTGCCGGACCGCAAGGACGTCAAGGACGGCGTGATCGCCTACAAGATCGCCGCACACGCCGCCGACCTGGCGAAGGGGCACCCGCACGCGCAGGACCGCGACAACGCATTGTCCAAGGCGCGCTTCGAGTTCCGCTGGTATGACCAGTTCGCACTGTCCCTGGACCCGGACACCGCACGCGAATACCACGACGAGACGCTGCCCGCCGAGCCGGCCAAGTCCGCACACTTCTGCTCGATGTGCGGGCCGAAGTTCTGCTCGATGCGGATCAGCCAGGACGTGCGCGACTACGCGGACGAACACGGGTTGCACACCCAGGAGGACATCGACGCCGCGATCCAGAAGGGCATGGACGAGAAGTCCGCCGAGTTCGCCGACCACGGCAACCGGGTGTATCTGCCCATCTCCTCCTAGTGGAGTTCCTGCCGCTGGCCCCGCCCGGATCGACCCCGGCGCGGGTCCTCACCATCGCCGGGTCGGATTCCGGTGGCGGCGCGGGCATTCAGGCCGACATGCGCACCTGCGCACTGCTCGGTGTGCATGCCTGCGTCGCGGTCACGGCGGTGACGGTGCAGAACACGGTGGGCGTCAAAAGCTTTCACGAGGTGCCTACCGCCACCGTCGCCGCCCAGATCGAAGCGGTGGTGCCCGACATCGGGATCCAGGCCGCCAAGACCGGGATGCTGGCGTCGGCGCAGATCATCGGAAGCGTGGCCGCGACCTGGCGTGATCTCGGGCTGACGGTGCCGCTGGTGGTCGATCCGGTTTCGGCGTCCATGCACGGTGATGCACTGCTGGCGACATCGGCCCTGGATGCGCTGCGCGACACACTGTTTCCGCTGGCCACCCTGGTGACACCGAACCTGCACGAGGTTCGGCTGCTGGTCGGCATCGAGGTGGTTGACGCCGAATCCCAGCGGGCCGCGGCCCGGGCGCTGCACGCCCTGGGACCGCGGTGGGTGCTGATCAAAGGCGGACACCTGCCGTCGGCGCAGCACAGCCCCGACCTGCTCTACGACGGCAACCACTTTCAGGAGTTCCCCGGCCCCCGGGTGGCCACTGGCGACGACCACGGGGCCGGCGACACGCTCGCCGCGGCGACCGCGTGCGCTCTGGCCCACGGGTTTTCGGTTCCCGACGCGGTGGCATTCGCCAAGCGCTGGGTGACCGAGTGCCTGCGCGCCGCCTACCCGCTGGGCCACGGGCACGGCCCGGTCTCTCCGCTGTTCCGGTTGTCGCGGTGATCCTCGACGAGATCGCCGGCGTCGCTCACGAACCCGGCGGCACCCCGCACGGGGTGGTGCTGTTGGCCCATGGCGCCGGCGGCAACCGGGATTCGCCCATGCTGCAGCGGCTTTGCGACGAGTGGGCGCGGCGCGGCTTCCTGGCGATCCGCTACGACCTGCCGTTTCGGCGGCGCCGGCCCAAGGGCCCGCCGTCGGGGTCGGGTGCCGGCGACCGCGACGGCATCACCGCGGCGATCGGGTATGCCCGCGGTCTGGCCGGCGGTCCGCTGATTGCCGGCGGGCACTCCTACGGCGGCCGGCAGACCTCGATGGTGGTGGCGGCCGGGGGCGCCCCGGTGGACCTGTTGGCGTTGTTCTCCTACCCGCTGCACCCGCCCGGCAAGCCCGAACGCGCCCGCACCGAACATCTGCCCGATATCGGCGTGCCCACGGTGTTCACCCACGGCACCTCGGATCCCTTCGGAACGCCCGCCGAGATCCAGGCGGCCGCCGCGCTGGTCCCGGCGCCGCACCAGGTCGTCGAGATCACCGGCGCCCGGCACGACCTGGCGTCGAAGACACTCGATGTGCCGGCGCTGGCCGTCGACGCCGCGCTGCGGCTATTGGGCTGACTCCCCTCGGCCGCGCCGCTTGACGACTTCCGCGGCGATGTCGGCGATCCTGATGTTGGTGTCCTGGGAGATGCGGCGCAGCAGGTTGAAGGCTTCTGGCTCGGAGAGGTCGTTGAGCACCATCAGCATGCCGATCGCCTTGCCGATCTCCCGGTTGCTGGCCAGCCCGCGTTGCAGGGTGTCCACCTCTTCGCCGCGGACCGCCGCGCCGATCGCGATCGTGGCGAAAGCGGCCAGGACGACCGCACTTTCGGCGGCCGCGGTGTCGAACGCGCCAGGTGTGTCGGAGAACAGGTTGAGCGCACCTGCCTTGCGGCCTTCAACCAGCAGCCGGAATCCCATCGCGCCGCGCACCGGTGTCTCGCCGACGATCCGGGCGGCCAGCGCCGGCCACTGGCTGTCGGCAGTGAGGTCGGGGTCGATCTGGGCTGCTTCGTCCTCGATGGCATCCAGGCAGGGCCCCTCACCGACGGCTATCTCCAGTTTGTCGATCGTGGCCGCCACCGCGTCGCTCGCCGCGGCGTTGCCGTAGCCGTCGCCGCGGCGCACCATCACGCTCGCGTGGTCGCATCCGGGCACCATCAGCGTCGCCGCCGCGCAGATCGCCGCGTACACCTCGTCGAGGCTGGAAGACTGGTAAACGATGTTCGCCAACGCGGTGAACACCGTGGCCGGATCGGCCATCGGATCGGTCATGACTGCCTTTCGTCCTTGCGGTCACGAGCTGCGGATACTCCGCCAGTGTGCCCGCCCGCGTGGCGGCCCGGTGAGCTTCGCTGGTTACTGGCGAGTCAGGTACCGTGATTTTCATGAGTACGGAGCGCTTCGACGTCGTCATCGTGGGTGCGGGTTTCGGCGGGATGGGCGCGGCGATCGAGCTCAAGAAGCTCGGCTACGACAACATCGTCCTGCTCGAACGCGAGGACGATCTGGGCGGGACGTGGCACGTCAACCGCTACCCCGGACTGGCCGTCGACATCCCCTCGACCACCTACTCCTACTGGTTCGAGCCCAATCCGCACTGGACGCGGCTGTTCGCCACCGGGTCGGAACTCAAGCGCTACGCCGAGCACGTCGCCGATAAGTACGACGTGCGCCGCCACATGCGGTTCAACACATGCGTGGACGGCGCCCGCTGGGATGAGGAGGCCCAGCACTGGCAGGTGAACCTGGCCGATGGCACCACCCTGAGCGCCCGCTACCTGATCACCGCGACCGGGTTCCTGTCGCAGCCGCACACCCCGGACATCCCCGGCATCGCCGAATTCGCCGGCAAGGTGGTGCACACCACCGCCTGGGATGCTCAGCACGACTTCACCGGCCGACGGGTCGGCCTGATCGGCACCGGCGCCACCGCGGTGCAGCTGATCCCGGAGCTGGCCAAGACCGTCGCCGACCTGACGGTGTACCAGCGCACGCCGATCTGGGTGGCGCCCAAGCTGGACTTCGGGATCTCGCCGGCCGTGCGGCGCCTGTTCGCCCGGGTGCCGCTGACGCAGCGGGCGGTGCGGTATGTGACCGATGGGCTGCTGGGGTTCATGACGTTCGTCGGGATCCTCAACTTCCCCTATTTCCGCCGGCTGTCGATCGGCGCGATGGACCTGTGCAAGATCCACCGGTTCATCTCGATCCGGGACAAGGAGCTGCGGGCCAAGCTCACTCCGAACTACGACATCGGCTGCAAACGGCCCAGCTGGTCCAACGACTACTACCGCACCTTCAACAAGGCGCACGTGCACCTGGAGACGGGCGGGATCGATCACATCGAGCCGGACGGCGTCGTGACCCTCGACGGACGCAAGAGCGAGATCGACACGCTGGTGCTGGCCACCGGTTTCGACATGTGGGAGGCCAACTTCCCGGCGATCGAGATCGTCGGACGCGACGGGCGCAATCTGGGTAAATGGTGGCGGGAGAACCGGTTCCAGGCCTATCAGGGGGTCTCGATCCCGGCCTTCCCGAACTTCCTGAGCCTGGCCAGCCCCTATGCGTTCTGCGGCCTGTCGTTCTTCAACACGATGGAATACCAGATGCGCCACATGGGCCGGTTGTTCGGCGAACTGCAGCGCCGCGGCGCGACGACTTTCGAGGTCACCGAGGCCGCCAACACCCGCTTCCTCGACGAGATGACCAAACGGCTGGACCGCTCGGTGTTCTACGCGGGCGACTGCGCCACGTCACGGTCCTACTACTTCAACCCCAGCGGCGAAGCGTCGCTGCTGCGGCCCACCTCGGTGCGCAACGCGGTGCGCGACGGCTCTCGGTTCCCGCTGGAGGACTACCAGCTCGCCTGAGCCCGCGAATCGTCAGGCGTCAGCCGGGCCCAGCAGAATGGACTCCATCAGAGTGCGCAGGCAGGCCTGCGCGTAGCCGGGGCCGCCGGGGACCGAGTCCTCGCCGAGCTTGGCCGCGCGCTCCCGAGCCACCCGGCCCATGTCGTCCAGCAGTACCGACAACGCGTGCACCAGGAACCGCGCGTGGTCGCTGTCCAGTCCCGGCCGCACCATGATCAGTGGCTTGGCCCAGGTGTCCATGAACGCGCGCTCGGAATCCCGGAGCAGTTCCCGCTCGGCCGATGCCAGGTTGACCCGCTCGGTGTCGTAGACGGCGGCCAGCTCGGGATTGGCGAACACGGTGGCCACCCACGCCTCGACCAGGCGGGTCAGCGTCTCGCGCGGGTCGGCGAACACACTGGCGATGGCCGACATCTCCCCGGCGATCCGGTCCATGGCGCGCTGCAGACCGGTCGTCAAGATGTCGGCTTTGCTGGAGAAGTAACGGTATACCCCGGATGCCGGGACCCCGACGGCGTCGGCGACCTCGGTGACACTGGTCTCGGCATAGCCCTGTTTGCCGAACAGCAGGATCGCCGCGTGCAGCAGGGCCTCATACGGTCCGGCGTCCGGCGTGAAGATGCGCCATACCGCCGGCCGATTGACTCCGACGTCTTCGGGCTTGGGCAATTGGGTGGCCGCCACCGCGCGCGCAGCCTCGCTGAGCAGTGGCCGGACTTCTTCGTCGGGGAGCCGCAGCCGGTGGCCGAGGATGCTTCCGGAGAGGCTGAGCAGGCTCGATGACAAGGTCCAGCATTCGGGGGAGGTCAGCTCCGGGCGCAGCGCGACGAGTGGACGTTGAATGCGCCGATGAACCGTGCGCATCTGCGCCATCAACTTGGCCTGATCGTCGGGCTGCAGATAGCGGCCCTGCCACCGGTACAACCCGCCGATCTCGCGGTCACCGATCCCCGAGGTGATCAGCGCGTCGAAGGCCTGGTCGAGTACCGCCGCGGCGTCGCGCTCCAACTCGGCGTCGGGGACGTCGTCGAGGAAGGCGGTGCAGTCAACCAGCTGCTGGCCGAGCGTACCGACGACGACGGCGAACATCTGGTATTTGCTGGGGTAGTGCCGGTACAGAGCAGGCGCGGAAATCCCAACTCTGGTGGCGATCGCCTCCATGCTGGTCGCGTGATAGCCCTGCGCACTGAACGCTTCCGCCGCCGCACGGGTGATCTGTGCTTTGCGGTCCTTGGGGCGCCGTCTGATGCGCGCGCCCGGGCGTTCGGCCGGGTCGTTCGTGGCACCAAGCGTGATAATCACCTCATAACTTCCGTTATCTAAAGCGCCATTCTTAACACATCTGGGTGAACAGTGAGCGCAAGGTGCTCTGCTTGGGGCCCGTCGGGTCGCAACCGCTAGGGGACCAGCGGTACCCGGTGGCGGACGTCGCGAAGCGGAACGCCGTTCGGGCCTCCGAGGGACTGCGCGTAGTTGGCCACCGCGAACGCGACCGCGGGACCGGTGAGCGCCAGGGCCTGCCGGTTGATTTTGTCGAGGGTGTCACGGGGACCGCGATAGTTCGGGTCGAACGCGGTCCCGGGTTCCCCGCCCCACAGCCGGGCCTGCGCGGTGGTCTTGGGCTGCGATGCCCCGGTGGTGATCCCGCCGATAGGAACGCCGGCCATCACGAACGGGCTGTAATCGTGGTCGCTGCTCAGCGGCATGTCGGCGGGCCGCACACCCGCCAGATTGAGGTAGCCGGCCAGGGTGCGTTCCACCCCGGCGGAGCCATCGGGGACGTCGCCGGCGGCGAAATCGCGGCTCGGCAGCGCCGACTGGTCGCCGTCGTAGGTGAAGTAACCGGCATTCGGCGAGGCGAGCATGTCGACGTCGAGGTAGACCGCGATGTCATTGAGCGCCTCGCGGTCGAGTCCGAAAACGTAGTCGGTGGACCCGCCGAGCTGTGGTTCTTCTCCGGCCCAGAAGGCGCCCCAGAACGCGAACCGCACCGCGTTGGTCACCGCGGGCGACGGTCCCAGCTGCACGGCGGTCTCCAGCACCGCGGCCACTCCGGAGCCGTTGTCGTTGATTCCCGACCCGCCCGGTGCGCTGTCCAGGTGCGCACCGACCATCACGACATCATCCGCGGAGCCGGTTTTGGTCTGCGCCAAGATGTTGCGGGAGGTGATCTTGACGGTGGTGGCGTCCAGCACGAGCCGCACCGCGCCGGTGGCGCGGCGTAGCGCGTGCTCCCCGTCGCGACCGGTCACCGCGACCGGCATCGTGAGCTGCTCGTAGTAGTCCGGTGGGAACAGTCCGGCAGGCGCACCGTTGCGGCTGGGCAGGCTGACCACGATCAGTGCGGCGGCGCCGCGCTGCAGCGCCGCGTCCTGCTTGGCCACCACCGAACAACCGGCGTCGCTGACCACGGCGATGCCCCCGCGCGGCACCGAGGCCGGATAGTCGGTCGCCGCACACCCGGTCGATTGGGTCGGGCGGATTACCGGACCGCGCACTCCGCCGGGCGGGGTGCGCACCAGCAGCGAGGCCTGGTCGACGGCGTAGCCGGTTGCGCCCACGGTCAGGGTCGGCTTGCCCGGCGACGTGGTGTCCAGCCGGGTGAGCTCCGGTGTCTGCACGTCGAAGCCCTTGTCCCGCAAGGCATTGATCACATACTCCGCACTGGCCTCGAAACCCGGTGTGCCGTCGGACCGGTTATGCCGGTGCGCGTCGGCGATCTCATGGAATCGCTGCAGGTGCGACAGCATCGCCTCGAGCGTGACCTGACCGGCCAGCCGGTTCGGCAGCGGCGGCTCGGCGGGCTCCGGCGAGCAGCCCGCCAGCAAGGCGGTTGCCACCAGCAGGGCGCCCGCCGGACGGATCACGGCGTGCTGACGACGTGGCGGGTGCGATCGTCGCGTACCGGAACTCCGTTGCGGCCGCTGAGATCCTGCGCGTAGAGCCCGACGGCGTAGGGGACGCCCCGGCCGTTGACGGCCAACTCGTCGCGGTCGATGTTGTCGATGGTGTCGCCCTTCTGGTGGTAATTCGGGTCGAACGGCTCATCGGCGGCACCGCCCCACAGCTTGGCCTCGTCGGGCGTCTTCTTCACCTCGGCGCCGGAGAACAGGCCGCCGGAGGGGATGCCGGCCTGGGTGAACCCGTCGTAGTCGGAGCGACCGTCGAACGAGGTGTCGCGCGGTTCCTTACCGGCGGACTTGAGGTAGTCGACCAGGGTGCGCTCGATGCCGGCCGAGCCTTCGGGCACCACCGGCTGGCCGCGCTTGTCGGGCGCCAGCGACTGGTCGCCGTCGTAGGTGAAATAGCCCGGGTTCGGCGAGCCCAGCATGTCGAAGTTCAGATACAGCGCGATGTTCTTGAGCTGCTCGACGTCGAGCGACTCGACGTACTTGCGCGAGCCGATCAGGCCGAGCTCTTCAGCACCCCAGAACCCGAACCGCACCGCGTTCTGCACCTGCGGCGAATCACCAAGCTGCAGGGCGGTTTCCAGCACGGCGGCCACTCCGGAGCCGTTGTCGTTGATGCCGGGGCCCTCGGGGACGCTGTCCAGGTGGGCGCCGAGCATGACTACGTTCTCGGTGGATCCGGTTTTGGTCTGGGCGATCACGTTGCGCGCCGGGATTTCGTCGGTGTGCGCGTCGAGTTTGACGGTCATGGCGCCGTGCCCGCCGCGCAGCATCGCGCCGTCGGCCTTGGTCACACTCACCACCGGGATCTTCACCTCGGTGGACTCGCCGAGCGTGCCACCCATCTTCTCCTCGTCGATGCTGTCGGCGACCACCATCGCCACCGCGCCCTTCTCGACGACGACGGCCATCTTCTCCTTGAACGGGCAGGTTCCGCGGTCGACCAGCACGACGGCATCCTTGACGGTCAGTCCGTCGTAGTCCTCTGGGCTGCAGCCCGGGCTGTCGTCGGCCGGCGCGGCCACCAGTGGCCCGGTGACACCCTCGGGCGGGGTCCCGAGGCTGTACTGCAGCGCGCGGGCCTCGACGGTCTTGTCGCCGAGGTGCACCGAGCCCTTCTCCGCTTTGAACACCCGGGCGATGAAGTCCGGAGTTTCCACGTCGAAACCGTGCTCGCGCAACGTATTGGCCACGTAGTCGACGCTGGCGTCATACCCCGGGGTGCCGACGGCGCGGGTGTCGTTGTTGGCGTTGGCGATGTCTTGCAGTTTCTGCAAGTGCGCCATCATCGCGTCGATGGTCACCTTGTCGCTCAGCGAGCCGGCGAACTGGGCGGCCGCGGCGGCATCCGGCGCCTGCTCGGTCTGCTGCGGTGTGCTGCTGCTGCACCCGCCGGTGAACAACGCACCGAGCAGCACGGCACCGAGAACGGGCATCAGTTTCTTCTGGTAATCCACGCGTCCACGTTAGTGGGTGGGTGTTGCGGTTCGCGCCAGGCACGGCCAGACCACGGCCGGTGTACCTCCCCGGAATGCAGCAGCCCCGCGCGGCCATGCCGTGCGGGGCTGCTGCGTGGACCTCTCGGATCGGCGCTAGCCCGATTGACCGGCCGTACCGTCGGCGCCGTTTGCCGCGCTGGGTCCGCCGTTGAGGCCAGCACCGCCTGCACCGCCAGTGCCGCCCGCACCGCCGGTCAGGCCGGCACCACCGTCGCCGCCGTCGCCACCGACGGCGGGAGCGCTGTTGGTACCCGACGTGCCGCCGCCGGTGAAGATCAGGCCGTCGAGCGCGTCGGCGCCGTTGCCGCCGTTGCCGCCAGCGCCGCCGTTGCCCTGGGTGCCGCCATTGGCTGCACCGCCGGCACCACCGTCACCACCCGCGCCGCCCTGGGAGATGAAGCCGGTCTGGCCGCTTCCGCCGGCGCCACCGTTACCGCCGTCACCGGCGGTGGTCCCGGCGCCCCCGGCGGCACCGCCGTCGCCGCCCGTGCCACCGTTGCCGGCAACACCTTCGGCGCGGCCGGCCAAGCCGTTGGCAGCGACTGTGCTGGACGCCGAGCCGTCCAACTCGGGTGCGGTGGCAGTGGCGCCGCCACTGCCGGCATTACCGCCGTCTGCTCCGCCACTGTTGGCTCCCGCGGCACCTTGGGCGTCACCAGCTCCACCGGCCGCCCCGGCACCACCAGTCCCGCCGTCACCACCGGTACCACCGTTGCCAGTCCAGAACGGCCCACCCGGAGGCGAGTCGTCGGTGGTGTAGCCGGCCTGCCCGCCGTCGGCTCCGTTGCCGCCGCGACCGGCCGTGCCGGCGTTGCCGCCGTTACCAGTCACCGCCTGCGCGGCACCGCCGGCACCCGCGTTACCGCCGGAACCGCCGGCGCCACCGGCCTGACCGTTGGTTTCGACGAAGCTCACACCGCCACTCGTGCTTTCGCCGGGCTCGTAGCTGTTCGGCACCGCCGGAGTCGTCTGGCCCGCAGCGCCGGCGCCGCCATCAGCTCCGACGCCACCGTTGCCGCCTTGCCCACCGTTGCCGGCCGCGGTCCCGCCCTTGCCTCCGGCGCCACCGTTGCCGCCGGAACCACCGTTCTGACCGGCACCACCGTTGGTTCCGCTGCCGCCGGCGCCGCCGGAACCGCCGTTGCCGTAGTTGCCGCCGTTGCCACCCGCGCCGCCGTTACCGCCGTTGGCGCCGGCAAGCGCGTTGGCGTCCGTCGACGGGTCGTAGCCGTTGCCGCCGTTACCGCCGTTGCCTCCGCTGGTCGGCGTAACCCCGGCGGCGCCGGTCGACCCGCCGCTGGCGGTGCCTGCCGCGCCGCCCACGCCGGTGTTGCCACCATTGCCGCCATTGCCGCCGTCAGGGCGATCCGCAGTGCCGTTCAAACCGGAACCACCGGTGCCGGCTTGCCCACCGGCACCACCGGCACCGGAGTTGTATCCATCGCCGCCGACACCACCGGCACCACCGGCACCGGCATTACCGCCGTTGACCACGGTGGTGCCATCGGCGAACTGGGCACCGCCGTTGACTCCGTTGCCGCCGTTGCCACCGTTGCCGCCGGCGCCGCCGTTGCCGTCCTGGCCGGTGCCGGTCAGGTCGGTGCCGCCGTTGCCCCCGGAACCCCCGGCCCCGCCGGTAGCGCCGGCCGTGATGGCGTTGGCGGGCACGTTGCCGAAATCTGGCGTCGTCCTGTTGATCAAGGAGCCGTCGCCGCCGTTGCCACCGTTGCCACCGGCACCACCGTTACCGCCGATGCCGTTGCTGCCAGTGATCGCGTCACCGCCGACACCACCAGCACCGCCCGCGCCGCCGGCAACGCCGGTGCTCGCAGAACCGACGCCGCCGTTGCCGCCGTTGCCTCCGTCACCACCGTTGCCGGCCTGATATCCCGTGCCGCCGGCGCCACCGGCACCGCCGTCACCGGAAACCGCGCCGCGGGCGATCGTCAGTACGTCGGTGTGCGGTGCGGCGTCGCCGCCGTTACCACCGGCGCCGCCGTCACCACCGTTACCGAGCTGACCGACATCGCCGGCGTTCGCGGCGGTTCCGGCCACCCCGCCGTTGCCGCCGGCGCCACCGTTGCCGCCGTTGCCGCTGGGGCTGTACCCGTCGATCACGGTGATGCCGTCGTTGTGGGACGCGCCTTGACCGCCGTTGGCGCCGTTCCCACCGCTGCCGGCGTCGCCACCGTTGCCGCTGTGTCCGCCGACCGCTCCGGCGTTGCCGCCAGCACCGCCGTCACCACCGGCACCACCGGTACCGCCCGCGCCACCAGCTCCGACCGGCGGCCGGCCCAGGTCACTGAACCCTACGACCTGGCCGTCTTGACCGCCGCCTGCGGCTCCGCCGCTGCCACCCGCACCACCGTTGCCGCCGTCGCCGACCGAAGCCAGACTGCTGCTTCCTCGCCCGCCGGCACCGCCCGCACCGCCGTTGCCACCGGCCGCGGCGACATGGCCTGGCTCATCTTGATAGGACGGGCTGGGGCCGCTGTTGTCGAAACCGGCGCCACCGTTTCCGCCCGCACCACCGTCGGCGACACCCCCGGCGGAACCGGCTGTCCCGGCCGCTCCGCCGGTCGCGGCGGTACCGGCCGCGCCCCCGATACCGGAGTCACCGGCGTCGCCGCCGTTGCCGCCGGCGTGGCCGTTGGGGTCGGCTGCTGTGCCAGCCGCGCCGTCAGCTCCCGCGCCACCGGCACCGGCGCCCCCGCCGTTGCCGCCGTTGCCCGCGTTGCCTCCAACGCCCACGGTGCCGTTACCGCCGAAATGAGCCGATCCGATGCCGGCTGCCCCGCCGGTGCCGCCGTTGCCACCCGCGGCGCCATTGCCGCCGGTGCCACCGGCGCCACCGTTGCCGTCACCGTTGTTGTCGAACGTGCCCGCGGCCCCGGTCGCGCCCGTCCCGCCGTTGCCGCCGTTACCCCCGGCACCACCGGCACCACCGTTGCCGCCGACGCCCAGGATCGACGAACCGGAACCACCGGCACCACCGTTACCGCCATTGGTGCCGGCCACGCCGTTACCGCCATTGGCGCCGGCCGCCGCGCCCGCTGCGCCATTGGTACCGGTCCAGCCCGCACCGCCGATGCCGCCGTCGCCACCGTTGCCCAGCGCGCCCATGCCGAAGAAGTCCTGGGCCTGACCCGAGGAACCGCCGTTGCCGCCGTTGCCGGCCGCCAAAGTCTCGGTCGCCGCCCCGCCGGCGCCACCGTCGCCGCCGTTGCCCCACATCTCCCCGCCGTGGCCACCATTGCCACCATCGGCGCCCAGCCCGCCGGCGCCACCGTCACCACCGTTGCCGATCCCGCCGGCATGGCCACCGTTACCGCCGGCCACACCCTCGAGAGTCGACGACCAGCCATCCCCGCCGTCGCCGAACCACAGGCCACCGGCCTGGCCGTCGACGCTGTCGGCGGTGCCGTCAGCGCCGTTGCAGATCATCCCGCAAAAGCCCTCGGTGAACGGCGCGAACATCTGGTTCACCACACCGTTGACCTGCGACCCGAAGTCAGAATTGATCCAGTCCTGCAAGGCCGCGTGCAACGGCGTGTAGAACATGGTGTCCCACATCTGAGCCATGTCGGTCGCATCCGCCGAACCGGACAGATCCCCAGCCGACCCGGTGAACAGACTGTCGAAATCGTTCGACAGGTTGCCCCACGCACTCGGATCAAACAGATCAGTCAAGAAATCATCAAAGTCGGCATTGGCCGCCGGCGCCGAGGCTAACGGCGCCATTCCGAAGGCCAGAAACGCCCCTACCGCGGTGGACGCGCCCAGGATCCGCCGGCCCTGCCACACCGCGCGCTTGTCTGACTTCTCGCTGCCGGTGATGCCGTGCCGATCAACCATGTCGAAACCCGACCCTTCTCGAAAGCATCAATGATGTGGGCCGGCGCTAACGTTGGCCTCAGGAAGCACAGAATAGTTTCACGGGCGTCAATTGTCTACTGGAAGTACAGAGAATCCTGCTTGTTCATTCGACTAGTACGGTTGTGCCGCGTATTGCTCAGGCGAAGTTTGCCAGCAATGTGCCAAGGTTCCTGGATACCGGCCGGAGCTCACCCATCATCTCGATGCCTCAGACACAGCGTTCGCGACGGCGACGCTCCTGAAACTGAGGACAGCGCCGCCGTCCTGGGGATCTTCACAGGCAGAGGGAATGCCCCGCACGGGGAGGTGTGCGGGGCATTCCCGGTGTCGTGCCGGTCGTGTTGACCGTCTGCTACGGGGTGGGCTGGGCGCCGGCACCACCCGTGCCGCCGGCGCCGCCGGTAGCGCCAGTGACGGCATCCGCGGGTCCACCGGCGTCACCGGCCGTGGCCCCGGACGCACCGCCCTGGCCGCCACCGCCGCCAGTGCCGCCGACGCCGCCGCCCGTGGTCTCGCTGTTGCCGCCGTCGCCGCCGGTACCGCCGGTGCCACCGCTTCCGGTGTCACTCGCGCCTCCAGCGCCTCCAGCACCGCCGGCGCCACCGGTCGCGGCCACCACGTTGGCATTGTCACCGCCGGCGATGCCGCCGTCGCCACCCGCGCCACCGGCGCCACCGGTGCCGCCGCCGATCGCGTCACCACCGGCACCGCCATCGCCGCCGGCACCGGGGGTGGCGCCACTGCCCGTAGCCCCCGTCGGTCCGGTGCCGCCAGGCCCGTTGACCGTCACCGTGTTGCCGTTACCACCGTTACCGCCAGCACCACCGTCACCCGGGTTGAAACCGGCCCCACCTGCGCCACCGGTGCCACCATTGCCGGCCCCACCGGCGACATCGACCCGTCCGCCGTTGTAGTCGGTGGGCGTCGCCGTGAAGCCGTCACCGCCGTTGCCTCCGGCACCACCATCAGCGCCGTTGCCCACGTGACCGTTCACGCCCCCGGCGCCGCCGGCCCCGCCCGCGCCGCCGGCACCACCGTTGCCGCCGAACTGAGCATGCTGCGACCACGCGTGGCCGGCGTCGGTGTGCTGTGCCGCACCGGCCGCACCGCCGTTGCCACCGGCGCCGCCCTGGCCGCCGTTGCCGCCGATACCGTCTGCGGCGGTCGCGGTACCGCCGGCGCCACCGGCCCCGCCGATGCCGCCGTAGCCACCGCCATTGCCGTTGGTGCTCAAGCCAGTGCTCGGGTCGGCACCGATCTGCCCGGAACCGCCGTCACCACCGCTGCCACCGGCACCACCGTTGCCGGCAGTGTGTGTGCCACCGCCGCCGGCACCGCCGGCACCGCCGTTGCCGCCGGCTCCGCCGCCGGTCACACCGGTGACATTGCCGGCACCGGCGCCGCCGTTACCGCCGGCTCCACCGTCGGCCACCGCACCGTCACTGCCGGCGCTGCCTCCGCTAGCCGTACCGGCCACACCGGCATCGCCGCCGTCGCCGCCCTTGCCGCCGTGGCCACCATCGGCGATACCACCGGCCTCGTTGGAGCCGTCTGCGCCGTTACCCCCTGTACCACCAGTTCCGGCGCTGCCGCCGTTGCCGGCGTTGAAACCGGAGCCACCGGTACCACCGGCGCCGCCCGCACCGCCGGCGGTGCCGTCGATCACCACCCGGCCGTTCTCGAATGTCACGCCGCCGTCACCACCGGCACCACCGTTGCCGCCGCCACCACCGTCGCCGCCGTTGCCCTGCTGCCCGGCCACACCACCGGCGGCCGCACCACCGGCACCACCGTCGCCGCCGTTGCCGCCGGCACCGCCGGGGTTGGCGTCACGCGGGCCGTAGGGGGCGACATAGGCATTGTTGAGGCCATTGATCGCTGCATAGGAGGCGCCGTCTTGGCCGTGTCCGCCGTTACCGCCGTTACCGCCCGCGCCGCCGTTGCCGTCACCGCCGTTGGCCACCGAGATGCCGTCACCGCCGGCGCCACCAGCGCCACCGTTGCCGCCGGCGTCCCCGTTGACACCGCCGATCGGGTTGCCGTCGCCGTCGACCGGGACGGCACCGCCGCCACCACCATTGCCACCGTTGCCGCCGGCACCCGCGTGGTAGCCGGTGCCGCCGTTACCCCCGACACCACCGTCACCGCCGATGCCGTGCGCCGGAGGCTTGGCCGGGTTGGCATCTTGTCCGGTAGTTGCGCCGTCGAAGAGCCGCCCACCGTCGCCGCCGTTACCGCCACTACCGCCGTTACCCAAGGTCCCGGTTTGCCCGTTGGCCCCGCCAGCACCGGCCGCGCCACCGTTGCCGCCGTCGCCACCGGCCCCACCGGCACCACCGTTGCCCGTGCCGTCGATGGTCGCGGCGTTGTTGTCGTGCTCACCGGCCTGCCCACCGGTACCGCCATTGCCGCCGGTTCCGGCATTACCGCCGTTGCCGCCGTTACCGCCGTCCCACAGCGCCTGACCACCGGCGCCACCACTGCCGCCGTGACCGCCGGCCCCACCGACCGCGCCATTGGAATTGGCTGCGCTCACAGCACCGGTGTTCTGGTCAGCCGGAATCTGAACCCCATGACCGCCGGTGCCGCCGTCAGCGCCGTTGCCGGCATCACCACCGTTGCCGGCGTTGCCACCCTTGGTGCCGCTGTTCCCGCCGGCACCGCCGTTGCCACCATTGCCGCCAGCTTGCCCAGCACTCGGAACCTGCGTCACCGAACGCCCGGTCAGCACACCGTCCTGGCCGTTCGTCCCGGTTGCGGCGTTGCCGCCGGCTCCGCCGTTGCCGCCGTTGCCGTAGGCACCGCCGTTGCCCCCTAGACCACCATCGCCACCTGAGGCGCCGGCGACCGCGTTGGCGTCGGTGGATGCGTCGTAGCCACTGCCGCCGTTACCGCCATTGCCGCCGCTGGTCGGTGAGGTGCCGTCCACGCCCGCCGCGCTGCCACCGACACCGCCCTTGCCGCCGGTGCCCGGGGCGGCACCGTCGCCACCGTTGCCGCCGGTGATGTGCGCAGCGGTGCCGGTCGCACCGTCTCCACCGTTGCCGGCCGCACCACCAGTGCCACCGTTACCGCCGACCCCCAGGATCGACGAACCCGCACCGCCGTTGCCACCGTTGCCACCGTTGGTGCCGTTGGCACCGGCGCCATCCCCGCCAGTGGCGAACGACCCGGTCGACCCGTTCCAGCCCGCACCGCCGACGCCGCCGTCACCGCCGTTGCCCAGCGCGCCCATGCCGAAGAAGTCCTGCGCTTGACCCGAGGACCCGCCGTTGCCGCCGTTGCCGGCCGCCAGGGTCGCGGTCGCATTACCGCCGGCCCCGCCATCGCCGCCGTTGCCCCACATCTCCCCGCCGTGGCCACCGTTGCCACCGTCGGCACCTAGGCCGCCGGCGCCACCGTCACCACCGTCACCGATACCACCGGCATGGCCGCCGTTACCCCCGGCCACCCCCTCGAGGTTCGACGACCAGCCATCGCCACCATCGCCGAACCACAGCCCACCGGCCTGGCCGTCGACGCTGTCGGCGGTGCCGTCGGCACCGTTGCAGATCATCCCGCAAAAGCCCTCGGTGAACGGCGCGAACATCTGGTTCACCACACCGTTGACCTGCGACCCGAAGTCAGAATTGATCCAGTCCTGCAAGGCCGCGTGCAACGGCGTGTAGAACATGGTGTCCCACATCTGGGCGAAATCCGCATCCGCAGCCGCCGAACCCGGCAGATCCGAACCGGTGAACAGGTCGTCGAAGTGCCCGGACAGGTTGCCCCACGCGGTGGGATCAAACAGGTCGGAAAGGAAGTCATCGAAATCGGCATTGGCCGCCGGCGCCGCCGCCAACGGCGCCATTCCAAAGGCCAGGAACGCGCCGACTGTCGACGCTGCGCCCACGATCCGCCGGCTCGAACCGCCCCTGCCTGAACTCCCGCTGGCCGTGGCACCGCGCCGAACAACCATCATTGCCCCCGTTCCCCGTATAAGCCCTTAGCGCTGTAACGCCTTGTTAACATGCGCATTAGGAACAGCACAGTAGTTGCGCTAGCGTCAATTGTCTACCGGAAGTCTACAAACTGCGACTATCTCATTCGTTTGGTACGGTTTTTCGCACTAGCGGTTCCGCTAGAGTCGCCCAATATGCACCGAAGTCGCTAGTCAGCGCAGGGAGGTCGGTCCGATGTCTTATCTTCTGGGAAAGCCAGGGAAGCGCCGTGCGCGCGGGCGCCGCGGCGAACTGAGGACAGCACCTGCAGCGCTGGGGATCCTCACAGCCGTCGGCCTCGCAACGCTGACGTCGGTCCCGGCCGCCCAGGCCGACTTCGACGATCTGTGGGCCGACTTGTTCGACCCGAGTGCCTGGGGCAACCTGAGCGATGACTTCAACAGTCTGTTCGCCGCGTCGGATCTGTCCGGCGATGCGGTGGCCGGATCGGCCGCCAGTACTGCCGCGTTCGACTTCTACACACCGCTGCACGCGGCCTTGCAGGACTGGCTCAACTCGCCGCTCGGTGAGCAGCTCACCGCCCCGCTCAACCAGCTCTTCGCCCCGCTGTACCCCGACGCCTGCGGGGTGATCTGCAACGGCGCGGACGGGACCGAGACCGACCCCGACGGCGGCAACGGCGGGGTGTGGTTCGGCGACGGCGGCGACGGCTGGAACGCGACCGGGGCCGGCGTGGCCGGTGGCGACGGCGGGCACGCCGGTCTATTCGGCAACGGCGGCGACGGCGGCGACGGCGCGGCCGGCGCCGATGGCGGTGCGGGCGGTAACGGCGGCGCCGGAGGCGCCGGCGGGACGCTGTTCGGCAACGGTGGTGCCGGCGGCGACGGCGGCCACGGCTCTGGCACCGAATCCGGCATCGCCGGCGCCGGTGGTCACGGCGGGATCGGCGGCGACGGCGGCCAGCAGTTCGGTGCCGGCGGGGCCGGTGGGCACGGCGGCACCGGAGGTACGGCCACCGGGGCCGGAAGCACCGGCGGCGCGGGCGGCGACGGCGGCAACGGCGGTCGCGTCGGCGGCAGTGGCGACCCGGCCGGCGCCGGACACGGCGGCGCCGGGGGCGATGGCGGCGCGGCGACCGGGGCCGGAAGCACCGGTGGCGCCGGTGGCGACGGCGGCAACGGCGGCGGCGGCACGCCCATCATTTTGGGCATCCTGGGGGCCAATGGCGGCGACGGCGGCGCCGGTGGCCTGGGCGGCGCGGCCAGCGGCGTGGGCGGGGTCGGCGGGACCGGTGGCCACGGCGGCAACGGCGGCGGCGGCGCGGGCTTCGGTGGTGACGGCGGTGCCGGCGGCAACGGCGGCAACGGCGGCGCCGGTAGCGAGGGCGCCGTTGGCGGGCTCGGCGGCCCGTCCGGCAAGGGCGGGCCCGGCACCGTCCATGGCAGCACCGGCCCGGCAGGGAAACCGGGCGCAGCCGGCGTTACCTCTTAATCGGCGGGCTGGATCCCCGGCCCGTCAAGGTGCGCGGTCACCAGCTGCGCGACCGCGGCCATGCCGGCGGCATTGGGGTGAAACGGCCACGGCCGCCACGGCAGCGGCAGGCCCGCGCCCACCGTCCAGGGCTCTGCTGACCAGGGATGGTGATCGCGGCTGGCCTGTCCGGCCCGCACGATCTCACAGCCGGCGGCGGCCGCGGCGGTGGCGGTGTGCCGCTCCAGTTCGCCGGCGATGTGGCGGGCCAGCTCGACGACGGGCTCGGGTAGCCGGCCCGCCCGCGATCCGGCCGGCGGCAGCAGGGTCAGGTAGTCGACGAAGAGCACCCGCGCACCCGGCGCCCGGTGTCGCACCGCTGCGCCGACCGCCTGCAGCGCGGCTTCGACTTCGTCGAGGGCCTGCTGGCGCTGGCGACGGTCGAAGAGGGCACCGACCGGCGGCAGCAGCCGGGCGGGCCGGGGCAACAGCGCCGCCGCCATCAGCAGCGGCACGTAGCCGACGTCGTTGCCGCCGATCGTGATCGTCACCAGGGTTTCCGACCCGTCGAGCGCCTCGATCTGGGGCGGTGCACCGTGCTGGCGTTCGGTCAGCAGATGCGCTGTCGTCGCGCCGGAGAACGTGACGTCGACGAGGTCAAGGTTGCGTGCGTGTGCAACCAGGTGGGGGTAGTTGCGGACCGAGCGTCCCGCCGCCCGGGGTGCGCCGGGGACGGCGGGCCGGATGCCGGGCCCGGCCGCCATCGAACTGCCCAGGGCGACATAGCGATTCATCGCCGGCCGCTCGCGCTGAAAGCGAGTGTCACAGCGCTGGGCTGGACGCCTGCGCCCAGAAGCGCTTCGGGATGCGCCCGGCTCGGCGCGCCAGGTAGCCGGCGGTGACGGCGCCGGCCATCGCCGCCGCCATCGCGGGCGGGTCGGCCGCCCGGGTGACCGCGCTGGCCAGCAGCACCGCATCACAGCCCAGCTCCATGGCCAACGCGGCATCGCTGGCGGTGCCGATCCCGGCATCCAGCACCACCGGCACCCCGGCCGCCGCCACGATCATCTCGATGCTGTGCGGGTTGGCGATGCCCAACCCGGTGCCGATCGGCGAGCCCAGCGGCATCACCGCCGCGCAGCCGGTGTCCTCCAGCCGGCGGGCCAGCACCGGGTCGTCATTGGTGTACGGCAGCACCACGAACCCGTCATCGACCAATTGTTCTGCGGCGCGGACCAATTCGACGGCGTCGGGCAGCAGGGTGCGCTCATCGCCGATCACCTCCAGCTTGACCCATTCGGTGCCCAGCGCCTCGCGCGCCAATTGCGCGGTCAGCACCGCCTCGGCGGCGCTGCGACAACCGGCGGTGTTGGGCAGCGGGGTGATGCCCAGCCGGCTCAGCAGGTCCAGCATCCCGGTGCCGCCCTCGGCGTCGACGCGGCGCATCGCGACCGTGGTCAGCTCGGTGCCGGAGGCCACCAGTGCCTCTTCGAGCACGGCCAGGCTATGCGCCCCACCGGTACCCATGATGAGCCGGGAGCTCAACTCCCGTCCGGCGATGGTCAGCTTCGCGTCATCAACCACCTTGCACCGCCGTCACCACCTCGAGTCGAGCGCCGTCGGAAAGCGTAGTGGCCCACCGAGATCTGGGCAGCACCGCCTGATTCATCGCCACCGCGATACCGCGTTCCGGGTAGCCCATCGACACCAGTAGCGCCGCGACCGTCGTCGCGTCGGCCACTTCGACCTGTTTCTCGTTGACGTTGATGATCATTGCACTCCAACCGGAAGTAGTTCGGAAACAACCTGTTCGGCGGTCCATGGGGCCAACAGAAAACCATTGCGGCCGTGGCCGGCGGCGACGACCGTCCGCTCGTCGAGCCGGCGCACCAGCGGCAGGTTATCCGGTGTCATCGGCCGCAGACCGGCCCCGCATTCGGCCAGCTCGTACTCCCCCAGCGCCGGCACCAGGGCGCAGGCGTCGTCGAGCAGATCGCGCACCCCGGAGACCACCGGGGCGGTATCGCGGCCGTGCTCGTACTGGGTGGCTCCCACCACCACGCCGTCGGGGCGCGGCACCAGATAGACCTGCCGGCCGTGCACCCGGGCCCGAATCACCCGCTGCGGCACCGGCAAACAGCCTTTGCGCCAACGCAGCCGCAGCACCTCGCCCTTGACCGGCCGGATCGCCAAGCCCGGCCACAGCGCCGGGGCATCGATGCCGTTGGCGATCACCACCGCATCGGCGGCAACCTGATCGAGCGCCACGACCGGCCCGGCCCACGCCACCTCGAGTTCCTCGCAGGCGGTGATCAAAGCGGTGACCACCGCGCGATTGTCGACCGCCAACTCGGTGGGGGCCCGGAAACCGTGCCGGATCCCGGCGGCCAGCAGCGGTTCGACCTCGCGCGCGGCCGATTCCCAGATCACCGGGTGCCCCTGTGCGGTCAGCCAGTCGGCGACGGTGCGCAGGTCGGCGACGTCGGCGCGGTCGGCGGCCACCACCAGCGATTCGCGGGCGGTGACGACGTCGGCGGGCAGCCGAACGAGAAAGTCGTGCCACAACTCCAGCGAGCGCAGGCCCAGCCGCAGTTGCTGCTCCTCACCGGGCCAGCCCTCGCTGTGCGGGGCCAACATTCCGCCGGCCACCCAGGAGGCGCCATGGTCGGCGGTGCGATGCACCCGCACCGTCCACCCGGCCCGGGCGGCCTGCATGGCCACCGACAGACCGATGACACCGCCGCCGATCACGGCCAGCGAACCAAGCGAGGGTCCGGGCATGTGCTGCTCCCTTCCGCCTCGGTGTCAACTCACCAAGCTAGCCGCTAGCGTCGAGGGATGCACGAACGCTCAGACCGTCTGACCCGCCTCCTCGACGCCCGGCTCTACCTGTGCACCGACGCCCGCCGGGAAAAGGGGGACCTGGCCGAATTCGCCGAGGCGGCGCTGGCCGGCGGGGTGGACGTCATCCAGCTGCGCGACAAGGGTTCGCCCGGCGAGCAGCAGTTCGGTCCGCTGGAGGCCCGCGACGAGTTGGCGGCGCTGGAAATCCTGGGCGCCGCCGCCCGCCGACACGGGGCTCTGCTGGCGGTCAACGACCGCGCCGACATCGCCCGGGCCGCCGGCGCCGACGTGCTGCACCTGGGCCAGCACGATCTGCCGCTGCCGATCGCGCGTGAGATCGTCGGGCCCGACGTGCTGATCGGCCGGTCCACCCACGACGGCCAGCAGGTCACCGCGGCGCTGACCGAGCCGGTCGACTACTTCTGCGTCGGGCCGTGCTGGCCCACCCCCACCAAGCCCGGCCGGGACGCTCCGGGTCTGGAGCTGCTCCAATTCGCCGCGGACCAGCGCTCCGACAAGCCGTGGTTCGCCATCGGCGGGATCGATGCCGAGCGGCTGCCGCAGGTACTGGGTGCCGGCGCCGGCCGGGTGGTGGTGGTGCGGGCGATCACCGCCGCGCAGGATCCGCAGGCGGCGGCCGAGGCACTGCTTGCCGCGCTTACCGGGGCTTAGCGAGGCAATTCAAAGTCCGCGCAGCTCGTCCCAGCTGGCGGCGAAACCGGGATGCAGCGGCAGCGCGGACACGTCCTGCTCGGGCACCCAGCGCAGCTCGGTGCTCTCCCGGTTGGGCACCACCGGCAGCAGCTCGTCGGCGTCGGCGACCACGGTGGTGTAGGTCCACGTGGTGCCGCTGGCCGAGGCGGTGACGAGCGCCGCGCGCACCACGATGCGGTCGGCGAGCAGGCCGGCCTCCTCCTGCGCCTCGCGGATCGCGGCCTGCTCGGCGCTTTCATGACTGTCGCGGGCACCGCCGGGCAGCGCCCAGGTGCCGCCCTGGTGGCTCCACCAAGCACGGTGCTGCAGCAACACGGTGCGCGTGCCGTCGGGGCGGGGCGCCCGCAGCAGCAGACCCGCCGCGCCGTGCCGGCCCCAGAAGCGGTCCCCGGTGTCGGAAAACGCCCAGCCATCGCCGTCACCTCGCACGCCTGGAAGCGTATCGGCAGCGGTATGTCTCGGTTGTGGTGAGATCGCGCGACTATTTCGGCAACAACACCCCGCTGGTCGGCGCAGACGACACCTGCGCTCTTAGAATCCCTTTATGCTCGTTGGTGACGCGCAGGGATGGAGTGACGAACAGACGTGACCGTTGAGTTGGCGCATCCGTCAACCGAGCCGGCGGGGTTACGGTCGCCGACCGAATCGGCCCGACCCCGCTGGTGGTTTTTCACCACCACCCCCGGTCGGATCCTGGCCATCGGCCTCATCCTGGCCGTACTCGGCGGCTTCAGCGCGTTTGCCACCGCCACCACGATCAACGACCGTCAGAACACCCTGACCACGGTGCTCGATCACACCGAGCCGCTGGCCTACGCCGCCGGCCAGCTCTACACCACGCTGTCGGTGGCCGACGCCGCGGCGGCCACCGCCTTCATCGCGCAGGGCGAGCCGCGAGCGGTGCGGGAACGCTACGAGCAGGCCATCACCGCCGCCGCGGTGGCGGTGACGCGGGCCTCCGGCGGCCTGAACGACGAGCCGCTGCTGGCGCTGCTGGGGCGGATCAACGCGGAACTGGCCGTCTACACCGGCCTGATCGAGACCGCCCGGACCAACAACCGATCGGGTGATCCGGTGGGTTCGTCGTACCTGTCGGAAGCCTCCGAGCTGATGCAGCACACGATCCTGCCCGACGCCCAGCGGCTCTACCAGGCCACTTCGGCGACGGTGGACGTCCAGACCACGGCGTCGACCCGGGTGCCGGCCCCGGTGATCCTGGTGGTGGCGACCACGGTGTTGTTCGGTGCGTTCGCGCACCGCTGGCTGGCCCGGCACACCCGGCGCCGGATCAACCCCGGGCTGGTGGCCGGTGCTTTGGCGATCCTGCTGATGGTGATCTGGGTCGGCACCGTGCTGGTGATCTCCACCGCGGGCAGTCGCACCGCCAAGGACACCGCCGCCGAATCATTGAAGGCGATCACCAACCTGGCGATCACCGCGCAGCAGGCGCGTGCCGACGAGACCCTGTCGCTGATCCGGCGCGGGGACGAGGAGGCCCGCAAGCAGACCTTCTACCAGCGCATCGACACCATGCAGGAGCAGCTGCAGGGCTACCTGGACCGCGGCGACGCCGTCGACAAGGCCGACCTGGCCAACGCCGGGCAGCTGCTGACCCGGTGGCGGCAGGCCAACGACCGGATGAACTCCTACATCTCCGTCGGCAACTACCGAGCCGCCACCATGGTGGCCCTGGGCGGCAGCGGCGAGGACTCCACTCCGGCGTTCGACCAGCTCGACGCGGCCTTGGACAAGGCGCTGCAGCACAGCCGCAATCAACTGCGCAGCGATGTCCTCAACGCCCGGCGGGTACTGTCGGTGGCCCCCGTCGGGGGCGCGGTGCTGTCGATGGGGGCCGCGATCGCGGTCGCGCTCGGCTTGTGGCCACGACTGAACGAGTACAAATGATGAATCGCCGACTGTTCGTGGGCGCACTCAGCGCGGTGCTGGTGCTGTCGGGGTTGACCGGGTGCGGCCACTCCGAGTTCGTGACGCCCACCGCGGTGCCCACACTGCCCCCGCCGACCCCGGCCGGAATGCAGGAGCTGGTGCCCGAGGCGCCGCGGCCGCCGGAGTCGGGCACCGAGAACTGTGACGCCACCGCCAGCCTGCGGCCGTTCCGCAGCAAGGCCGAGGCCGACGCGGCGGTGGCCAAGATCCGCCACCGGGGCCGGCTCATCGTCGGACTGGACATCGGCAGCAACCTGTTCAGCTTCCGGGATCCGATCACCGGTGAGATCACCGGTTTCGACGTCGACATCGCCGGCGAGGTGGCCCGTGACATCTTCGGCACCCCCACGCAGGTCGAGTACCGAATTCTGGCGTCAGCCGAACGCATTGCGGCGCTGCAGAAATCCGAAGTCGATATCGTGGTGAAGACCATGAGCATCACCTGCGGACGGCGAAAGCTGGTGAACTTCTCGACGGTGTATCTGGTCGCCAATCAGCGGCTGCTGGTGCCGCGCGACTCCTCGATCCGCCGGGCCGGCGATCTGTCGGGCAAGCGGGTCTGCGTCGCGCAGGGCACCACCTCGCTGCGCCGCATCCGGGACATCTCCCCGGCGCCGATCATCGTCTCGGTGGTGAACTGGGCCGACTGCCTGGTGGCCATGCAGCAGCGTCAGGTCGACGCGGTCAGCACCGACGACTCGATCCTGGCCGGGTTGATGGCCCAGGATCCGTACCTGCACATCGTCGGGCCCAGCATGGACGAGGAGCCCTACGGGATCGGGATCAACCTGGACAACACCGGCCTGGTCCGCTTCGTCAACGGCACCTTGGAGCGCATTCGCCGCGACGGGACCTGGAACACCTTGTACCGCAAGTGGTTGACGGTGCTGGGACCGGCGCCGGCGCCCCCTACACCGAGGTATTCGGGCTGATGGCCGGCGACGATTCCGAGTTCGACGACTTCGACGTTGATGGCCCGGCCACCCAGCGCGCGGACGTGCTGGCCGAATCGTCGTCGGTGCGACGGCCGATGTCGACCCAGGCGATCTTCCGTCCCCGCGAGGGTACGAACCCCGCAGCATCGGGCCACGACGAACCCGATGACGCGGCGATGGTGCGCACTCTTGCTCCGCGGCGGCGCCTGGGCGGCGGACTGGTGGAGATCCCCCGGGTTCCCGAGATCAACCCGCTCGAGGCCCTGATGGCCGACCCGGTCGTCGCCGAATCCAAGCGCTTCTGCTGGAACTGCGGTCAACCGGTGGGCCGGTCGACCGGCGAGGCCAAGGGCGCCTCGGAAGGCTGGTGCCCGCACTGCGGAAGCCCGTATTCCTTTCTGCCGCAACTCAAACCCGGCGATATGGTGGCCGGCCAATACGAGATCAAGGGCTGCGTGGCACACGGTGGGCTGGGCTGGGTCTACCTGGCGGTCGACCACAATGTCAATGAGCGCCCGGTGGTCCTCAAGGGCCTGGTGCATTCCGGCGACGCCGAGGCGCAGGCCATCGCGATGGCCGAGCGCCAGTTCCTCGCCGAGGTGACCCACCCGTCGATCGTGAAGATCTTCAACTTCGTCCAGCACCCGGATTCGCACGGGGATCCGGTCGGCTACATCGTGATGGAGTACGTCGGCGGGCAGTCGCTCAAGCAGCGCCGCGGCAGCCGGCTGCCGGTGGCTCAGGCCATCGCCTACATGCTGGAGATCCTGCCGGCACTCGGTTACCTGCACTCCCTGGGCCTGGTCTACAACGACCTCAAGCCGGAGAACATCGTGCTGACCGAGGAGCAGCTGAAGCTGATCGACCTCGGGGCGGTGTCGCGCATCAACTCGTTCGGCTACCTCTACGGCACACCGGGTTACCAGGCGCCCGACATCGTCCGAACCGGACCGACGGTGGCCACCGACATCTACACGGTGGGCCGCACCCTGGCTGCGCTGACGCTGAAACTGCGCACCCGCGAGGGCCGCTACGTCGAGGGTCTGCCTGACGACGACCCGGTTCTGAAGAAGTACGACTCCTACCGCCGGTTGCTGCGCCGTGCCATCGACCCGGATCCGCGCCGCCGGTTCACCTCCGCCGAGGAGATGTCCGCACAGCTGACCGGAGTGCTGCGCGAGGTGGTCGCCGAGGACACCGGGACGCCACGGCCGGGGCTGTCGAGTGTCTTCACCCGGTCGCGGTCCACCTTCGGCGAGCACCTGCTGGTCGCCCACACCGACGTCTACCTCGACGGACACGTGCACTCGCAAGACCTGACCGCCCGCGAGATCGTCACTGCCCTGCAGGTGCCACTGATCGACCCGGGTGACGTGGCCGCCCCGCTGTTGACGTCGATGGAGCTCAGCGAACCGGTGCAGACGCTGGATTCGCTGCGCGCCGTGCGCAACAGCGCGCCGGAATCCGAAGGCATCGAACTGTCGGAGTCCCTCGGGCTGCCGTTGATGGAGGTGCGCGCGCTGCTGGACCTGGGCAACGTCACCAAGGCGATGGCCAAGCTCGACGAGCTCGCCGAGCAGGTCGGGTGGCGCTGGCGGTTGGTCTGGTTTCGGGGCGTGGCCGAGTTGCTCACCGGCGACTACGAGGCCGCCCGCAAGGATTTCACCGAGGTGCTCGACATGTTCCCGGGCGAACTGGCACCCAAGATGGCGCTGGCCGCCACCGCCGAGCTGGCCGGCAGCGACGAGGAATGCGCCTTCTACGAAACCGTGTGGCGTACCGATGACAGCGTGATCTCGGCCGCCTTCGGTCTGGCGCGCGCGCTGTCGGTGAAGGGCGAACGCACCGCGGCGGTTCGCACACTTGACGAAGTCCCTGCCACCTCAAGGCATTTCACTACTGCCCGGCTGACCAGCGCGGTGACATTGCTGTCTGGTCGGTCGACGAAGGAGATCACCGAGGCTCAGATTCGCGACGCCGCGCGCCGGGTGGAGGCACTGCCGGACACCGAACCGCGGGTGTTGCAGATCCGGGCGTTGGTGCTGGGAGCGGCGATGGACTGGCTGGCCGAGCACGACGCCAGCACGAACCACATCCTGGGCTTCCCCTTCACCGAACACGGGCTGCGGCTCGGCGTAGAGATGGCGCTGCGGGCCCTGGCCCGGCTGGCGCCGACCCAGGCGCACCGCTACGCGCTGGTCGACATGGCCAACGCGGTGCGGCCGATGAGCACCTTCTAAGCTGCCGTCCTTCCGCCGGGCGCTCCCCCCGGCTGCCCGGCCGTCGAGTGTGCGGTTTGGTACGGCGGTCTCGGCGTGTCGCGTACGAATCCGCACACTCGGCATGGAGGGCGCTCGGCGATCAATATCGTGAACTGACATCGTTGAAAATCCCACTACGCTCTTCTCATGACCTCCCCAGCGCCTTTGCAGGTCATCCCAGCCAGCTTGCGCGAGTTGGCGCAGCGCTGCGAGGCGCTGGCGGCTCAGGTCGCGCCGATGTGGTGACGGTGCACAGCCCCGCCGACATGCTGATCAACGCCGCCGGTACTGCCGATCTCGCTTACGACTCGCAGGTGGCAAACAAAGGACTGGTGCTGTCGGCCGTCTATGCCGCTGAACGCGAGGGCTTCCGGGTGGGCGACGACTACTCCGTCACCGACACCTGGACCTACTACACCTCGGCGGCAGAGCAGGAGGCCCGCGAACAGGCCGCCCAAGCCCACGCCAGCTTCATCAAATCTCGGGCCGCCAACCTGGTCGCCAATGAGGCGCAGATCGCCGGCAACCTCACCACTGCCACCGCGGGACTACACGAATTCGCCTTCCCCGGCGAAGGGGCCGACGGAGGGGCGGGGGCTGCCGATGGGCAACCACACGCGGTGCCGCTGGATGACCGTTGGAAGACCGACGCCGACCGGGCCGGCAACCAACGAGAAGCGTTCAACAAGGTTTACGGCCGCGACCCCGTGAGCGACAACGACTGGCGCATGGCGGCAGCGCTGGACCCGCACAGCTACGATCCCAAATATCACGGGGTGCCACCGGAGATCGTCGCGGGCAGGATCACACCGCAACCGGGCAAGGGGGTTGTCCGGTCCAATATGTTCATTCCTGCTGATCACGTGTACAACATCCCGAAGGACATGGACGACTTTCAACACCGACGTCTACGTCCCGATAACTTCGGTGACAATCGGGGTCCGAGCGCAAATGCGGACGTCGAGTGCTCGCGGGTATCGATGTTCGTTGACTACGACAACGGGATGGTTGTGGTCCGCCAGAACCCCACATCGGCGGTTGACGGACAACGCGGCGGCGCGGCGGCAGCAGTGCCGAACGTCCATGTGGCACAAGCGCCAGACGGGCGGTTGACAATCGACTACAACGCCCACGACGCGTACGAGTGGCCGGTAGCGACCGCCGTTGGAGCGACGGTCAACGGACGAATCACCTTCGCTCCACACGCAGACGGCACGGTTGGCCTCGGAGGGAGCACTACTATCTACCCGAGCATGGAGACCTACCAGTACCGCGACGGCGCCGCGCCCGCTCAATTGCAGTGGTCGCCGGCGAACTCGGGCAGCCCATGGGGGCCGGGCACCAGCCTTGAACGCCACCACTGGATCGGCGATACGTCGATCCACGCGGTACGCCCCGATATGCCGAACTGGAAATGGGAGCTGGAAAACGCCCTGCCGCATAACGCCCTGCCATTTTTTGACGATCCGTTCGTTAGTCATACGACGCGGCTCACGGATCCCTTCAAGAGCAGCGCGCCTACGGTAGGCACCGGCCGATGAGGTTCCATTTCACTAGACCATCGCTGGGGCGGGTGGCTCTTTCAGTCGCTGCTGTCTACGCCGTGGCCAGCGTGGCGTCTGGCACGGCACTATCGGTCTCGGCGCTCACCGACGAATACCCGTATTCGGTCGGCGAATACATCCGGATCTACATCTGGTCCGTCTTGCTATGGGGTCAGGCTTACTTGCTGATCCCCTGGTTCATCACGATTCCCGTCATCATCGCGCTCGGCATATTCATCGCAAGCGTCCGCCGCGGCGAGACGGGCGCGAGCACCGAACAGACTTCTACCGGGCAATGACGCGTCTTCACTTCGCCAAACCATCGCTGCGACGGGCGCTCTGGTCGGTAGCCGTGGTCGCAGTCGCGTGCTGTGTGATTGTGGGGCTTGCAGAGTCGATCAGCTTGATTGTTACGCCACGGGATACGTCGCCAGTTCCCGACGGGGGCGAATACGTTCGGCTGGTTGTCTTGTGCCTAACGTTTTGGGGGCCAATTCTTGTGCTCACGGTCTGGTTCATCAGCGTCCCGGTCATCCTCGTCCTCGGCTTGCTGATCGCAAGCGTCCGCCGCGAGACCGACGAGAGCACTAAGCAGACTCCTGCTGGATGACGAGTCGCCTTCGCCTCGCCAAACCGCCTCTGCGGCGGGCGATTTGGGCCAACGCGGTGCAGCCGTCGAATGTGCGGTTTGGTACGCCGGTCTCGGCGTGTCGCGGACCAAACCGCACACTCGGCATAAAGTCGCCGGACCTCAGCCCAGCCGGCGCAGCCGCGGCTCCAGGTCGGTCTTGAACAGCTCCAGGAAACGCCGCTGGTCGTGACCGGGGGCGTGGAACACCAGGTGGTTCAGGCCCCACTGCACGTACTGGCCGACCTTCTCCACCGCCTCGTCGGGATCGGAGGCGACGATCCAGCGCTTGGCGATCTGCTCGATCGGCAGCGCATCGGCGGCCTTCTCCATCTCGATCGGGTCGTCGATGGAGTGCTTCTGCTCGGCGGTCAGGCTCAGTGGCGCCCAGAACCGGGTGTTGTTCAGCGCCAGCTCTGGATCGGGATCGTAGGAGATCTTGATCTCGATCATCTTGTCGATGCCGTCGGCGTCCCGCTCGGCGGCCTCGGCGCCGGCCAGCACCGCGGGCATCAGCTTCTCGGTGTAGAGTTCTTCGCCCTTGCCGGAGGTGCAGATGAAACCGTCACCGGCCCGCCCGGCGTACTTTGCCACCGCCGGCCCGCCGGCCGCGATGTAGACCGGGACGCCGCCCTCGGGCACGTCGTAGATCGAGGCGCCCTTGAGCCGGTAGTAGTCGCCGTCGAAATCCACCCGATCGCCGCGCCACAGCTCGCGCATCAGCCGCACCGATTCGCGCAGCCGGGCGAACCGCTCCTTGAACTCGGGCCACTGGCCGGTGAAACCGGTGGCGATCTCGTTCAGCGCCTCGCCGGTGCCCACACCCAGAAAGACCCGCTGCGGGTACAGACAGCTCATGGTGGCGAAGGCCTGCGCGATGACGGCCGGGTTGTACCGGAACGTCGGGGTCAGCACCGAGGTACCCAGCAGGATCTTCTCGGTGCGCTCCCCGACCGCGGTCATCCAGGCCAGCGAGAACGGGGCATGCCCGCCTTCGTGGCGCCAGGGCTGAAAGTGGTCACTGACGGTGGCGCTGTCCATGCCGTGTGCCTCGGCGGCCACACCGAGCTCCACCAGTTCCCGCGGCCCGAACTGCTCCGCCGACGCCTTGTATCCGAGTTTGAGTTCCGCCATTCCACCTTTTCTACCCTCCCGCGCTCTTCCTAGACTCACGGGCATGGGTGAAAGGCTGGTCGAGGTCGTTCCCGTGACCGAACGGGTCCACCTGGCCCGCGGTGAGGCGGTCAACTGGCTGCTGGTCACCGATGACACCGGCGTGCTGCTGATCGACGCCGGCTACCCCGGAGACCGCACCGACGTGCTGGCGTCGCTGGGCGCCCTGGGATACGACGCCGGCGATGTGCAGGCGGTGCTGCTCACCCACGCCCACGTCGACCACTTCGGTGCGGCGATCTGGCTCGCCAAGACCTATGGCACACCGGTTTACTGCCACGCCGACGAGGTGGGCCACGCCAAACGGGAGTATCTGGAGCAGGCCTCGCCGCTGGCGGTGGCTCCGCAGCTGTGGCGGCCGAGCTGGGTCCGGTGGAGCGTGCACGTCCTGCGCAACGGCGGTCTGAACCGCGAGGGCATCCCCTCAGCCCAGCCGCTGACCGGCGACATCGCCGCCGGGCTGCCCGGCCAGCCGGTGGCCATCCCCACGCCGGGCCACACTCGCGGCCACTGCTCGTATCTGGTGGACGGGATACTGGCCAGCGGCGACGCCCTGATCACCGGCCACCCGGTGCTGTCACACACCGGCCCGCAGCTGCTGCCGGCACTGTTCAGCCACAGTCAGGACCACTGCATCCGCAGCCTGGCGGCGCTGGCGCTGCTGGAGACCGACATCCTCGCGCCCGGCCATGGCGATGTGTGGCGGGGCCCTATTCGGGAGGCTGCGGAAGCCGCAATCGAGCGTGCGGGCAAACCTTAAGGTCACGATCCGATAAGTGCTGATCACGGAATTTAAGAGCAGCCTTACCAATCGGATCCGCATTTGCGGCACTCCTGCCCGGATCGACCGGCGAGTGATCAATTTGCTACCCCAGTGCACATTCGGCTGTGCTCCGGGACACATGTCGCACCCCCCGGCCGCGCGTACCTTGGGCTCCGGACGGGAATTGTATTAACCACCCGGAAGGAAACATCCATGTCGAAAACCCACGGCGTCACCATGATTCGGCGATTCGGCCTCGGCGCCGGACTGCTGGGCGCCACTGCCGCCACCCTGATCGCCGCGCCGTCGGCATCAGCGGCACCGGACTGCAGCCAGGCGTCGGTGACCAGCACCGTCGACTCGGTTACCGGTTCGGCTCGCCAGTATCTGAGCGCACACCCCGGCGCAAATGCCGTGATGAACCGGGCCATCAGCTCACCACGGCCGCAGGCCGCGGCCGAGGTGCGCAGCTATTTCACCGCCAACCCGCAGGAGTACTACGAGTTGCGTGGCATCCTGGCGCCGATCGGTGAGAAGCAGCAGCAGTGCCAGACGACGGTGCTGCCGCCCGAATTGGCTTCTGCCTACGCAGAATTCATGGCGGGATAGCGCCCCTGGGACAGCTCCTACTGCCCGCGCGAACCTCTTCACCCACTGCTGCGGGCAGTAGGAGCGGCCGCAATGGCCCGATCAATTCTTCAGTTGCCCAGGGCAATAGGCGTTGGCGTCGATGGCGGCGAATTGCGCAGCGCCGTCCAGCGTGAGCGCGGCGTTATCGCTCTGCACTTCTCTGACGACCTGCAGCCCGGATTCGCCGTTGCTGATCGACCCGCAGACCGCCCGGGCGGCCGCGATCGCTTGCCCTTCACTGGCAAACGTCATCCCCGACTGCTTCAGGGACGCGATGAAGGCAGGGTCATTGTCCGCGCCGTCGGGGTCCGCCTGAGCGGGAGTGGCCCCGGCGAGCGCGAGTGCCAGGCCCGCTACCGCGACGATCTCTTTCACGCTCATCACCACCCGATACTCACATCCGTGCCAGCAGGTGGGCCAGTTCGATGTAGAGCGGTATACCGATCGTCACGTTGTAGGAGAAGGTCAAGCCCAGCGACGCGGCCAACGGCAGGCTGGGACTGGCCTCGGGAATGGCCAACCGCTGGATCGCTGGAACGGCGATATAGGACGCTGCTCCGCAGAGTACCGCGAAGAGCACGTAGGTCCCGGTCTCCAATTGGAACCCGGTGAGCTGAGAATACAAGTGCGCCACCAGGATACCGATCGTTGCGAAAAGGTTCGGCGCGAGCAGCCCGAACAGGATGAAGCCGCGGCCCGCCGCTCTCAGATCCCGCAGCTTGCGGGACGCGGTCATCCCCATCTCCAGCAGGAACAGACACAGCGCCCCCTGGAACGCGGTCAGGAAGACCGGATCATCGACGGCAGTGACCTTCTGTCCCTGCAGTCCGCTGATGAATCCGATCGCAATACCGCCCATGAGCAGGCATAGGCCGGGATTGAGAAAGACCTCGCGAAGGATCGCGCCGGAGATGAAGGAGGTCTCCGCGTCAGGCGCGGCAGTCTTCCCGGTTTCCGCTTCGAGATTTTCCGGGAGATCATCGAGTGCAACGAAAGAGACGGTCTCCGTACTGCTCCCCTGAGCAGCCCGAACCACGCTTGCGGCCGACCCCGTGTAGCCGATCTCACCGGGCAGCAGACCGGTGGAGTCCATTCCTCTGCGCCGCAGCCGAGCCACCAGGAGCAGCGCGACCAGACAGCCGGGAATCTCCATGATTGCCAGCATGACCGGCATATAAGAGTCGAAGACAATGTCCGCGGTGGCCAGCACGCCCACGCAGGTGGCAAACGTGCCCGCCGAGTCCGAACCGTAATAGCCGGCGACCGTGGCCCGGTCCACTTCTCGCATTCTCGTGGTGTGCTTCAAGATGAAGTAGGCCAACGCGCCGATGACAAAGTTCACGAGGAACCCGGTCACCATGAAACCGAGCACTCCTCCGATGCTGGACATGCTGATCCCAGCGAGCTCTTCGCCGCCGTGCCAGCCGATTGCCAGCAGCAGGTACATGGTGAGCCCGTGGTAGATCGCCGGCGGAAACTCAAACGGCACCTTCAAGATCGGCAAGAGGAAGCCTAGGTAGAAGAACAGCAGCAGCGGCTTGAACAGGTTGTGGCTGAAGTTCTGCCAGAACTCCAAAAGCATTTGCATGATTTCTCCGATTCCGAAGCGGGTCACGATGGGATGCGGGGCGTCAGACCCCGGATGTCTTGGGCGCCTTCGTTCTCCTGCCCTTGAGATGCACAGCGTGGATTCCCGGCTTCCTCGACAGCTCGTCGAGCAAGTCCTCCAATCCGGCTTGGTCGGTATTCCAGTGCTGCACCGAGTCGGGTTGATGGCGCAGCTTGGCGAGGACTTGGTCGAGCTTGGCGGGCGTCTTGGCCCTCCGGCCGGTGGTGACGCTGGTCCGCCCTGCGGCGGCGACCCGGGGTGCCGCACTGCCGACAGCGCCACCGGTCATGCCACCCAGTGCCATCTGACTCAGCAGGCTCCCGGGAACGGCGGCGGGCGTTCCGGCCGTCGGTAGCGCGCTGGCCGCCAACCTGATCGCCGGGCTTTGGCCGGCCCAGGCGGGTGGGACGGACAGCGACCCCACCATATTGGCCTCGCCCATCCCGGCCGACACGCTGGACATCAGTGCACCGGACGGCGGCAGCGCGAGTCCTGCACCCATGCGGGTGCCCGGGATCTCGACGAGAGCACGTCCGAGCGGGGGCGCGAACTTCAGAAAGTTCTGGATCGGGAAGTTGGTGAGCATGGAGACGTCATTGAACTGAGTGGTGAAGCCGAGGGGGACCTTGAGAGCTGAATACATCGCCGCGAACGTCGAACCGGCGTCTGGCGAGCCGGTCAGGGTGTTCAGCATGTTGTTGAAAAACGCGGTGTAGCGGGTCGCCATATCGGCGCCCGCCTGCAGGATCGGGTTCGAAGCCGATGACACGGCAGCGGTTGACGGAGCGACCGGCGCGTTCGCGTTGGTGGTCTGCGGCGGTTGGGTGAAAGCGCTGATCTTGGTGGCGGCTGCCGACGCCGCCGCATAACCGTGCATAGCCGCGGCATCCTGGGCCCACATCTCCAGGTACTGGGCTTCGGTAGCTGCGATCGCCGCGGTGTTCTGGCCGACCACGTTCGTCGCGAGTAACGACGTCAACTGGGTACGGTTGGCCGCCACCGCTTCCGGTGGTACGACGGCTGCGTAGGCCGCTTCGTAGGCGGCTGCGGCGGCCTGCGCCTGCGCGCCTGCCTCGGCGGCCAGCGCTGCGGTGGCCGACATCCAAGCCGCATAGGGTCCGGCCGCGGCCGCCATCGACTCGGCCGACGGGCCCGCCCATGACCCAGCGGTCAATCCCGCCACTACCGTGTTGTAATCCGCTGCCGCGGACTGCATTTCACCGGCCAAACGGTCCCATGCCGCTGCCGCCGACAGCAACGGACCGGACCCCGGACCGGTGTAGAGGTTTCCCGAGTTGGTCTCCGGCGGTAACAGAGAGAAATACATTCGCCTATCCCCCCTCCCGTAGCGCAGCCCAGCTTGCGGGCGCGGGGCCACAAGCCGGCTTCGAAACGTCAGTCATCGCCGAGCTCCGGAATCACAACGATCGTGGCCGCCGCCGGGTCTGCCTCTGCAATGGCGCCGAGCACATCGGCGCCCACTCCGCAGCCGGCAGTACCGGTCATCGTCGCGCCGACGGTGCGGCCGGTCGTGGCGCCCATGGCACGTCCGGCCAGGCTGGAGAGGGCCATCTCACTGAACAGTGCGTCTTCACCGGCCAACGCGGCTGCCGGAGCGGCCGCACTTGTCGGCAGCGACAAGACAAGGGGTTGGATCGCCGGTGCGGACGTGGCCCACGCCGTCGGCACCGACAACTGTCCGACCAGCGCCGCCCGGCCGAGCGTGCCCGTCACCGGGCCCCCGCCGAGTCCGGCCGCCGGAATGGTCTGGCTCGCCAGCGACGACAGCGGCGTCAACGCGCCGGTGATAGCCTTCGGGCCGGCCAGGTATGAGGTGGCGCCCATGGCATTGATCGGCCAGCTGAATATCTGTCCGAACGACAGCAACGGACCGCCGGGCACAGACGTCCATCCCAACATCGGGCTGTACGCCCCGCTCAGCGTTGACATGATCGTGTTCCAGTTGGCCAGATCGGTGCCGAGGCCGCCCGGCAACGCCGATCCCGCCACGGCGGGACTCCCTGACAGCGATTGCAGCGTATTCGGCAACGTTGCCATCGCCTGCGAAACCTGCTGCGCAACAGAGCTTGCCGGACTACTGGTGGCCTTCGCGGTCGCGGCTTCCTGCTCGGCAACGCCAGCCGGGTCGGTGGTCGGCGGCGGCTCGGCGAACGGCGCCAGTTGGGCGGCTGACGCCGAGGCACCGGCGTAGCCGTACATGGTTCCGGCATCCTGGGCCCACATCTCGGCGTAGTGCGCCTCAGTGGCCGCGATCGCCGGAGCGTTGAGCCCGAGAATGTTCGTCGCGATCAACGTCATCAGCAGGCTGCGGTTCGCAGCGATCACCGGTGGCGGAACGGTGGCTGCGAACGCCGCCTCGTAGGCGGCGGCGGCCGCGGTCGCCTGCACTCCCGCCTCTTCGGCCTGGGCCGCAAGTCCGCTCATCCACTCGGCATATGGCGCAGCCGCCAACGACATGGCGTTGGCGGACGACCCATGCCAATCGGCGGACAGGTCCGATATGACCGCACCGTAGCCCGCGGCCGCCGAGTGCAACTCCGCCGCCAGCTCGCCCCAAGCGGATGCCGCGGACAGCAACGGGCCTGGGCCGGCCCCCAAGTACATCCGGCCGGAATTCACCTCCGGCGGTAACGCCCCGAAATCCATTTCCACCCAACCCCTTTACAACTGCCCCAGGAGATGCGAGTCACCCGATGCTCTGCACTGCGGTCATCGAGCGCTTCGATATGGCCGACGCTGGGGCTGTACCCGCGCGATGCAGCGTGTGAGAACCACGTAACCTCCTGGAAATACCGGTCATTCACGCATCGTCGCGCTGTCCGCCTGTTGACGAATCATCAAGCTAGGCCCACTTGCCGGGGATTCGCTGTGTACGAGCTGCGAAGTAATTACCGAAAGTCCCTCTTGGACAAATTGAATGACGGAGAAGCTCCGCAGGAAGACCGCTCTCCGAGGAGGCGTTACCCGACGGTTGGGTCAAATCAAACATGTTGATCAGCAACCCTATTCGGTCGCCAACCCCTTTCACCGTCACAGGTTGTATAAGTTCACTGCGGTGTCTGGCAATCGCTCCGGTCAGTGACGACAGTCGCACTTAATATGACGTTGTACGAGATAAATGGTCCCGCAATGCTTCCCGAAGTGAGAAACAATGGTGATGGCTAGCTCCGGGTAGCGGCGACATAGCGGATCGCGGCCGGGGCCCCGTCCAGCTCGCGCTCGGTCAACCGGGGCAGCCGGGCGGCGGCGAACAGCTCGCCGATCCCGGAATCGACCGTCATCCAGCCGCTTTCGGTCAGGTGCCGCACCACATCGGTGTGCTCTCCGGAATAGAACGGTCCCGGACCGGTCAGGCTCAAGCCGCGGCGGCGCCAGCGCTCGACGAGGGATTCGTGGTGCACCGCTTGCGGCCGGCTCGGCGGCACCGCGTGGTCGGCGGCGAGCCGGCTGCCCGGGGCGCTGAGCGCGCTCACACCGTCGAGCAGGCGGTTCTGCGCATCCGACGGCACATACCAGACCAGCAAACCCTCGATGACCCAAGCGGTGGGCGCGGTGGCGTCGAAACCGACTCGCCGCAGCGCCGCCGGCCAATCGCCGCGCAGGTCGACACCGACCGCACGGCGGTTGACACTCGGCGTACTGCCCCAGGCCCGCATCGTGGTGGCTTTGAAGTCGACCACCGGCGGATGGTCCACCTCGTAGACGACGGTCTCGGCCGGCCACCACAACCGGTAGGCGCGGGTGTCCAGTCCCGAGCCCAAGATCACCGCCTGACGGATCCCGCCGCGCGCGGCGTCGGTGAAGAATGCGTCGAAGAACGTGGTGCGGGCCGCGGAGAACTCCGCCAGCCGCGGGAACCCGCCGTCCTTGCCGAGCCGGCTGATGTCCAGATCGCCATCGGCCACCCGGATGCAGAAGTCCAGGCCCACCTTGTGCACCAGCGGCGCGGCGAACGGGTCGTTGATCAGACCGCGCGACGTCGCCGCCGCCCGCGCCGCGGCCAGCACCGTCGCGATGACCCCGGCGCCGGTGGCCAGGCTTCCGGCGTCATCGGCGGCCGGCGCCGTGCTCATGGGTGTCCACCGGGGCGGCACGATGGTCAGTGCATCTCTCTGCCGGCCGGCACCCCGTGCACGACCGCCTGAACCTGGGCGTCGATCCCGGCGGCCACCGCGAACAGCATCTCGTCGCCGGCCCGCAGCGCGTCGGCCGCCCGCGGCAGGATGACCGCGTCGCCGCGCAGCACCGCGATGAGCGCGGCTCCCTCGGGCAGCGCGACGTTGCAGATTTGTTGGCCGATCAGCGTATTGTCCTCGGGCAGTGTCAGTTTCATCAGGCTGGCCTGACCGCTCCGCAGCCCCATCAACGACACCAGGTGGCCGACGTCGATCGCCCCCTCCACCGCGGCGACCATCGCCCGCGGTGTGGAGACCGCCACGTCGATACCCCATTCCGCGGTGAACAACCGATCATTGCGGGCGTTGTTGACCCGGGCCACCACCCGGGAGACCCCGAACTCGGCCTTGGCCAGCAGCGCGACGGCCAGGTTGGCCTTGTCATCACCGGTGGCGGCGATCACCACGTCGCAGATCTCGATGCCGCATTCCTGCAGCGCGGACAACTCGCAAGCGTCGGCCAGCAGCCAGTCGGCTTCGGGCACGGAGTGCGGTTCGTAGTGCGCCGGGTTGCGCTCGATGAGCAGCACCCGGTGGCCGTCGCCGATCAGTTCTCGCGCGACAGATCGGCCCACCGCACCTGCACCGGCGATCCCGACGCGCATGATCGCTCCCCTCCTCCGCGCACCGCCCCTGGCCTGATCCGGGTGTACCACAGTGGTGGCGGCAGTACTGATTTACTGACAGATAACACGAACCCGCTGACCATGAGCGAATCACACGATCGGGTTCGACCACCACCGACGGCCCGAATGGGGATCAGATGAGCCTGGAACAGCTCTACCTGGCCCTGCTGATCGGGGGCCTGGTGCTGCTGGCGAGCATCATCGCCACCCGCGCGGCGGATCGGGTCGGGCTGCCCAGCCTGCTGCTGTTCCTGCTCGTCGGGGTGGCGATCGGTAACGACGGACTCGGGCTGGACTTCTCCGATGTGCAACTCGCCAGTGACCTGGGTACGACCGCGCTGGCGGTGATCCTGGTCGAAGGTGGCTTGACGACGACGTTCGGCAACATCCGTCGGCTACTGGCACCGGCGGCGGTGCTGGCCACCGTCGGCGTGGTGGTCAGCATGGCGGTGATCGCGGTGGCCGCGCACCTGCTGCTGGGCGTCAGCTGGCAGCTGGCGCTCCTGCTGGGCGCGATCGTCTCGCCCACCGACGCGGCCGCGGTGTTCTCCATCCTGCGGGTGCTGCCGCTGCCGCGGCGGGTGGCCGGTCTGCTGGAAGCGGAGTCCGGTTTCAACGATGCGCCCGCGGCGATCGTGGTGCTGATGCTGAGCACCACCCCGCTGACGATCGCGCCGCTGCACGCCGTCGGCAGCGTCGTCTATGAGCTGGTGGCCGGGTCGGCCATCGGTTTGGTCGCCGGGCTGCTCGGGGCGATGATGCTGCGCCGCGCCGCGCTACCGGCGTCCGGACTGTACCCACTGGCCACGTTCGGCCTGGCCATGGTGGCCTTCGCGGCCGCCGCGTCGGCGCACGCCAGCGGCTTCATCGCCGCCTACCTGTCGGGCGTGGTGTTGGCCAACTCGGGCCTGCCGCACCGCGCGGCGATCCGCTCGTTCGCCGAGGGGCTGGGCTGGCTGGCGCAGATCGGCCTGTTCGTACTGCTGGGCCTGTTGGTGAGTCCGAGCCAGCTGTCCGGGGAGCTGGTCCCGGCGCTGGTGATCGGGGCGGTGCTGCTGCTGCTGAGCCGGCCGCTGTCGGTGGTGGCCTCGCTGATCTGGTTCCGGGTGCCGTGGCGGGAGCAGATCTTCTTGTCCTGGGCCGGTCTGCGCGGCGCGGTCCCGATCGTGCTGGCCACGTTTCCGATCGTCGAGGGCGTCCCGGACAGCTACCGGCTGCTCAACATCGTGTTCATCCTGGTGGTGGTCTACACGGTGGTGCAGGGCCCCAGCCTGGGCCTGTTCGCGCATTGGCTCGGGTTGATCTCGCGCGACACCACCCGCGAGATCCAGGTCGAGGCGGCCCCGCTGGACGTCTTGGAGGCCGAACTGCTGACGATGACGGTGCAGCCCGAATCGAAGCTGCACAACGTCTCGGTGCTGGAGCTGCGGCTACCCGACCCGAGCGTCATCACCTTGATCATCCGCAAGGGCGACACCTTCGTCCCGCAGCCCGACACCCGGATCACCGCCGGCGATGAGCTGCTGATCGTCACCACCAGCAAAACCCGCGCGTCAGCGGAACGCCGGCTGCGGGCGGTCAGCCGGCGCGGCAAGCTGGCCCACTGGTTCGACGAGTACGGCGACTCGGAGTGAACCCCTGGCGTTGATGCGATGAAGGGGCGGGGCCTCCGCTCCTCGTGACGTTCCCGGCGGATGCTGGGGGTGTCACTACCAGTCACGTGTTGGGAGGCCCCTAATGAGCGAGTATGCCGGAAAACAGTTCGTCGGGATTGACCTGCATCGACAGCGTTCGGTGATCGTCCGTCAAACCGATACCGGGCAGCAGCTTTCGGCGGTGCGTATCGTCAACGATCCGGTGGCGTTGGCGTTGGAGATCGAGCGCGCTGGACCGAATCCGGAGGTGGTGCTTGAAGCCACTTACGGCTGGTATTGGGCGGTCGAGGTGCTGCAAGCCGCAGGTGCCAGTGTGCATTTGGCGCACCCGCTGGGTGTCAAAGGGTTTCGGTATCGGCGGGTCAAAAACGATGTGCGTGACGCCGGGGATCTGGCGGATCTGCTGCGAATGAATCGGCTACCGGAGGCCTGGATCGCACCGCCGGCGACACGGGAACTGCGTGAACTGGTCCGTTACCGCGCCAAACTGGTGGCGCTGCGATCGGGGCTTAAAGCGCAGGTGCATGCGGTCTTGGCCAAGGCCGGGGTGTTGATCGTTGCAACGGATCTGTTCGGCGCCACTGCCCGCAAGCGCCTGGAACGCACCCCGCTATCTGGGGTGTATGCCCAGCGGG
>NZ_JCALEC010000017.1:0-48400 GCF_059813185.1 Mycobacterium sp. NGS18
GCCAATCTCGCCCGTGCCCAATCCCTGATCGGCCTCAAGGGTTACGTGACCAACGTGCCGATCACGGTCATGCCCGCCGCCGAGGTGATCGCCAAGTATCACGACCTGTGGCACGTGGAGAAGTCGTTTCGCATGTCCAAGAGCGACCTTCGTGGCCGGCCGATGTTTCACCACACCCGTGCGGCGATCGAGGCGCACCTGACGATCGTGTTTACCGCCCTGGCCGTCGCCCATTCCATCCAGTCGCGCACCGGACTGTCGATCGCCAAGGTCGTCAAGCTACTGCGGCCACTGCGCAGCGCCACCATCAACATCAACGGGGCGGCCCAGACATTCCCGCCGGCCATTCCCGACACGCAGCGCCAGATTTTGACCGACCACGGCATCAAGCCTGGGTACTAGGCCAAATGTCCGAACTCAGGTAAATGGTAGCGAGTGCCCGGGATCGCGATCATTTTGGGCTGCAACCGATTCAGCATCGGGTTGATCGTTGATCCAAGGCCGCAGCGGTGGGGAGCGATCAACTTTCAGCCCGAAGCCCCTTCGGCCTGAAAGCGCCCACTACTGACTAGGCATTGTGCGACTGCACCCATCTTTCAACTTCACGCCACCGCCCAGGCGCAGGCATTGGGACTTCACCATCCGCAGCACGCTGGGCATGCACGAACTCTTCGGTCGCCTCGTCGATATCTTTGATCAACTGAAGTGCGAGTTCGCGTTCGGCCTCGTAATAGCGCTGAGACCAGCGCATCGCCACTCTCGAAAATGCCCAGCCCGGCTCCAGTGCAGCGCCCTGCTCGTCGAGTGCCACGCGTTGGCGCATCCGATCGACATAGGCGATGTGTTCCTGCACAATCTTTTTGAGGCGGTCGGGATCGCTGAGGTGTCCCAGCCAAACCCGCAACAGGACACCGTGTTTGAGCATAGGTGGATCGACCGTTCCCTCTCCGCACCACCTGCTCAGCGCGTCCCTTCCTAACTCGCTGATCTGGTAGATCCGTCGCCCACGCACCTCGTGATCGTGTTGTACTCGCGACACGACGTAGCCCAACGACTCAAGCCGCTTCAACTCTGAGTAGATCTGACTAGTGGATGGGCTCCAGTAGAAATGCCGAACCGTCCAATCCGCCCACTTATCGATGTCGTAGCCGGATAGCTCTTCGTTGAAGGCCAGCATGCCGAGAACCGTCCAACTTGTTGTTCGCAAGTTCGGCAGCTCATCATTTGGTGGCTGGGGCGCCGTCATGGGCTCATCGTAGTCATTCTGAGCACTGACAGGGAAAGTGGTCCGCTCAATGGGACGACGCCTCGGCACGGCGCAGGGGCCGAAACACCCGGTGCGTCGTTGTTCCGGCTGGTCGGCCGGTGGCTGATCTTCTGCCAGAAGACGATTCGGCGGTTTCTTCTGGCAGTCTTGTGCGGCGGTCGGTGACGTTTGCTTGGCCTCCGTCAAGCGGAATGATCGCACCGGTGAGGTAGTTGAAGTCGGGCCCGGTCAAGGCGCGACCGCAGCACCGATGTCGTGGCGGAAACTATCCACCCGCCGGAGTGGGATGTCCTTCTCGAACGCCTCGGCCTGACCAAGATGTCGATCCGTTCGAGCGTTGCGACGACGCCATATACCGTTGCGGTGATCGCTGCCGCGTCCTTCACGTCGCAGACGAAAACCGTGGCATGACCGTTGGGCTCCGTGCCGGCGTTGTTGCTTGCCGCAGCGGCTGACTCGAGTGTTGCTGCGGTCCTGCCGACCGATGCGACGTGGGCACCTCTGTCGACCAGCTCGGCCGCAATACCCAGGCCCACGCCGCCCCCGGCGTCGGTGGTGAGAGCGACTTTTCCGGCGAGGGGTTTCGTCATCGTCGGGTCCGTTTCCGTGATGGTGGCACGCTCCGCTGCGGAGAAGCCTCCCGTCTCTTTGGGAGTCAACCGGGTCAGGGGATGGGAATCACCTGGTATGCCCGCTGATCGGGAGAGGTCGCAGCGTTGGCCTCGCTCCTGGCGGCTGAGGCGCGGCCGGAACCGGCGGCCGGCCGTCCATAGGGCCGGCACCACGTCTCCTGATTACCGTGACAATCCTCACGGCGGGATGCTATAAGTAGGAATATTGCAAACTGGAATAGCTCGGTTAGGACGATGGAGGGGCGATGTCGACCCAGGCGGACGCTGGTACGCCCAGCGCGATGATCGATCGCGTGGCACTCATACTCGACGCGTTCGACGAACGGGGTTGTCTGACGCTGGCCCAGATCGTCAGTCACACGAATCTGCCGCGCTCCTCCGCGCATCGAATGCTTGAGCGGTTGGTGCAGCTGCGCTTCCTGGGCCGTCGCGGTCGGCACTACGAACTTGGGATGCGCTTGATCGAACTCGGCCATCTTGCGGTCCATCAGGACCAGGTACGCCGCGTAGCGGCTCCGTTCCTATGGGATCTGCACCGGGTTACCGGCCTGGTCGTGCATTTGGCGATTCTCGATGGCGTCGACGTCGTGTACCTCGACAAGGTTGGGGATCGGCTGGCCGCAGTGCTGCCGAGCCGGATCGGCGGTCGCCGTCCGGCGCACTGCACCGCTGTAGGTAAAGCCCTGCTGGCCAACGCCGGCCAGAGTGGTCTCGCCGACTTCGGCACCGACCTGCTGAGGCGGCAGACCAACTATTCCATCTCTACCAGGACCCAGCTTTGCGATGAGCTGACCAAGGTGCGTGCCCGCGGGTACGCGTTTGAACGTGAGGAATCGGTGCCTGGATTCGGTTGTGTCGCAGTCCCGATCGGCGACACGCAGAAGACCGTCGCGGCGGTGTCAGTCTGCGGCCCGGTGGATCGGATCCGGTTCGACCATCGGCTGGCGACGCCGGTGCGGATGACGGCCGTACGTATCTGGCACAACTTGGACGACAGTGGTGTCCGCCCGACGCTGCAACGGCAGTCGGTCTACGGCGGGCAGGCCCAACCGCTGGCGCCGCGGGCAGAGTGCAAGACTCTGCGGGACGCTCTTCAATACGCCTGACAGCAGCAATAATCCGCGTGATCGACGACAGGCCCCGGGGCGCGTTCGCCCCTCGGAGCCGGTACCCGCACGGGAACAGTATGACTGCCGCCCTGTCCAGGAGTGTGTCGCTGCTCCCACTGACCGGGAGCAGCCATCGACACCCCGGACCCAACGGGGGCACCCTAGTGGACATCACCAACGTCAGAGGTCACGGATGGAAAGTTTGCGATGAACTCGATCGATGAGTCACGTGATGACTCAACAACATTCAGAGGTATTGAGGCGGATAATGCGCTGACTCGATTCGCTAGGGGCTGGCACTGTCTCGGCTTGGCGAATGCCTTCCGGGACGGCAAGCCGCACCGGGTCGATGCGTTCGGGGCCACCCTGGTCGTCTTCGCGTCCCAGTCCGACGGCGAACTCCACGTGCTCGACGGGTACTGCCGGCACATGGGCGGCAACCTCACCAGGGGAACCATCAAGGGCGATTCCATTGCCTGCCCCTTTCATGATTGGCGCTGGGGTGGCGACGGCAAATGCACCGAGATCCCGTACGCGCGTCGAGTTCCGCGGGTAGCCCGTACCCAATCGTGGCCGACCCTGGAACGTAACGGACAGCTATTCATCTGGCACGACCCGCAGGGCAGCAAGCCAACTGGCGACGTGACGATCCCGGCCATCGAGGGGTACGGCACACCGGAGTGGACCGACTGGACCTGGAACTCCCTGCTGGTCGAGAACGCGAACTGCCGGGAGATAGTCGACAACGTCGTGGACATGGCGCACTTCTTCTATGTGCACTATTCGTTTCCGCGGTACTTCAAGAACGTCTTCGAAGGCCACGTGGCCACCCAGTACATGGAATCGACTGCACGCGAAGACATCGTGACGGGGACCAACTACGGTGATCCGAACTCGACGCTTCGGTCGGACGCCTCCTATTACGGGCCGTCATACATGATCGACAAGCTTTGGATCGAGGCCCACGGCGGCGTCGTAGAGACGGTGCTGATCAACTGTCACTACCCGGTGACCCCGAACTCATTCGTGTTGCAGTACGGGGCAATGGTCAAGAAGCCCGAGGCCGTCAGCGATGAAGCCGCGGGCCAGATGGCAGCGCAGTTCGCCGAGGGAGTCGAGCTCGGATTCAAGCAGGACATCGAGATCTGGAAACACAAAACCCGGATCGACAATCCGCTCCTCACTGAAGAGGACGGCCCGGTGTATCAGTTGCGGCGCTGGTACGAGCAGTTCTATGTCGATGTCGAGGACGTAGCCCAAGACATGGTCAACCGCTTCGAGTTCGAGGTCGACACCGAACGTGCCGTCACGAGCTGGAAGGCCGAGGTTGCCGCGAACCTGACGAAGGCAGCGGAAGCAAACGCCTGAAGCGCTTCCTCACCCAATCGATCCCTGCACGCGAAAAGGAAGACCATGGCAAACCAAGTCCTCGACAATATCATGCGGATCGCAGGCGAGATCCGCGGGCAGGCCGCCGAGGCCGAACGACTCGGTCGCCTGCCGGATGAGACCGCGAAGCTGCTGAAAGCAGCCGGTCCGATCAAGCTACTGCAGTCGAAACGCTACGGCGGCTACGAGGCGCACCCCCGCGACTTCGCCGAGACGGTGATGGCAATTGCCGCATCGGACGGTGCCTCCGGATGGATCTCGGGAGTTGTTGGGGTGCATCCGTGGCAGTTGGCGTTCGCCGATCCCAAGGTGCAAGAGGAGGTGCTGGGAGAAGACAACAACACCTGGATGGCTTCGCCGTATGCGCCCACCGGTATTGCGGTGCCGACCGATAGCGGCTACGTGTTCAACGGTCGCTGGCAATTCAGCTCCGGCACCGATCATTGCGACTGGATCTTTCTGGGCGCCATGCTCGGAAACGCGGACGGCGGCATCGCGAACCCGCCGACCATGCTGCACATGATCCTGCCGCGCGACGATTACCAGATCGTCGAAGACTCGTGGAACGTTGTCGGATTGAAGGGAACCGGGTCCAAGGACATCATTGTGCGCGATGTCTTCGTGCCCTCCTACCGGGTGATGAATGGCGACCAGGTGATCGACGGAACCACCCAAAAGGAGGCGGGGGTCAGCGAGACGTTGTACCGCCTCCCGTGGTCGCACATGTTCCCACTGGGCATTACTTCGGCGGTGATCGGTATCGCCGAGGGTGCGCTGGCCGCGCACCTCGACTACCAGCGCGACCGCGTCGGTGCGCAGGGCACTGCGATCAAGGATGACCCTTACGTGCTGTATGCGATCAGCGAGGCAGCCGCCGATATCAATGCCGCACGGCAGGAGCTGCTGGCCAACGCCGACGCAATCTGGGACATCGTCGACTCCGGTAAAGAGGTGTCGTTCGAGCGGCGCGCGGTCGGTCGGCGTACCCAGGTACGCGCCGCGTGGCGGGCGGTGATGGCGGTAGACCAGATTTTCGCGCGATCCGGAGGTAACGCGTTGCGCCTCGACAGCCCGCTGCAGCGATTCTGGCGTGACGCGCATGCCGGGCTCAACCACGCGATCCATGTGCCGAGCACCGTGTTTCATGGCACCGCGCTGGCATCTCTGGGTCTCGAACCTGCCGAACCGCTGCGGAAGATGATCTGAGTTATGAGCGAGGTCAAGAACCTGGGCTACATCACCATCCGAACCCCAAATATGGTTGGCTGGCGCAGCTTGGCTCTGGACGTACTCGGGTTCGCTGAGGGGCACGGCCCGAACCCGGATGCGCTGTACTTGCGAATGGACGAGCGGGCCGCACGCATCGTGGTACTGCCCGGTGAGATCGACCAAGTGGTCAATATCGGCTGGGAGGTTCGCGACGGCCCGGCGTTGCGGCGGCTGCGTGAATGTCTGGAAGCCGCCGGAGTTGCGGTGACGCCGCTGTCCCTGCAAGACGCCGACTCGCGTCGCGTTGAGGATGCGATCTCCTTCACCGATCCGACTGGAGCCCCCCTGGAGGCCTTCTGCGGGCCGATACTGGACCACAGCCCGGTGATCACCCCGCATGGCGCGAAGTTCATCACCGGGAGTCAAGGTCTCGGTCACGTGGTCCTGCCCACCACCGATGTGGGCGGTGCATTCACGTTCTACACCGAGGTGCTGGGCTTTCTTCCTCGCGGGGCAATGCGCCTGCCGGCGCCGCCGGAGTTGGGCCCAATGCGGATCCGGTTCCTCGGGATCAACCAGCGTCACCACAGCCTGGCCCTGTGCCCCACACCGCATGGGGGCGCTCCGGGACTGATCCACATCATGGTGGAAGTCGACTCGCTCGACGCTGTAGGCCAAGCGTTGGATCGTGTGAAAAACGCAGGCTTGTCGCTGTCTTCGACCCTGGGCAGGCATACCAACGACAAGATGGTCTCCTTCTATGTGCGGGCGCCCGGCGGTTGGGACATCGAGTTCGGTACCGAGGGAATGAAGGTCGACGAATCCGTCTATACCGCGGAGGAGATCACCGCGGACAGCTACTGGGGACATGACTGGTCCGGCAGCCAACCGCTGGCGGCGATGTGAACACGACCGAGATGACCGATGTCTGGCCGGTGCCGGCACGCAGCATTGTGCGATGGGACGAGACCGCTGACGTCGTCGTCGTCGGCTACGGCATCGCCGGTGTATCGGCTGCGGTGGAGGCCGGTCGCGCCGGGGCCGACGTGTTGGTGCTGGAACGGACCGGCGGGTGGGGAGGCGCGGCCTCGTTGGCCGGCGGATTCATCTATCTCGGCGGCGGGACCGCGATCCAGGAGGTGTGCGGCTTCGAAGATTCAGCGGAGAACATGGCCACCTACCTGTGCGCGGCGATGGGACCGGGAGCCGACGAAACGCGCATCGCGGACTACTGCGCGGGCAGCGTCGAGCACTTCGAGTGGCTGGTCGGTTGCGGGGTTCGCTTCAAGCCGAGCTTCTATGCTGAGCCGGGCTGGGAACCGCCAACAGATGACGGCCTGATGTACACCGGCGGTGAAAACGCCCATCCGTTCAACGAGGTCGCCGTCCCAGCGCCCCGCGGTCACGTGCCACAGATGGACAACAAGCGAACCGGCGAACGCGGCGGCGGCTACATGTTGATGAAACCGTTGGTGGACACCGCGACTGCGCTCGGCGTCCGCGCGTCCTACAACATGCGGGTCCGCAACCTCATCGTTGCCGCCGACGGACGCGTCGTGGGCGTAAGGGCGCGACAATTCGGCAAGACCGTGGCCGTGCGGGCCCGTCGCGGCGTCGTGCTGGCAAGCGGAAGCTTTGCATACAACGATTCGATGGTCACCCGATATGCTCCTCGCCTGGCCGGACGCTCAGCCGCCTCCATCGAGGAGCACGACGGGGTGGCCATCCGGATGGCGCAGGCTGTAGGCGCGGACTTGGCCCACATGGACGCCACCGAAGTAGCCTTCTTCGTCGACCCGCAGCTGCTGGTGCGCGGCATCCTGATCAATGGTCGCGGCCAGCGTTACGTTGCCGAAGACACCTACCCGGGCCGAATCGGGCAGCTCACCTTGTATCACCAAGACGACAAGGCCTATCTGGTGATTGACGCCGACGCCCACGAACAGGCGATGGCGGCCCGATCAGCGACTCCAGAGTTGTTGCGTCCACCGACGTGGGTCTGTGAGAGTGTGGCCGATCTGGAGCAGGAGATCGGATTGCCGATCGGCACGCTGCAAGCCACCGTCGCCGCCTACAACCAGGCGGCGGAGGCCGGTGGAGATCCGGTGTTGCACAAGAAAGCGCAGTGGCTCAAGCCGATCGGAACCCCGGTCGGTGCCATCGACCTACGCGGCAGCACTGGAGGTTTCACTCTCGGCGGCCTGTCCACCACTCTGCACAGCCAGGTGCTGCACGTCAGCGGCGAACCGATCCCGGGGCTGTTCGCCGCGGGACGGGCGACGTCCGGACTGGCCGCCTGGGGATATGCCAGCGGTGTTTCCCTGGGTGACGGAAGCTTCTACGGGCGACGAGCCGGTCGCCGGGCGGCAGCCTAGAACAGAACGAACACAACCTATTCGGTGAGGTGTGCATGAGGGCTCTATCGATTATCCTGCGGATGGTGTGCGCCGCGGTCTTGGCGCTGGGACTGTGGGGCAGCGGCGCAACCGTGGGATCCTCCGGCGTGGCTCGGGCGGCGGCATACGAATCCCTGATGGTGCCGTCGCCGGCAATGGGCCGCGATATCCCGGTCGCGTTCCTGGCCGGCGGACCGCACGCGGTGTATCTGCTTGATGCTTTTGACGCCGCCCCCGACGTCAGCAATTGGGTGACTGCCGGAAATGCTATGAATACCCTGGCGGGCAAGGGGATTTCGGTGGTTGCGCCGGCTGGTGGCGCCTACAGCATGTACACCGACTGGGAACGCGACCGCAGCAGACAGTGGGAGACGTTTCTGACCAGCGAATTGCCGGACTGGCTGGCGGCCAACAAGGGCCTCGCGCCGGGCGGTCACGCCGTCGTGGGCGCCGCACAGGGCGGATACGCGGCGATGACGCTGGCAGAGTTCCATCCCGGCCGCTTCCGTTACGCGGGTTCCATGTCCGGATTGCTCTATCCCTCGGAAACCACGATGAGCGGTGCGCTCATCACCGGTCTGCAACAGTTCGGCGGCGCCGACGCCTACGAGATGTGGGGGCCGCTCCAAGCCGGCCGGTGGAAGTGGCATGACCCCTGGCATCATGCGTCTCGACTCGCCGACAACACCACCCGGATATGGGTTTTCAGCCCAGCAACACTGACTGCCGAAAACCCGGCCGCCATGCTCGGCTACCCCGATCAGATCCAGGCCACCAACCGGATGTTCTCCACGCAGTACCGGGCTGTCGGTGGCCAATTCGGTCACTTCGATTTCCCGGTCAGCGGCGACCACGGCTGGTCGTCATGGGCCCCGCAACTGTCGGTGATGTCCGAGGACATCGTCAGCACCATCCGCGGCTAGTCTCCTCGAGCTCAGACCTGCGGGAACCCCGGTGGCGGATAGACGCCCTTCAGTATCCAGGCCCACCAGTTGTTCGCATATACAAGCTCATCGCTGAGGTCGTAATCCTCTTCATCCATGGAACATCTCCAAACTCGACGCCGGCGTGTAGTTGGCGGCCGAATTCCTCAGCTGCCAGATGAGATTCGGACACAGCTCGTTGGCTGCCTGGCTGATCAGATAAGACGCCTGGAACTCGTCCACCGTTTGGAAGTCGGCCTTGACCCCGGCGACGAGCAGGGCGTAACTGCCACCCTGCTCGATCTTGTGGCAGATGCCGTATCCGTAGCCAAGCGCCTCGTCGGCATTGCCAAAGTTGTAGCCGGGCCGCATGAACACGTTCAACAGATACGCGGTCTCGTCCCAGGCCCGGGCAGCTGGAGCATCGATTACCGAGAAGCTCAGCATGCCCGCCACAGTAAATGCCGGTCCGGCCCACGGTTTCTTGCGGCCGCTCATGTTGTGGTCTCCAGTGGTCCGAGTGACTGACAGCTGCCCTGGCTGGCGTCCGAATCGGAATCGTTGGAGGGGCTGATGGAACAACCGCTGCCGGTTACGGTGAGTTTCACACCCGGTTGCGTCGAACCGAGGAAGGCCTTCGCCGGCACCCACGCGTACTTCGTGTCACAAACCGGGGGGTCCGCAGGTGACGCGACGCAGACTGTGACCTTCACCGGTTGGGCCGTGCCCTTGCACTTGGTCGCCTGAGCTGTCGCGGCGACACCGGTGGCTCCGCCCGGCAACGTGGTGCGCTGCGGGGGGAACAGCTCGAACAAGCAGTTCTCGACGCTGTGCGCTCGAGCCGGTGCTACTGGCAATACCAGCTGAAGCCCCAAGGTAGACAGCGCAACTAAGACGTGCAGTGGGCGGATCATTGCGGCATCCCGGGTTGGCCGTATACCGCGACCAACGCCGTGCGGAAGGGGCTATTCTCCGACCAGACGCCGATGGCGGTGTTGCTGCAGTCCTGCATGATGGCGCGCGACTCCGGATCGTTCCACCACTGGTTGACGATTGCGATCCCGCTGATAGCCACCGACGGGGCTATCGCTATCGTTTCGGCGCTCCTGCCGATGAACCCGCTGTCGCGAGCCCGGTCCGCGGTTGTCGATCCGTCGGAGCCGATGTGCCCATCGATCTGGTTGTCTCGCACGTCGAAGCTGTGCCGGCGTGCAGCATCGGTCAACCGCGGATCCATCCGGGACTGCACCGGGCAGCCGTTGTTCGCCTGTGCAATGAGAATGTCGTTCAGCACGCTCTTGTTGAGCCGGAGGTTGTCGGCGGTTGCCCCCGCGGCGGTGAACAGCATGGCCGCGACCATTACGAGTGACCCACATACAGCGACCGCCAGGCGGGCTCTGCTAGGACTGGCCGCCATTGTTCCTCCTTCGGCGTGACGGGCCGGCGCCCGACGATGCCTTGAACCGACCACATTGTCGCGGGCGACTGGTCGACGACGGCAACGTATTCCCGGTGAGTGGGAACGGGCCGTCCTCAGCGCGTTGAGCGCTCATAACCTATGCCGGTCGCGTCAAACCAAGGGTTCGAATCGCAGGGGGAAGGGGAAGACCTAGTGGCGGGTGTGTTGCTCCGCAATGCGCGTCGAGTACCGCGGGCGATTACCGCCCGGTTCGATCCTCAGTGGGCCGGTGTTGCTTCTCAGCCGATCCGCGCCCTCGGGGGGTTTTTCGCGATGGCGCTCGACACCCTGGTCCTGATGTTCAGGCGACCGTTTGCCTGGCGGGAGTTGGTGCTGCAGACCTGGTTCGTCGCTCGGGTTTCGATCGTTCCGACACTGCTGTTGGCGGTCCCGTTCACCGTCATCACCACCTTTATCATCAACATCCTGCTGATCGAACTCGGCGCGGCTGACTTTTCCGGTACCGGCGCCGCCGTGGGCGCCGTCACCCAGATCGGCCCGATGGCGACTGTGTTGGTGATCTCCGGTGCGGCTGCCACCGCGATGTGTGCAGACCTCGGTGCCCGCACCATCCGCGAAGAGCTCGACGCCCTGCGGGTAATGGGAATCCAGCCGATTCAGGCGCTTGTGGTACCGCGCGTCATCGCGGCAACGGTTGTCGCACTGGCACTGTCCTCACTTGTGACCATGGTCGGCCTCGTCGGCGGCTTCGTGTTCTCGGTGTTCTTTCAGCATGTGACGCCGGGAGCCTTCGTTGCTGGGCTGACCTTGCTGACCGGGACAGTTGATGTGGTGATCTCCCTGGTGAAGGCGACGTTGTTCGGGCTGGCAGCCGGCCTGATTGCTTGCTACAAGGGGATTTCGGTCGGTGGGGGGCCGGCTGGAGTCGGCAACGCCGTCAACGAAACCGTCGTGTTCTCATTCGTCGCGCTGTTTGTCATCGATGTGATCGCGACCGCCGTCGGGGTCAAGGTCAAAGGATGAGCGCCAGTGTCGTGAGCCCGCTCTACCCGCGGCTCTACCGCAGCTTTCGTCGATCGGTCGACGGATGGAACCGGCTCGGCGCCCAGGCGTATTTCTACAGCAAGACCGTGACATCGGTCGGTGAGGCGTTCGCGCACTACAGAACCGAGATTGTTCGACAGATCGCGCAGATGGGCCTCGGTGCCGGAGCGCTGCTCATGATCGGCGGCACGATCTCGATCGTGAGTCTGTTGACGCTGTCCGGGGGTGCACTGTTGGCGGTGCAGGGCTATGACCAGTTGGCCGATGTCGGCGTGGAGGCGCTCGCGGGGTTCACCTCAGCGTTTCTCAATACGAGGCTGATCGCGCCTTTGGTGGCCGGCGTCGGGTTAGCAGCCACCATCGGGGCAGGCGCGACCGCGCAGCTTGGCGCGATGCGAATCGCCGAAGAGATCGACGCGTTGGAGGTGATGGGCATCCGCTCGATCGCCTACCTCGCCTCCACTCGGTTGGTGGCCGGTGTCATCGTCGTAATACCCCTCTATTGCGTCGCGGTGTTGGCATCGTTTTGGGCTACTCGGGTGGGAACCACGGTGTACTACGGGCAGGCCAGCGGGGTGTATGACCACTACTTCAATACGTTTTTGAACCCCACGGATCTGATCTGGTCGTTCCTCGAGGCGATCATGGCGGCGATCGTCGTGATGTTGATTCACACCTACTATGGCTTTACGGCTCGTGGCGGTCCGGCCGGAGTCGGTGAAGCAGTAGGGCGTTCGGTGCGCGCCTCGCTGATCGTGGTGGTATCGGTGACTGTGTTAGGCACCTTGGCCATCTACGGCCAATCCGGCAACTTCAATCTGTCGGGTTAGCGACATGTTAGACGAAACTGGCATACGGGTAACCCACCCAGGGTGGTGGACGTCGGGCCTGATCGTCGTCGTCATCATCGGGCTGTATATGTCGATGGCCCTGTTCTCCCGGTCCTTCACGAGCACCATTCCAGTGACGGTGAGTGCCGACCGGGCCGGACTGGTGATGGAACCCGGCGGGAAGGTCAAATTGCGCGGCGTCCAGGTCGGACGGGTCGAGTCAGTCAGCGTCGGGAAAGAATCGGTGACCCTGAAACTGCACCTCAACCGCGACCAACTCAAGCAAATCCCGGCCAATGTGGAAGCGCGGATTCGGGCCACCACCGCGTTCGGGGCCAAGTACGTCGATCTCGTCTACCCTGATTCGCCCAGCCCGAAGCGGCTGGCCGCGGGCGCGATGGTGCCCACCCGTGATGTGGCGACCGAGGTGGACAACGTCTTCCAGAACCTGATGGATGTGCTGCATCAGATCGACCCGGCCAAGTTGAATGCCGTATTAACCGCAGTGGCTGATGGTGTGCGCGGACAGGGGAGCCGAATCGGCGAAGCGACCACCGCCACCAACGAGGTTCTGGTGGCGCTGAATACGCGGCATCCGACCATCGGCCGGGACTGGCGCGCGCTGAAGGAGTTCAGTGACACCTACAGCTCCGCTGCAGCGGACATCACGTCGATCATGGACGCGGCCAGCACGACAAGCGCCACAGTGATCGATCACGCCGGCGAACTGAATACGTTACTGCTCAGCATAATCGGGCTCTCTAGCAGCGGGGTCAGCTTGCTCGAACCGAACCAGGACAACCTTGTTCGGGCAGTCAATGCCCTGAAACCGACGACCGATCTGCTGATGAAATACAACCCGGTCTACACATGTACGCTCGTCGGCGCACAGTTCTATGTCGAGCGTTCCGGCTACTACATGGCTGGAGGAAACGGCAGGTCAGCGGTATTGGACGACGGCCTTCTGTTCGGGAAGGACCCGTACCGTTATCCCGATAACCTGCCGATCATCGCGGCCAAGGGCGGTCCCGGCGGCGAACCCGGTTGCGGGAAGTTGCCTCTCGTGGACGACAACTTCCCCGTGCCCTATCTGGTGACCAACACCGGCTGGGGCACTGGCATCGATGTACGCCCCAACCCCGGGGTGGGCGTGCCGGGCTGGGTCGATTTCTTCCCCTACACCCGCGCAGTACCGGAAGAACCGACCGTGCGCTATCCGGGGCCGCCGGCTCCCGGACCGCCCAACTCGCCACCCTATGGAGCCCCGCTGTACACGCCAGACGGCACCCCGGCCTATCCAGCCGCACCTGGAACACCGATCTACGAAGGGATATTCGGTACGCCGCTGTGGCCCGATGAGCCGTCCCAACCGAGTGAGCCGGCACCGCCGCTCCGACCAAGCCAGTGACCGCTGAGCAGCAGAGGAACCACACCATGAAACAGGCTCTGGTAGGCGCCGGGTGGCGTCTTGTCGTTTTCATGGTCGTCTGCGCGCTTGGAATCGCCCTCCTGTTCATTACTTTCGGTGCTCTGCGCTTCCGGGCTGAAAATACGTATCAGGCACTGTTCACCAACGTGACGGGCCTGGCCGACGGCGATTTCGTCCGCATCGCCGGAGTCGAGGTCGGCAAGGTCAAGCGCATCACGGTCTTGCCGGACAGCGCTGTGGCGGTGGACTTCTCCGCCGACCCATCGGTCATGCTCACCGCAGGAACCAGGGCGGCGATCCGCTACGACAACCTGATCGGTGACCGCTACCTCGCGCTCGAGGAGGGCGCCGGGGAAGTCAAGCAACTCGTACCCGGCGACACCATCCCCGTCGACCGCACTCAACCTGCCCTGGATCTCGATGCGCTGATCGGCGGATTCCGTCCACTGTTTCGCGCGCTTGACCCGGAGCAAGTCAACGCGCTCAGTAGCCAACTGATCGCCGCGCTGCAGGGGCAGGGAGCGACCATCGGATCGTTCTTCGCCCAGACCGCCGCGCTAACAAACACTCTTGCCGACCGTGATCAGCTGATCGGCCAAGTCATCACCAACCTGAGCACCACGCTGGGTTCGCTGGGTGACCAGAGCGGCCAGTTTGAAAAGGCAGTCGATTCGCTGTCGGAACTGGTGAAGACATTGTCAGATCGCAAGACTGACATCGCCAAAGCGGTCGCCGGCGGAGACGCGGCCGCCGGGTCGTTCGCCGACCTGCTCAGCCAGTCGCGTCAGCCGTTCGCCAGGACAGTCCACGAATCGAACCGCACAGCCACGAACGTGCTCGCTGACCATGAGTACTTCGACAACTTCCTCAACACGTTGCCGATCCCCTATCAGGCGCTTGCCCGCCAGGCGCTCACCGGGGCGTACTTCAGCTTCTACTTGTGCGACGTCGTGCTGAAGCTCAACGGCAGAGGTGGTCAACCGCTGTACGCCAAGGTAGTCGGCCAGGACACCGGGCGGTGCGCGCCTAAATGAAGCTCTTCAGTGAACGGAATCCGCTGGCTGTCGGAATGGTCGGTATCGCTGTGACGACTGGCGCGGTATTAGGCGCCCTTGGGTACGACAAGCTGCCGTTCATCGCCGGCGGGAATAGCTATTCGGCATACTTCGCCGAGGCCGGCGGGCTCGTCCCGGGGGCGGCCGTACACGCGTCGGGATACCAGGTCGGGAAGGTTTCCAGCACCGCGTTGGACGGCCCGCAAGTACTGGTGAAGTTCACCATCTCGAAAAATGTCCACCTCGGGGCCGACACCGAGGCAGCGATCAAGACCAAGAACCTGCTGGGCTCGAAGATTCTCGAAGTGACCTCCCGCGGAGATGGTGAATTGAGCCAGCCAATACCGCTGCAGCGCACCACATCGCCCTACCAGTTGCCCGACGCCCTGGGCGATCTGGCCACTACCATCAGTGGCCTGGACACCGGGCAGGTCTCTGACGCGCTATCCACGCTGGCCCAGACGTTTCACGACACTCCGGCCGATCTGCGAGAAGCGGTCAACGGGGTCGCGCGGTTCTCGGAGGTGTTGAACCAGCGCGATGGTGAGCTGCGCAAGCTGCTGGCCAACGCCAACAAGTCAACCGCCGTCCTCGCGCAGCGAAGCGAACAGGTAGTGAGCCTGATCGCGGACAGCAACGCACTGCTGGCCCAACTGCGAACCGAGAGCATGGCTCTAGACCGCATCTCCACTCATATTTCAGCGCTCTCTCGACAACTGTCGGCCTTCGTCGCCGAGAACCGCGCCGAACTCCGGCCCGCATTGGACAAGCTCAACGGGGTGTTGACGATCGTCGACAATCGCAAGGAACGCGTGCAGAAGGCGCTGAAACCCCTCAATGCCTACGCGCTGTCGCTTGGTGAATCAGTATCTGCGGGGCCGTTTTTCAACGCCTATATCGTCAACTTGATCCCCGGCCAGTTCCTGCAGCCCTACATCGATGTCGCGTTCGGCGACCTCGGCCTGGACCCCCACACCTTGCTGCCGTCTGATCGCACGGATCCACCGACCGGTCAGCCGGGTACTCCGCCGCTGCCGATGCCGTTTCCGCGCACCGGCCGCGGCGGCGATCCGCCGATGTCGGTGTCGGATGCGATCACGGGTAACCCGGGCGATCCGCGTTATCCGTACCGAGAGCCGTTGCCGCCGGGTGCGCCGGGTGGTCCGCCCCCTGGTCTGCCGATGCCCCTGCCGCCCGGTGATTCGGTACCACAGCCGACTCCGGCGCCGGCGTACGTGCCGGCCCCGGGTGAAGCGCCGACGTCGAACGGTGGACATCGATGACGCGCCGTAACGCCAGAATCGGACTGGCCGCCGTCACTGCGCTGTGCTTGATCACCGGCCTGCTGGTGGCGGTACGCAGCATCGAGGAAGCCAACCGCGTCAACGTCGTGGGCTACTTCGAGAACAGCAACGGGATCTTCGTCGGCGACGATGTCCGCATCCTGGGCGTGACGGTCGGCAAGATTGACAAGATCGAGGCACAACCCACCCGGGTCAAGATCTCGTTCTGGTTCGACGACAAGTACAAGGTGCCCGCCGACGCGAGCGCTGCGGTCTTGTCGCCATCTCTGGTGACACCGCGCACCATCCAACTGACACCGGCCTACACCGGTGGCCCGACCTTGCCGGACGGCGCGGTGATCCCCGAGAATCGCACCGCAGTGCCGGTCGAATACGACGACTTGCGCGACCAGCTGCAGAAGCTCACCGAGATGCTGCAGCCGACCCGTCCGGGCGGCGTCAGCACGCTGGGCGAGTTCACCAATACCGCAGCGGACAACCTGCGCGGCCAGGGTGTGAATATCCGTGATGCTGTTATCGAGCTTTCCCAGGCGTTTTCCACCCTGGGAGACCATAGCGACGACATCTTCACATCGGTACGAAACGTGTCGACTTTGGTGTCGGCGCTACAAACCAGCACCGGCTCGATGCGACAGCTGAACCGCAACCTCGCAGCGGCCACTGCAGTACTGGCCAACGACCCCAACGAGGTCGGCAACGCGCTCCGGGATCTGCACACCGCGATCGGCGACGTACGCGGCTTCATCGAGGACAATCGGGAGGCGTTGGGCACGGGGGTGGACCGGCTGTCCACAATCAGCCAGGCCGCCAACGACAGTGTTCCGGAAATCAAGCAGTTACTGCATATTGCGCCTAACGCATTCGCCAACTTCTCGAACATCTACCAGCCCGCTCAGAACGCGCTGACCGGTCAGCTGGTCATCAACAACTTCGCGGACCCGGTCGGCTTCATCTGCGGTGCGATCCAAGCGGCGTCAAGGCTCGGCGCCGACCAAGCGGCGAAACTGTGCGTGCAGTACATGGCGCCCATCGCCAAGAACCGGGCCTGGAACTTCGCCCCGATCGGAGAGAACCTCTTCGTCGGCGCGATGGCTCGCCCCAACGAGATCGACTACAGCGAAAACTGGATGCGCCCGGATTACATTCCGCCGCAAGCGCAACCACCTGTCGATACACCCAATCCGGCCGGGCATCCCGCGCCCGTCTCGGTTCCGGCCAATCCCGCGACCGGGTTGCCGGGAATGATGCTGCCGCCAGGGGGGGGATCGTGACGTGGACGTTGCGCCGCAGCGCTGCCGGCGCGGTGGTGGCACTCGCCGTTGCCGCGCTGCCCGGTTGTGGTGATTGGCACGGATTGAACTCGCTGCCGTTGCCGGGTACTGCCGGTCGTGGTCCCGGCGCGTATACCATTCAGGCGCAGCTACATGATGTGACGAACATCCAACAGAACTCCCGTGTCCGGATCGGCGATGTGACGGTCGGCAACGTCACCAAGATCGAACGCCAGGGTTGGCATGCGCTGCTGACCATACGGCTCGACGGGGACGTCGAACTACCGGCCAACGTGATCGTCAAAGTGGGTCAGACCAGCCTGCTGGGATCCCTGCACATCGAATTGGTGTCCCCCAAAGATGTGCCGTCTGAAGGTAGGCTGCACGATGGCGCCCTGATCCCGCTGGCCCGAGCCGGCGAGCAACCCACCACAGAGCAGACATTGGCGGCGGTGTCGCTGTTGCTCAACGGCGGTGGGGTCGGCCAGCTCCAAGACATCACCGAGGCGTTCAGCACTGCCAACGCCGGGCGTGTGGAAGACCTGAAAAGCCTTATCCGGCAACTGGATATCTATATGGGTCAGGTCAGTAACCAGACCCCCGATATCATTGCGGCCACCGACAGCCTGAACAAGCTGGTCGGTCAGTTCGCGGATCAGAAGGACGTGATGGATCGGGCGCTGCGGGTCATCCCGGATGCGCTGAGGGTGCTCAAAGAGCAGCGAGTCACCCTCGGTGACGCACTAGGTCAGGTGGGCGAGTTCAGCTCCCTGGCTGCGGAATCGGTCAACCAGACCAAAGATGCCGTGGTTCAAGAACTCAGGAATTTGGGCCCCGTCTTCGAGTCGCTGGGCGACGCCGGGCCGTCGCTGACCCGCTCGCTGAGCCTGTTGGCCACGTTTCCATGGTCGAAAGAGACGCTCACCAACTGGGTACGGGGCGATTACGCCAACCTGACGGCGGTCATCGACTTGACGCTGAGCCGCCTCGACTCGTCATTTTTCACGGGCACCCGCTACGAAGGCAACCTCACCCAACTCGAGATGCAGTGGGGCCGCACGATCGGACAACTACCCAGCCCCTACACCGCCACAAACCCACTGACCGTTCCGTACCACTTGGACCAAGGGTCATAGCCATGGTGTTGAGCAGACGGATCAAGATCCAACTGATTATTTTCACGGTCATCACCCTGGTCGCCGGTGGAGTCATGGTCTTCGCCTACATGCAGCTGCCGAGGGTGCTGTTCGGGGTCGGGTATTACACCGTGCGGATGGAACTGCCCCAAGCCGGTGGGCTCTACCACAACGGAAACGTTACCTTCCGGGGCGTTGAGGTGGGCCGTGTCAAGGGAGTCCACGTGACCGATACCGGCGTGGAGGCTGTGCTGTCGTTGCGGTCGGATTTGGCCATTCCGTCAGATCTGGATGCCCAGGTGCATAGCCAGACACCGATCGGGGAGCAGTTCGTGACCCTGTTGCCGCGTACCGCGGAGGCGAGGCCACTGCGAGGCGGTGACGTCATACCGCGGAGCCGTACCTCGGTGCCCCCTGACATCACCGAACTGCTGGATGCCACAAACCGTGGCCTGCAGGCGATTCCACACGACAATGTCAAAACGGTCATCGACGAGAGCTACACTGCCGTCGGTGGTCTTGGCCCGGAGATCTCCCGCATGGTCCGAGGTTCCACCAAGCTTGCCATTGATGCCCGCAAGAACCTCGATTCGTTGACCGCGCTGATCGACCAGTCTGCGCCGATAATGGATACCCAGATTGATACTGCGGATGCGATCCAGGCCTGGGCCGCTCACCTACGCGCAATCACCGACCAGGTACGGACCGAAGACCACGCCGCAGTCGGTGTCTTGGAGCAGGGCGGCCCAGCAGCAGATGAGGCACGGAACCTGATTGAACGGCTGAAACCGACGCTACCGATCGTGTTGGCCAATCTCGCCAGTGTCGCGCCGGTGGCCGTCGCCTACCACGACGGCATCGAACAGCTACTCGTGCTCCTGCCGCAGGGGGCTGCCATGATGCAGGCGATCTCGGTGGCGAACCGCAACGTCAAGGGCCTTGTCCACGGTAGCGGCTTCCTGGACTTCAACATCAACTTTGGCCTGCCGCCGCCCTGCACGACCGGCTACCTGCCGGCCCGTCAGATGCGGTCGGCGAATTTCGAGGACTACCCGGACCGGCCGGACGGCGACTTATACTGCCGGATACCCCAGGATTCGCCGTGGTACGTGCGGGGTGCACGCAACATCCCGTGCGCGACGAAGCCGGGCAAGCGTGCTCCGACCGCGGCAATGTGTGAAAGCGACGAGGAGTACGTTCCGCTCAATGAGGGCTTTAACTGGAAGGGTGATCCGAACGCTACCTACACTGGCCAGGACATCCCGCAGTTGCGACCGGATTCTCCGCCGGCCGGGCCAGGGTCGCCGATTGCAGCCACCGCATATGACCCCACCACCGGAACCTATATCGGTCCCGACGGACACGTGTACACCCAGTCCGACCTAGCCCAGTCCACCTTGCAGGAGCCGACATGGCAGACCATGATGATGCCCCCCGCGGGGAACTGAAAACCCCTCCCCCGTCCGACGGTGACACCGCCGTAGCACCTGAACACAGCGGGGAGGCGGGCGACGTGCCTGAGGTCGACGATCAAGCCGCCACCGAAGCGGTTGCTGGGGCCGACCACGTCGATGACGAGGTGGGTGGAGACGAACCGGGGCCGGAGACCCGGTCGGCAATGGCGCTCGGTGTGGTGGTGGTCCTGATATTGGCCGGGCTTGCCGGGGTGTTCGGGTTCGGTGCCTACGAGTCCGGCCAGTCTGAGCAGCAGGAGAAACTCTATTTGCAGGTAGCACGGCAGGGAGCATTGAACCTGACCACGATTGACCACGCCGACGTCGAAGCTGACATCCAGCGCATCCTGGGTTCGGCCACGGGCATTTTCTACGAGGACTTCCAGCAGCGGGCACCGGCATTCATCCAGGTCGTCAAGCAGGCTCAGTCAAAGACAGTAGGCACGATCACCGAGGCCGGTTTGGAGTCGGTGGCCGGTGCCTCGGCGCAGGCCCTGGTGGCGGTTTCGGTACAGACCTCGAATGCCGGGGCTGCTGAACAGCAACCTCGGAACTGGCGGATGCGGATCGAGGTCCAGAAGGTGGACGGCGCACTGAAGGTGTCGAATGTGGGGTTCGTGCCGTGAGCGAAAAGGACCTGAACCAGTCGAGCCGGCGGCCCAGCTCCTGGATCCGGGTGTTGGTATATGGCCTGTTACCCGGTGTGGCCCTGCTGCTGGCGATGGGCAGTGGATTTCTGAAGTTTCGTGATGCCAGCGCACGGAGTGCGGAGGTCTCCCGGGTTGAGTCAGTGCAAGCTGCCAGCCAGGGAACCATAAAGATGCTCACCTACCGACCCGATACGGTCGAGCAAGAGCTTGACGCCGCCCGCGATCTGATGACCGGAGCCCTGTGGGACTCCTACGGTTCGTTCACGCACGACGTTGTCATGCCCGGGGCGAAAGAGAAAAAGATCTCAGCGGTCGCCACCGTGCCCGCCGCGGCTTCAGTGTCCGCGGGCAGCAACCATGCAGTCGTTTTGGTGTTCGTAAACCAGACGACGACCGTGGGCGCGGAATCTCCGACCAACCTGGCTTCCAGCGTTCGGGTCAGCCTCGAGAAGGTGAACGGCCGGTGGCTGATGTCGGCATTCGATCCGATCTAGCCGACGGTCAGCTGAGGATATACGCTGGCGGTGCTTCGTTAGTCAACGGTTGTCCGCAGATCGGCAGGGAAACACGATGTCACGGGCCCGATCTCAGGACCGCGATGAACGGGCGGGATCGCCGCCGACCGACCGCGTGGTGGCCGTCGTGGAACTGCTCGCGACGCTGTCTGAGCCCATTTCGGTAGCTTCGATCGTTTCCCGGCTCGAGATCAATCGGTCCACGGCGACCGCTATTTTGGGGGCGTTGGAAAGGGCCGGCTGGGCTTCGCGGCAGTCCGACCGCCGCTACACGTTGGGGGTCGGCCTGATCGGGGTTGCCGAAGCGGTTCGGGCAGCGTTGCCGCTTGGCGGCCAATACGCCAGTGCCGTCGAGGAGTTGGCGCGACGGGCGAACTGCGGTGCAACGCTGGCGTTCGCCGGTGCGACCGACCTGACCTTCCTCAGCGTCGCCGCCGCGCGAGAGCGGTTTCCGGCCGGTGTCGGTGTAGGTGTCCGGCTTCCGCTGATGGCGCCTGTCGGAGCGACTGTAGTGGCGCACCGGGACTCAGGGACTCAGCGTGACTGGCTGCAGTCGGCCGGGGCGAACCGCTCGGGACTTGCCGACCTGCTGTCGCAGGTACGACAGAGCGGAGTGGCGGTATTCGGCATGGGGAACTCCGACCCGCAGGCGCTCAATACGCTGGCCGAAGTGGCTGAGCTCCTCGCCGAGCACCCTCGCCGGGCAACCCTTCGCCAACGCGTGTTCGAGATGCTGTTCAGCTTGAGCGGTCATCCGTACACTGCTACCCAGCTCGCAACGTCCGGGGATCTCTCGGTTAGTTACCTCGCCGTACCGGTATTCGACGAGCAGGGGCATGCTACCTACGAGCTGCAACTCGGTCCGCTGAGCGCAGCGGTGAGCGCGGCCGGGCGCGAACACTACATGAATGAAATCAAGGCTACCGCTGCGTATTTGAGCGCGCTGTGAAGATTCACCGCAGCATCTGAAGCTCGACCGGACGGGGGCAGTGCAATGGTGACCTGTTCGGCACCGTGAGGCGCTGGATACCCGGCGTATCAGTCTCCCGTTCAGTGGAACTGAGCCCCCGGTTCACCTAGCACGCCTTCATTACCGTATGCCGTGTCCGTCTTGGTAAATAACAGCCTGACGCATCGGAGGGGTTCAGATATCGACTAAGATAATGCGCTGCAAGGCAATTCATAACCGAGGCATCGTGCCTGCTGATGCTGTTCGCGCGGCGGGGACTCAACGCCCGCGACGACCTGGCAACGTCGGTCATGACCGCCAACGGCGGATTCCCGACCGAACTGGGTTCGCTGGCCACCTGGGAGTGAGCACATGTCACAGTTGACCGATCTGAGCCCGGCCACGGCGTGGGCCGACCTCGGCTCACTATTCAGCGGCTGAGTTGGTGTGAGCGTCGAGAGCAGAGCGGGTCTGGCGGTCGTCGGGCCGTTGGAACGCGGGCTACTGGACGGTCGGCGGGGTGGCGGGTTGTGGGTCAGGGACTGCCCCGTACCGCTCTGCAGGGTCCAGTACGCAGTGCGTGCGGCCGAACACGGTGACCATGCATTTGTTGTTGTGATTGCAGCGGCTTCGGACCGTGGGATCGTTCATCATCCGATTCAGCAGGTCTGGTTCGCGTAGCAGCGCTCGGCCCATGGCGAGGAAGTCGAATCCCTCCTGTAGGCCGGTGACCATGTGCTCACGGGCGCTGATGCCCCCCAGCAGGATCAGCCGGGTGTTTTTGGCGACCGAGATGAACTGGCGCGCTGAGTCAAGCATGTACAAGTCGCGGTACGGGTAGTCTCCCATGACTTTCTTGCCGAGCAGGCGGATGCCGGTTCTGGCAGGCTGATTCATCGCCGCGGCGAATTCCGCGACGGGGACGTCTCCGCGGAACAGGTACATCGGCTTGTACACCGATGAACCCTGGGTGAGCTCGATGGCGTCTAGATTGCGGTCTTGGTCGAGTAGTTGGGCGGTGCGCAGTGATTCGTCCAACCAGATGCTTCCACGAATGCCGTCGTCCATGCTGAGTTTGGCGATCACCGCGATCCGGTCGCCGACCACCTCTCGGACCCGTTGGGCGATCTCACGGACGAATCGAGAACGGTTGTCGATGCCACCGCCGTATTCGTCCTTGCGCCGGTTGAGCAGCGGGCTCAGGAACGAGCTCGGCAGGTACAGGTGGCCGAAATGCAGTTCGATCGCGTCGAAGCCCGCCGCTATCGCGACTTCGGCTGCGGATCCGAACTGGTCGATGACCTGCGTGATCTCGCGGGGCCTGATTTTCCGGCAGTACTGCAACGATGACGGATTGACGAACCTGCTCGGCGCTACCGCGCGTACGCCGGTTATCGATTTTGACGCCACCACGCCGGCATGCCCAAGCTGCGCTGAGATCGCGGCGCCGGCATCGTGAACGTTGTCGGCCAACTGGCGTAACCCGGGGACGGCCCGCTGATCCATGACGATCTGCCCTGGCGCGCTGGCGCCTTCTCGGGAAACGCAACAATAGGCGACGGTCGTCATTCCGACCCCGCCGTCGGCGAAACGGCGATGGAATGCGATCAGGTCGTCGGTCACCAACCCATCCGGTGACCGTCCTTCCGAGGTGGCCGCCTTGATGATGCGATTCCGCAACTGCACCGGCCCCAGCATCACCGGGGAGAACGGATCGGGCAGCGGCTGGTTCGGCGCGGCGTTGGTTGTCATCGTTTCGGGGCTCCTTCTCCGAGGGGATGCGCCTGGCAGACCTTTGCGTCAGCCGCCGTGGCAGTCAAGTGCCCCTTCCCAGTCAGCGGAAACATCTCTGCGAAACAGCCATTCACGTCAGCGGCCGGTTCGGCCAGCTGCCACCCCCAACCTTGGTCAAGGTCGTGGCGGTCTGCACGAGCGCCTCGATGTAGAGGTTGAGATCAGCGACCGACACGGCGTCCCGCATGATGTGCAGCGACACCAGGTAGCGCGGTTGCTCATCAGGTCCGAAAACCGGCGCGATCACGTAGCTGACGGGGCGCCGACGCCAGTCGGTGAGTTCGTCGCTGCTGTAGATCCCGATTCCCACGACAGCACTGAGCAGCAGGCGGCGCAGCACCTCGGTGGGGGCGTGATCGTCGGCCTGGCCGAGGAGGTCACGGATCTGGTGCACCATGGTTTGAACGTCACGCTTGACGTTGTAGACCGCATAGCCGCGTTCCCGAATTTCGGCCAGAGTGCTGTGCACGGCGGCGATCTCGTTGGGCGCCAGCGGATCGGGCGCATCGGACAGCCACTCATCGATCTTGGCCGGCGATCGCCACGCGACGGCGATGCTGCCGTGCGGAGGGTGCAGCGGCATGCGCTGGCCGACCCGGGTGTCGAACTCGTCGACGGTCCCCACCGTCAGGACGACCTCGAGGTCTTCGGCGTTGATGCGCGCGAGGGTGCAACCACAGCCGGCCACCGCTGAAAGCCGAGAAAGCTCCTCGTCAGCCGCACCCAGTAGGGGATACCGGCTCCGCAGTCCCGCAAGGAGTCTGATCAGGCCGGGCCCCAGCCGGTATGCCCGGTTGGGCAGCCGCTCGACGTAGCCGGATGCATCCATCGTGGCGAGGATCGACGCGGTCGTGGAGGTGCTCAGCGCGAGTTCGCGGGAGACCTCAGACAGCGACAGTCCACTGCTCGACGACTCGGCAAGTGCTTCCAACACCGCGAACACCCTTGCCGTCGGCGGTGAGGGTGCCTTATGGTTATCCGGCATACCGGAACCATACCACGAATAGTCGGAAAAAGGAGCAAGGTGATGACAGAACAAATGAGCCGCAATACGAGCGTCGGCAGCCTGGAGGCATGGGGGCTGCAACGGTGGGACTTCGACGAGTTCCACCGCACCGAGCTGCCTCGACGGCTACGCGAAGGTGTCAACGAGCAGGTCGCGTGGGATGTGGCGAACGCGGCGCCGCTCGCCATTGCGCTGCCCGACGGTCGCGCGTACACCTACGTGTGTGAGGACGGGTCGGTCCGAGTGGATGCCGGTGTTTCCGACGCCGCAGTCGGTATCGTGGAACTCCAGGAGCGCGCCTGGCAGGACTACGTCCACGAGTTCCGCAACCCGCCGTCGCTGGTGCTGGCCGACAGCGTGCGCTTCGTTCGCGGCGGCTACGACGACTGGGACACCTGGGCACCGGCCATTAGGTGCATGTACTCCGGGCGCCCCATCTACGACCCGGCGATGGCCTTCACCGATCGCCACGGGGACCCGCTCGATCTGCGGCAGTCCTTCACCCTCGATGATGACCATGAAGACCTGTCGCACTTCCTGCGCACCGCGGGCTACGTGGTCGTTCGTGGCGCCATGGCCCATCGCCGCGACGAGATCGCCGACGAGGTGGACCGACTCACGGCCGCCGCGAAAGAGGGCGAGATGTTCTCGTGGTGGGTTGACAACAAGGCGACCGGAAAACGCTTTCCCTATCGGCTGCTGTTCATGTCGGAGTATTCCGCGCTGATTCGCTCGCTCATCGAGGACGACCCGACCGTCGCTTCCCTTGTCGCGCTGGCCAAACGGGACCTGGTGCCGTTGCACGACCGGGGGCAGGGTCCACTGACCGTGCTCAAGCCGTTCGGCGTCGGAGCCGACCTCGGCGGCAGCATCGCGGCGAACCTCGGCTGGCACCGGGACTGCGATCTCGGCGGATGCACCATCATGTGCCCGTCGATCAACATCGGAATCCATCTCGACAGTGCCGGGCCCACCGGATCGCAGCTCTGGGCGCTGGCCGGCTCCAACGGCAAGGTCACGCACAGCCCCGGCAAGATCACGGTGGACGAGCCCAATGCCATCCCGATGGACACAAAGCCCGGTGACGTCACCATCCACTACTCGTGCACCACACATGCCGGCCCGCCACCAGTAGGTGAGGGTACTCGCCGCACCGTCTACCTGCCCTTCTACGGGCCCGACACGCTGCGACTGCTCGGCCGGTTCGAAGCCTTCGAGCAGGTGCTGCCCGGCTACGGCACCGGAGATCAACCCAGCTTCTTCGACGTCGCCGATCAGGCGGTCGTCTAAGGATTTTCGGAGCTGTGTGCTCGGGGCCGGCCCGGTAAAACTGGGCCGGCCCCGCCAAGCTCAGGCGCCGAGGAGATCGGCGGAATTGAATAGTGAGCCGAGGTCGGCCCACGCCGTGGCCAGGCTCAGATCGGTCAACTGTGACATGTGCTCCCACTCCCAGGTGGCCAGCGAACCCAGTTCGGTCGGGAATCCGCCGTTGGCGGTCATGACCGACGTTGCCAGGTCGTCGCGGGCGTTGAGGATGCCCGAGATGATGCTGGTGTTCGGGTCAAACAGCGCGTCGTTGAGGATCGAGCCGAACTGCTGACTGCCGGTGGAGCTTGCGGGCCGCATCGACGCTCTTCGTGTGCGTGCGCTTACCGGACGTAAGAGGCACCCGTAACCCGTTCCTGGGCCGTTCTTCCCGCTGGGCGGGACCAATCACTCCAACCGAGAAATCGCTGTGATTGTGTGGGCCAATCCAATTGGCGAGTGACGAGAAAGAGGCGCAGATGCTGCCTAGCGTAGAGCCCACAGAGCGCCTGGTTGACTTCGTCGTCGTAGGAAGCGGCTGCGGTGGTCTGACTGCTGCGCTGACCGCCAATGCTTGCGGGCTCGACACCTTGATCATCGAAAAGGCCGGCGTGTACGGCGGTAGTACCGCGCTGTCCGGCGGCAATATCTGGATCCCCAACAACCCGACCCTCATACGGGCCGGGTTGGCGGACAGTCGGGCTGACGTGCGCCGTTATCTGGACGCCATCGTCGAATACCGGGTGCCGTCAGGCAATCTCGATGCATTTATCGACTACGGCCCCGAAACGATGGACTTCCTCGAGCGGGCCAGCCCGCGTCTGCGGTTTCAGTGGTGTGCCGGTTATTCCGACTACCACCCCGAAGCGCCGGGTGGGCGTGCCCGGGGACGCAGCATCGAGCCGCTCCCGTTCGACCTGAAGAAGCTGGGTGCAGACGAGGCGTTGCTGCGACCGGCAACGCTGGCCACACCGGCGGGGCTGTATGTGACCTCGGAGGAATTCGCCCGCCTCAACATGGTGATGCGAACCTGGGCGGGCCGGCGCGCTGCGCTGCGCACGGGGTGGCGTGCAATCAAGGCGCGCCTGCTACGTCGTCACATGGCAACACTCGGGCAGGCGCTGATCGGTCGTCTGCGATTGGCTGTCAAAGAGGCTGACATTCCGTTGTGGCTCAACACGCCGCTGCAGTCGCTGATCACCGATGGGGCGGGGAAGGTCCTCGGGGTGCGCGTCGTGCATGAGGGCTCGGTGATCGCTGTACGCGCCCGCAAGGGGGTGCTCTTGGCCAGCGGAGGGTTCGAGCACAACGCGGAGATGCGGAAACACTATCTTCGCGAAGGTGGCACAGACGATTACAGCGCGGGCTCGGTCGACAACACCGGTGACGGAATCGTCGCGGGCCAGGCGGTGGGCGGGGCGACCGACCTGATGAATGATGCCTGGTGGATGCCGTCCTTTCAACGGCCCGACGGCATCATGGTCGTCCTGGTGTCCGAACGGTCCATCCCTCGCTCGATTATCGTCGACCAGGACGGCAAGCGGTTCGCCAATGAAGCTGCGCCGTATGTGACATTCGTGCACCGTCAGCTTGCCGAGCGACATGATCCGATCTGGTTCGTATTCGACACGAAAGCCAAGAGCCGCTATCAGATTGGCGGCGTGTTACCCGGACAGAAATTCCCCGCCGACTGGCTGGCACCCGGGTTCATCCACCGTGCCGCCACCGTCGAGGAGTTGGCCACCGCGATCGGGGTCCCGCCGGCGACATTGCGCGACACCGTGGAACGGTTCAACGGCTTCGCGCGGACCGGAAAGGACGCCGATTTCGGTCGCGGGGAAAGCTCCTACGACAACTACTATGGTGATCCGACCCTGCCGCAGCCCACCCTGGATGCCATCGACCGGGGGCCCTACTACGCGATGCGACTGCGGGCCGGCGATCTGGGAACCAAAGGCGGACTGGCGTATAACGCCGACGCGCAGGTGTGTCGCCCTGATGGCACCCTCGTCGAGGGCCTCTATGTCACCGGCAACGCGTCGGCATCGGTGATGGGAAATGATTACGCCGGAGCAGGCGCGACGATCGGGCCCGCAATGGTGTTCGGCTATATCGCGGCCCGGCATGCCGCCGGAGTTCACTGAGGCGAGAAGGCATGCAAGAACTGCGCTGCGACAGATGCGGCACGCCGGTGCTGGTCGAAAAGTACAGTCCGACGCACACCAGTGTGCAATGGCTGACCGATGCGAAGTCTGCCTGCGCCGAGTTCGCCCGGAGAGCCGCCGCCGGCGAGTGCAGTAGATGGACAGCGACCTGCCCGGCGTTGCGCGACTCGATCGATCGAGCAGTCGATGCCGGGGTAATACCAGTGGACAGTCAGCGTTGCGAGCCGAACGAAGGGGGCTGAAATGAGTCACCGAGAGACGCTGCGGGAGCTTCGCACCGAGCGGGGCGTGCTGCGTTATCACGAAGCTGGTGCCGGCCCACCGCTTTTGCTGCTGCACGGTTCGGGTCCTGGGGTGAGCGGGTGGCAGAACTTCCGGGGCGTACTGGATACCTTCAGTCAACACTTCCGCTGCCTGGTGCTCGAATTTCCCGGTTTCGGTGTCAGCGACGACTTCGGCGGTCACCCGATGCATACCGCATCCGACGCGGTGGGTGCCCTGGTGGACGGATTGAGTCTGGATCGCGTCGACATCGTGGGGAACTCGATGGGTGGGGGCGTGGCAATCAACTATGCGATTGCACAACCCCAGCGGGTACAGCGGTTGGTGACGATCGGCGGTATCGGCCGCAGCATCTTGAGTCCCGGTCCCTCAGAAGGCATCCGACTGCTGCAGGAGTTCACCGAAAGTCCCACTCGCGAGGGGCTGATCCGCTGGCTGCACTCGATGGTCTACGACCCGGCGATGGTGACCGAGCAACTCATCGAAGAACGCTGGCGGCTTGCCACCGCCCCGGAGGCGCTCGCCGGGGCGCGACGGATGTACAGCAGGGCAGCCTTTGCCGCGATGATCCAGGCGATGGAGTCCGCACAAGGGCCCCAACCGTGGGCGGCGATGCATCAGGTCACGGCCCCGACACTGATCACCTGGGGCCGCGATGATCGGGTCAGCCCATTGGACATGGCGTTGATCCCGATGCGCACCATTCCCCGTGCCGAGCTTCATGTGTTCCCCAACTGCGGGCATTGGGCCATGATCGAGGCTAAAGAAGCGTTCGAGGCCGTGGTCCTGGCCTTCCTGCTGCGTAAGGAGGCCCACCCGCCGTCCTCTTGAGCCGGCCTCAGAGCCAGGCGTTCCAGAACTGGGTCAGCGACATCCCCCACGACACCAGCATTCGCGGTACGCCGAAAAGGTCGACGAACCACAGCACCAACCCGAAGAACTTCTGGTTCAGGATCGGCGACGAGATCAGCAGCACCAGCAGCACCAACAGGCCCCATTGTTTGAACGGCGCCACAGCGCGGCGGGTTGCCGGGCTCAGGTGCGGCTCCAACGCGCCGTAGCCGTCCAGCCCCGGCACCGGCAGCAAGTTCAACACCAGTGCGGTGACCTGCAGGAAACCCAGGAACGCCACCCCGGACCAGAACACCGGATGCGCCGGGTCGTAGAACATCCGGGCGGCGCCCAGCAGCAGTAGCGCCAGCACCAAGTTGGCCAGCGGCCCCGCCAGGCTGACCAGCGTCCGGCGCCGGGGCGTCATGAAGGAGGTCTGCACGAACACCGCCCCGCCTGGCAGGCCGATGCCGCCCAACGCGATGAACAGCATCGGCAGCACCAACGACAACCCCGGATGGGTGTAGCGCAGCGGGTTGAGGGTCAGGTAGCCGCGCATCTGGGCGTCGCGGTCGCCGAACCGCCATGCGGTATAGGCGTGGCCGAACTCGTGCAGGCACAGCGACACGAGCCAGCCGGCGATCACGAACACGAACACGCCGGCGTAGGCCAGTGGCCCGATGTCGGCGGCCGCCCGCCAGGCCAGCACCCCGCCGAGCACGGTCACCGCCACCAGGGCCAGGAAGATCGGGCTGGGCCGCACGGCCTGGCCGCGTAGCGGATGGACGTTCACCGCACGAACTTATCCGACCAGCAACCAGTCCTCGATGTGTCGATAGAAGGTGGAGCGCTTCACCGTCCGGGCGCCGTAGAGCCCGTCGCGTACCACCAGCGCGCCGGCGGTGCCCAGCTGTGCCGCCCGGCCCGACACCCAACGGCGCACCCGGCCGCGCCGTGACGGGATGCCGGCCCGCAGCCCCGGCGCGGTGGGTATCGGTTCGATCAGCACCTCGGCCACCTCTCCGTCGAACAGCGCGGCGTCGTCGACGATGCCCTCCCCGCGCAGCACCTCGGCGCCGTCCACCGGCAACCACCGGCCGACACCCACCAGGGCGGTTCCGGCGTCGTCGCGGATCAGCGGCACTGCGCGCGCGGTGCCGCGCCGCGCCTGCCTCGCCCCCCACCAGCCGGCCGACAGTCGGTAGGCCCTGGTGGCGGGGGTTCGCCGCAGCGAAACGTAGCCGACCTCGACGTCCAGTCGCTCGGTGCGCAGCAGCCGGGTCAGCACCCTGGCCAGGTCCGGGTCGCCACCGACGACCACCAACCGGCTGTGCCGGCCGATCGCCCAGTCGATGGTCTCGGCGCCCGCAGCGGCGTCGTCGATGGGCACCGTAGCCAGCCCACGCAACGGGCGCGGCAGCGCCCGCCCGGCAAACACCAGGACAGCGGTTTCGGGGTTGGTCGTGCCGTTAATGGCGTACAACATGCTCCTTGTGAATCACTTCAGATAGGCTCAGACCCCGGCTGGACCACAGTAAGCCAAGACAGTTAGCGAGAATCCATGCCGGCAATCGTCGTCATCGGCGCCCAATGGGGTGACGAGGGCAAAGGAAAAGCCACCGACCTACTCGGCGAACGAGTGCAGTGGGTGGTGCGCTACCAGGGCGGCAACAATGCCGGCCACACCGTGGTGCTGCCCACCGGGGAGAACTTCGCGTTGCACCTGATCCCGTCGGGGGTGCTGACGCCGCACGTCACCAACATCATCGGCAACGGTGTGGTGGTCGATCCCGGGGTGCTGCTCGACGAGCTGGCCGGGCTGGAGAACCGCGGCGTGGACACCTCCCGGCTGTTGATTTCCGCCGACGCGCACCTGCTGATGCCCTACCACGTCGCCATCGACAAGGTGACCGAGCGCTACATGGGCAGCAAGAAGATCGGCACCACCGGCCGCGGCATCGGGCCCTGCTACCAGGACAAGATCGCCCGGATCGGCATCCGGGTCGCCGACGTGCTCGACAAGGAGTCGCTGGCCCAGAAGATCGAGGCCGCCCTGGAGTTCAAGAACCAGGTGCTGGTCAAGATCTACAACCGCAAGGCGCTGGAGCCCGAACAGGTACTCGAGGATCTGCTGGCGCAGGCCGAGGGCTTCAAACACCGCATCGCAGATACCGCCCTGCTGTTGGGCGCCGCGCTGGACCGCGGCGAGAACGTGTTGCTGGAGGGCTCGCAGGGCACCCTGCTCGACGTCGACCACGGCACCTACCCGTACGTGACGTCGTCCAACCCGACCGCGGGCGGGGCGGCTGTGGGCTCCGGTGTCGGGCCCACCCGCATCACCACGGTGCTGGGCATCCTCAAGGCCTACACCACCCGGGTCGGCTCGGGTCCGTTCCCCACCGAGCTGTTCGACGCCAACGGTGCGTATCTGTCCAAGGCCGGCGGCGAGGTCGGGGTGACCACCGGGCGCCAGCGGCGGTGCGGCTGGTTCGACGCGGTGATCGCCCGCTACGCCACCCGGGTCAACGGGATCACCGACTACTTCCTGACCAAGCTGGACGTGTTGTCTTCCCTGGAGACCGTGCCGGTCTGCGTCGGCTACACCGTCGACGGCAAGCGCACCGACGAGTTGCCGATGACCCAGGACGAATTCGCCCGTGCCGAACCGGTTTACGAAGAACTGCCGGGCTGGTGGGAGGACATCTCCAACGCCCGCACCTTCGAGGAGCTGCCCCCCAACGCGCGCGACTACGTGTCGCGGCTGGAAGATATCGCCGGAGCCCAGGTTTCGTGCATCGGGGTCGGCCCCGGCCGGGAGCAGACCATTGTGCGCCGCGATGTTGTGCAAGATGTCGTCGTGCGGGATCACGCGTGAGCGAGGGTCAGCCCGAGAAACACGATCCCGACTACGCCAGTCACGGCGGGTTCCCGGACTTCGCCGTCGTCGATCCCAGCCCGGGCTTGGTGCGGTTCGTCACCACCATGCGGCGCCTGCAGGACCTGGCGGTGTCCACCGCACCCGACGACGCCACCTGGGACGACGCCGCCGACCGCGCCGAGGCGCTGGTGACGCTGCTGGAGAAGTACCCGGCGTCGCAGGCTGTGGCCCCGGCAGGCCGGGCGCCGTCGATGCCGGGCATGGGCAGCCTGCTGCTGCCGCCATGGCGGATCACCCGGTTCGAGCCCGACGGTGTCTCGATGAAGGGCCACTTCAGCCGGTTCCACGTGGGCGGCAACTCCGCGGTGCACGGCGGAGTGCTGCCGCTGCTGTTCGACTGGATGTTCGGGATGGTGGTGCACGCCGCGAACCGCCCGATCAGCCGGACCGCGTTCCTGCACGTCGACTACCGCAAGGTCACCCCGATCGACGCCCCACTGCTGGTGCACGGTCGGATCGACAAGGCCGAGGGACGCAAGGCATTCATCACCGCCGAGCTCACCGACACCGACGGCACCGTGCTCGCCGAAGCGCAGGGGCTGATGGTGCGACTGCTGCCGGGGCAGCCCTAGCGTCGATCGCAAGCGCGGCGGAGCCGGGCGCTGCGGGTCGACGCCATCAGACTGAGCCTGAGCGCGGGCCTTTGACGGTCATCGTCGCGAACAGCGCCAGAAACGACGCGGCGGGGATGGTGTTGACGACCGCGTCGCGGACCCGGATGTGCGCGCCCACCGCCAGGACGAAGTACACGGTCAAGGCCGCGGTGGTGACGCGGGCCAGCACCGGGAAGCGGTGCACCGACAGCAGACCGACCGCCGAGGCCACCTTGACGATCGGCAGCACCTTGCGGACCTCGGGTGAACAGCCCAGCTGGTCAAGCGCCGTGGCGATGTAGGGCACCGGGATGGCGCAGGCCACCGCGTCGGCGACTTGGAAGGCCGCCAGCCCCGTGTAGGTCTTCGGCGATGTCAGCGCGCTCATGGATCCGACTGTAGCCGCGGGCGCCGTAGACCGCGAGCAGACGTGAAAGCCCCCTCTGGAACCCGGTTTTGGGGGCTTTCATGTCTGCTCGCGGAAGGAGAAGGGGGAACTAGTCCAGATTCAGTGTCGCCTCTTCGAGATCCAGCCCGTGCAGGAGACTGCGCAGCACTTGGTCGTCGATGCGGCCGAGGTCGCGTTCGGCGACCAGCGCCGCACGCTCGGCGGCCAGCATCTCCAGCCGCAGCCGGCGAAAGGCCGCGGCGGCGGTCTCGTCGCTGTCGTCGTTATCCGGGTCCAAGCGGCGCAGCCGTTCCCGGGCCGCGTTACGCCGACGCGTGTTCCAGGTACGCAAGGCGTCGGCGGCGCGCTCGCTGGCCGGCGACGGCTCGCTGGAGGCGAGCACCTCGTCGAGCCGGTTGGCGGCAGCGAGGGCCGCTTTGTCCTGTGCGGCCGCCGCGGCGATCGCATCGTTGCGGTCCTGATCGGTGCGAACATCCAGCCGCCGGATCAGCCACGGCAGCGTCATCCCGTGCAGCAGCAGCGTGCCGACGACCACCACGAAAGTCAGAAACACCAGCTGCGGGCGGCCCGGGAACGGTTCCCCGGCCAGCGTCGTCATCGGAACACCGAAGGCAGCCGCCAGCGACACCACGCCGCGCATCCCGGCCCAGGCCAGGATGAACACCTGCCCGGGCGTGGGGGCGGCCTCGCGTTGCCGGATCCCGGCCGAGAGCCTCCGCGGCAGGTAGGAGAACGTCAGCACCCACACCCCGCGCACCGCCAGCACCGTCGCGAACACCAGCAGCGACGCGACGGTCAGAGTGGAAAAGCGTACGCCCTGCATGTTCTTCACCACGGTCGGCAGTTGCAGGCCGATCAGCAGAAACGCCAACGACTCCAACACCAGCTGCACCGCGCGCCAGACCGCCTGGTCCTGCAGCCGGGTGGCGTAGTGGGCCCGGGTGAAGCGCTGTCCGAGGATCAAGGCGGCGACCACCACCGCGAGCACCCCCGAGCCGTGCACCTCCTCGGCGACCAGGTAGATGACGAACGGGGCAACCAGCCCGACAGCGCTCTCCACCAGGGGGTCGGTCAATTTGGACCGGATGACCACGATGAGTGCCCCGAAGGCCATCCCGACCGCCACGCCGCCGACGGCGGACAGCACGAATGTCGCCAGACCGGTGCCCCAGCCGGTCGCGGCGCCGATCGCCGCGGCCAGCGCCATCTTGTAGACGGTCAGCGCGGTGGCGTCGTTGAGCAGGCTTTCCCCGCCGAGCAGCGTCATGATCCGGCGTGGCAGCCCGACCCGGCGGCCGACCGCGGTCGCCGACACCGCATCCGGCGGCGCCACGATCGCGCCCAAGGTCAGCGCGGCCGCCACGGTGAACTCTGGCACGGTGTAGTAGGCGACCACGCCGACGGCGACGGTGGTGGCCAGCGGCAGGCCGACCGCCAGCAGCATGATCGAGCGCCGGTTGCGGCGCATGTTGATGTAGGAGCTCTCCAGCCCCGCCGACCACAGCAGCGGCGGCAGGATCACGAACAGCACCAGGTCGGGCCGCAGCGCGATGTCGGGCACCGCCGGGATCAGTCCGACCAGCAGGCCGGCGATCACCAAGACCAGCGGCGCGGACAACTTGTGGTGCCGGGCGATGGCCGCCACCAGCACTGCGGCCACCAGCGAGCCCAACAGTGCGGGGTTCACCGTCGTTCGCACCTCCGTCCGCGTTCACCTTTATCCTTGAGCACCATGCAACATTGCCTTGGCGCGGGAGGGTAGGGCGGTTGAACGGGGAGTCCGAGGAAGGGCGGGAGGTCGCGACCGAGCGGTTGTCCGCCGACGGTCCCAGTCGGACCAGGGTGGCACTGCTCGGCTCCGGGGAGCTCAGCCGGGAGCTCGTGACGGCGCTGCAGCGCCTGGGCGCCGAGGTGATCGCTATCGACCGCTACGCCGACGCCGCGTTGCACGGGATCGCCGACCGCTCGGTGGTGGTGGATCTGAGCGACAACGACGAGCTGGCCGCGGCGATCCGGTGGTTGCAGCCGAAAGTCGTGGTGGTCGCCTCCGACGTGGTGGCTACAGAGGCGCTGACCGCCGTCGTCGACACCGGTTTCACCGAACTGGTGCCCGGCCTGCGCGGTGCCCGGCTGGCCGGCGACCCGGAGGGTTTGCGGCGGCTGGCCGCCGACGAGCTCGGATTGCCGACCGCGCCGTTCTGGTTCGCCGGTTCGGTCGAGGAACTGCAGGCGGTGGCCAAGCACGCCGGATTCCCGATGGTGGTCAAACCGGTGGCAGGGGCGCTGGGCGAGGGCCGCTCGGTAATGGTGCGCGAGAGCGACATCGAACCGGCCTGGCAACGCGCGATTTCAGCCGCCGGTCCGGGCGCACCGGCCCGGGTGCTGGCCGAGACCGTGGTCGAGTTCGACAGCGAGGTCACCTTGCTGGCCGTGCATCGCGACGGCGCGGACGGTCCGGCGTTGGATTTCTGCGCGCCGATCGGGCACCGCACCGAAGAGAACCCGAACGGGCAACTGACAGTGGAGCTGTGGCAGCCCTACCCGATGAGCAAGGTGGCGCTGGATGCGGCCAAATCGGTTGCTGCGCGCATCGCGCGGGCACTCGGCGGTCGCGGCCTGTTCGAGGTGCAGTTGCTGGTGCACGGCGACGAGGTGTACTTCACCGGCGTCAACGTGCGGCCCTACGATGCCGCGCTGTTGACGTTGCGCACCCAGCGGCTCTCCGGTTTCGAATTGCAGGCACGCGCGATCCTCGGGCTGGCGATCGACGCCATCATGGTCTCGCCCGGCGCCGCCCGGTTGATCTACTCGCGGCGGGTGCCGGGCGGGGCGGCCACCGAGGCCACCGCCGACAGCGTGGCCGTGGTCGCCGATGCGCTCAGTGTGACCGAAAGTGATGTGGTGGTGTTCGGACACCACGAGGGTCACCCGCGCCGGCGGCTGGGATTGGCGCTGGCGACCGGTCCGGACGTGGCAGTCGCCCGCGACCGGGCCGAGCAGGTCGCGGCCGTTCTCGGCAAGCTGTGGCCGTGACCCGCCGTGGCGTGAACCCGCCGCGGGTGCGAGACTTCCGCAGGTGAGCTACGCAGGAGACATCACCCCCGAGCAGGCCTGGGCGATACTGCGCGACGATCCGACGGCGACGCTCATCGACGTGCGCACCGACGCCGAATGGCGCTTCGTGGGACTGCCGGACTTATCCGGTCTGGACCGCGCGGTGGTCTGCATCGAGTGGGTCCACTCCGACGGCAGCCCCAATGTGAATTTCGCGGATGAACTGGCCGCCCGGGTGCCGGCCGGGCCGGCGGTGTTCCTGTGCCGCTCGGGAAACCGCTCCATTCCGGCCGCCGCGACCGCCACCGCAGCCGGCATCACGCCGTCCTACAACGTGCTGGACGGGTTCGAAGGCCAACTCGACGAGCACGGGCACCGCGGCGCCGGCGGTTGGCGTGCAGTCGGATTGCCCTGGCAGCAGTCGTGAGCGAGCGCTCGGTCCGCGTTCCCAAACCGCTGCCCGACGGAGTAAGCCAAGCCACCCTGGGAGTGCGCGGCGGCTTACTGCGCTCGCAGTTCGACGAGACCGCCGAGGCCCTGTTCCTCAGTTCGGGTTATGTCTATGAGTCGGCGGCCGCCGCGGAGCAGGCGTTCACCGGGGAGGTCGACCGGTTCGTCTACTCGCGCTACGGCAATCCGACCGTGTCGATGTTCGAGGAGCGGCTGCGACTGATCGAGGGCGCCCCGGCGGCGTTCGCCACCGCCAGCGGCATGGCGGCGGTGTTCGTCTCGCTCGGGGCGTTGCTGGGTGCCGGTGACCGGTTGGTGGCCGCGCGCAGCTTGTTCGGGTCGTGCTTCGTGGTCTGCAACGAGATCCTGCCCCGCTGGGGGGTCGAGACGGTGTTCGTCGACGGCGACGACCTGCAGCAGTGGGAGCAGGCGCTGTCGGTACCCACTCAAGCGGTGTTCTTCGAGACGCCGTCGAACCCGATGCAGTCACTAGTCGACATCGCCGCGGTCACCGAGCTGGCCCATGCCGCCGGCGCGAAAGTGGTGCTGGACAACGTATTCGCCACTCCGCTGCTGCAGCAAGGCTTTCCGCTCGGGGTGGACGTGGTGGTGTACTCGGGCACCAAGCACCTCGACGGCCAGGGCCGGGTGCTCGGTGGGGCGATCCTGGGCGACCAGGACTACATCGACGGCCCGGTCCAGACGCTGATGCGGCACACCGGCCCGGCACTGAGCGCCTTCAACGCCTGGCTGTTGCTGAAAGGCCTTGAAACACTGGCTGTTCGGGTCGACTACGCCAATGCCGCGGCGCTGCGGATCGCGGAGTTCCTCGAGCAGCATCTCGCGGTGCGCTGGGTGCGCTATCCGTTTCTGGCGTCGCATCCGCAGCACGACCTGGCGCGCAAGCAGATGTCCGGTGGCGGAACCGTCATCACTTTCGAGCTCGACGCCCCGGCGAGCACCGCCAAGCAGCGGGCGTTCGAGTTGCTGGACAAGCTGAGCTTGATCGACATCTCCAACAACCTCGGCGACGCCAAGTCGCTGATCACCCACCCGGCGACCACCACCCACCGGGCGATGGGGCCGGAGGGGCGCGCCGCGATCGGTCTGGGCGACGGGGTGGTGCGGATCTCGGTCGGGCTGGAAGGCACCGACGACCTGATCGCCGACCTGGATCAGGCGCTGAGATAGTCCACCGAGCGACCCCGGATCACTCGTTCTCGATGACCCCGGTGGCGTGCTGGGCGCGGTCTTCGTAGGCCTTGCGGGCCGCGGTGTCCAATTGCAGGAACACCGTGTCGTTGTGCGTCTTCTTGTTGAGCCAACGGCGCGCCCGATCGGGCAGCAGGGTCGCCAGGATCGCGGTGCGACGCCCGAAACTCGGCACCGACACCAGCGTCTTCGGCTTGTCGAGCACCTTGACCACCGCGGCAGCGATGTCCTCGGGCTGCACCGGCTTCTGTGCCGCCGACGGCGTCGTGCCCGAGATCAGTTCGGTGTTGGTGAACGTCGGCAGCACCGCGCTGATCGCCACACCCTGCGGCGCGAACTCGTCGGCCATCGCGGTGCTCAGACCGACGACCGCGAATTTGGTTCCGGCGTAGAGCACTTGGCCTGGAACGGCAACGATCCCGGCCATCGAGGCGATGTTGATGATGTGGCCGGCGCGGCGTCTGACCATCTCGGGCAGCACCAGCTGGCAGCCGTTGAGCACGCCGTAGAAGTTGACCTCGGTCGCCGAGCGGATGGTTTCCTGGCTCTGGCCGAGGAACGGCCCGACCGGCATCACCCCGGCATTGTTGATCAGCACATCGATGTGGCCGTCTCCGTCGGTGCGGGCCTTGTCCAGGAACGTCGAGAAGGACTCACGGTCGGTGACGTCGAGGGGGTAGCCGCTGACCGGGTTTCCGGGGCCGAGCTGCTGTACCGCCTTGTCGAGCACACTCACGTCGCGGTCGCCGATGACGACCCGGGCGCCGCGAGCGAGCAGGGCGGCGGCCGTCGCGAGCCCGATCCCGCGGGCGGCACCTGTGATGGCAATGGTCTTGCCACGAATGTTGTCCACGCGACGAACTTAACAGGTGTCAAGTTCGTGGGAAAGCCTCAGGACCAGCGGGCGAGGATCTCCCCGGCGTGCTTGCCCAGCGCGGCCTGCAACAGCGGCCCGAAGCTGACCCGGCCGATCCCGAGCTCGCCGAACGAGGCCGGGTCGTCCTGGTCGGGGGCGGCCAGCGCGTTGACCGGCTTGGGCAGCCCGGCGGCCAGGGCGCGCAGTGTCTCCGCATCGTGGCGCCCGACCGGGTAGAGCACGTCCGCGCCGGCTTCGGCGCACTCGGTCAGCCGCGCGATGGCGCGGTCGATGCGGTCCGCGTCGTCGCCGTCCTTGCGCAGGAACAAATCGGTGCGGGCGTTGATCACCAGGTGCGTGCCCGCGGCGTCGGCGGCTGCGCGCAGTGCGCCCACGAACTCGGCATGCTCCGACGCCGAGCGCAGCCGCTTGTCTTCGCTGTGCACCGAGTCCTCGATGTTGCAGCCGACCACGCCGGCCGCCAGCAGGCCTTCGACCAGCCGCTCGGCGGATTCGGCATAGCCCGACTCGATGTCGAGGGAGACCGGCACGTCGACGGCCTCGGTGATCTGGCGGACCCGGCCCAGCACCTCGGCGAACGACATCCCTTCGCCGTCGCTCAGGCCCATCGATTCGGCCACCGGCTTGCTGCCGATCGTCAGCGCCGCGAATCCGGCACCTACTGCCAGCTTGGCTGACCACACATCCCACACGGTCGGCAGGATCACCGGATTGCCCGGCTGGTGCATTGCCAGGAATGCCGCCGCCCGCTGCCCAAGAACCTCGTGACTCGTCATTTTTACAACTCTTCCATGTGGTATTTGCCGGCCGCTCAGCGGGGCCGGGCTTGTGGCGAATGGTCGAGGAATGCGGACGAACTGTCTCCATCTCCCCTCGGTCGGCTTCGCGAGCGGGTAAGGACTGCAACGGTCTTCGACTGAAGTCCGAAAACATAGAGCGAACTGCGTTGGGATTCTTGGGTTATCGCGGGTTTTGCCGGCATCGGCGGTGGGTATAGCCCCGCTGAATTCCGGGTGGGGGATGAGACGGCCCTGTGATTCACCATAAGGCTTGCAGTGCCGTAGGCCGTTTATGAAAGCAACCGACTTTGATTCGCACGTAAGGGAAGTGGCACAGATGACCGGTCAATGGATTACTCGGAGTCTGGGCGCGGGGGCGGCAGCGGCTGCGTTCATGGCGTTCGCCGTCTCGCCGATGGGCGCGGCGCCCAAAGCTCAGGCCGACGAGCTGGACTGGCTTCTGGACCTGTTCAGCCCCACCGACTGGGCGGCTCCGGCCGCGGACGCCAGCGCGACCACCTTCAGTTGGGATGCGCTGTTCGACCCGTCGAGCGCGGGAGCGGCTGACGGCAGCGAGGGTGACTGGTTCGGCGGCCTGCTTGGGAGCCTGTTCGGCGACTTGTCGGTCGACGCGAACACCTACGCCATGATCCACACCTGGGAGCAGGATTGGATCACCAGCGACTTCGGTCAGTTCGTCGACAACTCGATCAATACGCTTTCTGGCCAGTTCCTGATCGGCAACGGTGCCGACGGTATGGACGGCGGCACGCTGGCCGACGCGGCCGGCGGCAACGGCGGGCTGTGGTTCGGTGACGGCGGCGCCGGTGGCACCGACGCCGACGGCGTGGGCGGCGTCGGCGGTGACGCCGGCTTGATCGGTAACGGCGGCATGGGCGGTGAAGGAGCCGACGGCGGCGCCGGCGGTATGGGCGGCACCGGCGGGACGCTGATGGGCGTCGGCGGTGCCGGTGGCGCCGGCGGTACCGGTGTGGACGGCGGCGTCGGCGGCATCGGCGGCGACGGTGGCGCCGGGTTGGGCACGATCTTCGGTGCGGGCGGTGTCGGCGGGACCGGCGGCGCCGGATATGAGGGCGTCGCGAATGGCCAAGGCGGCGACGTGACCGCCGGGAACGGCGGGGCCGGCGGCAACGGCGGCCAGGGCTCGACCATCGGTGGTAACGGCGGGGTCGGTGGCGCCGGTGGCGAGGCCACCTCCAACGGGTCGGATGGCACCGCGTTCGGCGGGGACGGCGGTGACGGGGGTGACGGCGGTGTCGGCGGTCAGGTGATGGGCGACGGCGGGGCCGGCGGCGCGGCCACGGCCAACGGCTCGGGTGGCAACACCGTCGGCGGCGACGGCGGCGACGGCGGTGACGGTGCCGGTGTGGCCACGCCGGCGACGCCGGGGCCGGTCGGCGGTGACGGCGGCGCCGGTGGGGCCGGCGGCGACGCGCTCTCGCACGGCATGGGTGGCACCGCCACCGGTGGTGACGCCGGTGACGGCGGCAACGGTGGTCAGGGTGGTGCCGGCAACGACGGTGGGGCCGGCGGCAACGGCGGCAATGGCGGCAGCGCCCGGGCCACCGGCTCGGACGGTCTTGCGACCGGTGGTGACGGCGGCGACGGCGGCAACGGCGGACCCGGTGGCGTGGGCGCCGCCGGCGGTCCGGGTGGCGAGCCCGGTGCGCCCGGGTCGCCCGTCGTCAACGGCAACGGCAGCACCGGCACGCCCGGCGCACCCGGTCAGGCCGGTCAGCCCGGTGCGGACGGCCCGCCCGCCGGTTCCGGCAGCGGTACCTGATCACGCGACTGAACGCACGACGGCGCCGCCGGTGACGCCGCCGTCGTCAGAGCCCCAGATCCTTGGCGATGATCGTCTTCATGATCTCGTTGGTGCCGCCGTAGATGCTCTGAATGCGGGCGTCGACGAAGGCCCGCGACACCGGGTACTCGCGCATGTAGCCGTAACCGCCATAGAGCTGCAGGCAGCGGTGCGCGGTGCGGAACTGCACGTCGGTGCTCCACCACTTGAGCTTGGCGGCCCGCGCCGCGGTCAGCTTGCCGTCCAAGTGCGCTGCGATGCAGTCGTCGAGAAAGGTTCGGGCGACGTCCAATTCGGTGGCCACCTCGGCCAGGACGAACTAAGTGTTCTGGAATCCGGCGATCTCTGTGCCGAAGGCGCGGCGTTGCTTGACGTACTCCAGGGTCTCGGCCAGCACCCCTTCGGCGGCGGCGATGGCACCGACTCCCAGCGAGAGCCGTTCCTGGGGCAGGTTGCGCACCAGCTGGTAAAAGCCTTGCCCCTCTTCGCCGAGCAGGTTGTCGATCGGCACCCGCATGTCGGTGAACGCCAGCTCGGAGGTGTCCTGGGCGTGCAAGCCGATCTTGGCCAGGTTGCGGCCCCGGTGAAACCCGGGTGTGTCGGGCTCGACCACCAGCAGCGACAGGCCCTTGTATCGGTCTGCGCTGGTGCGGACCGCGACCACGAACAGATTGCCGGTCTGCCCGTTGGAGATGAAGGTCTTGGCGCCGTTGACCACATAGTGCTCGCCGTCGCGGTGTGCGGTGGTGGCGATGCCGGCCAAGTCGCTGCCGGTGCCGGGCTCGGTCATCGCGATGCCGAGCACCGTCTCGCCGGTCACTACGCCGGGCAGCCAACGCTTCTTCTGCTCCGCGTTGGTCAGATCGGTCAGATACGGCAGTACGACGTCGTTCTGCAACGAGAACGCGATCGCCTCGGCGGCGGCCCCGGCCCGCTGCAGCTCGTCGACGACGATCGCGTGGTAGCGGAAGTCGTTGACACCCGGTCCGCCGAGCTCCTCCGGGACCGGAAATCCGAGCAGGCCCAGCCGGCCGGCCTCGACGAATATCGAACGATCCCAGCTGCCATCACGTTCGGCGTCCTCATGGGTGGGCAGGACGGTGGTTCGCGCGAAATCCCTTACCAATTCCCGGAATTGGTGATGCTCGGAGTTGTAGCTCAGCATCAGCGGAAGGCGCCCAACCCGGTGAACGCCTGGCCCAGCACCAGCTGATGCATCTCCGGGGTGCCCTCATACGTCAGCACCGACTCCAGGTTGACCATGTGCCGGATCACCGGGTATTCCAGCGAGATCCCGTTGCCGCCCAAGATGGTTCGCGCGGTGCGGCAGATCTCCAGGGCGCTGCGGGTGTTGTTGAGCTTGCCGAAGCTGACCTGCTCGGGGCGCAGACCGATGCCGTCCTTGAGCCGGCCCAGGTGCAGTGAGAGCAACTGACCCTTATGCAGTTCGACGGCCATGTCGACGAGCTTGGCCTGGGTCAGCTGGAAACCGGCGATCGGCTTGCCGAACTGGGTGCGCGCCATGGCATAGTTGCGGGCCGATTGCCACGCCGAACGCGCGGCACCCATTGATCCCCAGATGATTCCGTAACGCGCCTCGGACAGGCTGGCCAGTGCGCCCTTGACGCCGAGGGCGTGCGGCAGCATCGCCTCGGCGGGAAGTCGCACGTCGTCGAGCACCAGTTCGCTGGTGATCGAGGCGCGCAGCGAAAGCTTGTGGTGGACGGTGTTGGCGGAGAACCCGGGCGTGTCGGTGGGCACGATGAAGCCGCGGATGCCGTCGTCGGTGGCGGCCCAGACCACCGCGACGTCGGCGATCGACCCGTTGGTGATCCACATCTTGCGGCCGTTGAGGATCCAGTCCGATCCGTCGCGTTTGGCCCGGGTGGTCATGGCGGCCGGATCGGAGCCGACGTCGGGCTCGGTCAGCCCGAAGCAGCCGATCACCTCCCCGGTGGCCATCCCCGGCAGCCACTGCTGCTTCTGCTCTTCGGAGCCGTTGTTGTAGATCGAGAACATCGCCAGCGAGCCCTGCACGCTCACCAGTGAGCGCAGGCCGGAATCGGCGGCCTCCAACTCCACGCAGGCCAAGCCGTAGTGCACCGCCGACGCCCCGCCGCACCCGTACCCGTGCAGGTGCATGCCCAGCAGCCCGAGCTTGCCGAATTCTTTCGCGAGCTCGCGGGCGGGTAGGTCGCCGATCTCGAACCATTCGGCGATGTGGGGCATGACGTGTTCGGCGCAGAACTTCGCGACGGTGTCCCGCAGCGCGATCTCGTCGTCGGACAACAGACTGTCCAGGCTCAACGGGTCGAGTGGGTCGAATTCCGGGGTATTACCGTGTGCCATCAGCTCATCCTGCCACCGTTGACGGCGCACAGCTTGCCCGGCCGAACTCAACCTTTCGGTTCGTCCGACATCGCCTCGCGCAGCTGATATTTCACGACCTTCCCGGACTGGGTGCGGGGCAGGGCGTCGACGAACTCCAGCCGGATCGGCAGCTTGAACGCCGCCAACTTGGCCCGGGCGAACTCGCGCAACTCGTCCAGCGTCAGGGTGGTACCCGCCTTCAGCGCTACCACCGCCGTCACCGCTTCGCCCCACTTGTCGTGCGGGGTGCCCAACACGGCGACTTCGGCGACGGCGGGATGCCCGTAGAGCACGTCTTCGACTTCGGCGGGGTAGACGTTCTCGCCACCGGAGATGACCATGTCCTTGACCCGGTCGATCACCCAGACGTAGCCCTCGTCGTCGGCCTGGCCGATATCGCCGGTGTGAAACCACCCCTCGGCGTCGATCACCGCGGCGGTGGCCTCGGGGTTACGCCAGTAACCGGCCATCACCTGCGGCCCGCGGACGCAGATCTCGCCGCGCGCACCGGCGGGCACCGGGTCGTTGTTGGCGTCGACCAATCGCACATCCGACAGCGGCAGTACCTGATTGCCGGCGGCGCCGATCTTCGCGCCGACCTCATCGGTGCGCAGCACCAACGCCAGCGGCGCGGTTTCGGTGAGCCCGTATCCCTGCGCGAACGGGATACCGCGCTGCCCGTAGCGCTGGATCAGCGACTCGGGTACCGGCGCGCCGCCGCACACGAAGTGGCGCACGCTGGACAGATCGGAGTCGGCGAATTCCGGGTGCTGACTCATGAACAAGAACATCGCCGGTACCCCGAACATGGTGGTCACCCGGTGCTCGGTGATGAGCCGGAGCGCTTCGCCCGGATCGAAGGCGGGCATCAGTACGATCTGGCCACCCTTCTGCAGGGTCAGCAGGGTGGTGACATTGAGTCCGCCGATGTGAAACAGCGGTGCGCAGACCAACGACACGTCGTGCTGGCAGGTGTCGAACGCCAAGAGGGCATTGAAGTTGTTCCAGAACAGGTTTGCGTGAGTGAGCATCGCCCCCTTGGGCCGCCCGGTGGTCCCCGAGGTGTACATGATCACCGCGACCTCGTCGGCGTCGGCGAAGACCGGGTCAGCCAGCGGGGCGCGCTGGGTGAGCAGGTCGTCGACCACCTCCCAACCGGGAACCGGCGCCAGGGCGATCGCGCGTTGTAAGCCGGCCTGGGCGCGCACCGGGTCGATCACCGCGGCGCGCTCGGCGTCGGCCACCAGCGTGTGCACTCCCGCGTTGCCCAGGATGTAGCAGAGTTCGTCGGCGGTGAGCCGCCAATTCAGCGGTACGAATGCCGCGCCGATTCGGGCGGCGGCGAACAGCGTGACCAGAAAGTCGGGGTGGTTGAGGCCGACATAGCCGACCCGGTCGCCGCGGCGTGTCCCGCCGGCGCCCAGTTCGGCCGCCAGCCGGTCGATACGATCCGCGAAATCCCGATACGTCCAGGTGTTTTCGCCGAAGGTGATCGCCGGCAGCTTCGGCGTTGCCGCCGCCCGCCGGGCGATCCAGGAGCCGAGGTCGATAGGAGCGGTGCTCACCCGGTGAACGCTAACGCCAGAGCCTTGCGTCGGGGCACGATTCGCCCCCTTTAACGCGCGGCCTGATTTTTTATGTCTTTCGACGCTGATCTTCTTTCACCGGATGTGGGCGGCGGGGCGCTTTTATGTGAGAAATGAAATTGCGCGCGGTGATTTTAACTGTGAACCATTGTGACGGAGGTCTCAATACCGATCGCCACCTGGGGAAATGCCGGATGGTGTGCCGGTGATGGCGGGACGGATGACGCTAGATGAACGGCCCTTGAACATTGTCATTCTTCCGACTTTTCGGCTCGCGTAATCGGACAGGAAGCGGCTAGGTTCATGATCGCCGAGCCGATCAATGCTCGGCGCAATCCAAGTGAAGGGTTTCGCAGATGAGCGGTCGCCGGCGGGGCGGTTCGGGAGCAGGGGTAGTCGCGGCGTTTCTGGCGCTGGGCTGCTGCCTGCTGGCCGCACCGACTGCGCACGCCGACTTCGACGACCTGCTCGACGGCATTTTCGGCGCAGCGACTGCCGGTGCCGACGTAGACCTGGGCGCGATCCCGGCCGACCCGGGTGACCTCGGCGATCTCGGCGGCGTCCTTCAGGATCCGCTGGCCCAGCTCGACCAGTTGTTCCACCAAGGGGCCGGCGACGACCCGACTCCCGACACCGCCGGCTCCGGTGCGTCCTCCGATGGCACCCCCGATACCCATACCGGTGCCGACGAAAACGAGGGCGGCAGTTCCCACAACAGCCTGCCCAGCATGCCCAAATTCAGCCTCCCCAGCAGCGGCTCGGGCGGCAGCGGTGGCGGCTCGGGCGGTGGCGGTGGTGGTGCGCCGCGGACCAAGTCCAACACCAGCGCCACTAACGCTGCACCGACGCCCCAGCCGGCGGCCCTGCCGTAGGTGGCAGTCTGAACCGGTGCCCGGTTCGATCTGCGACATCCTGCCGTCCGCGGCCGCAGCGCTCGGGGTTGTCGGCGCAACCGACTTGCTGGGTCTGCGAGAGCAGATCGGCGAGGTACGGCGGTTGGCGGTGGTGCTGGTCGACGGGCTGGGCTATCACCTGCTGCCGCAGTTGGCGGTCGACGCGCCGCTGCTGGCCGCGGTGCTGGCCGGCGCCACGGGGCAGCTGACCGAGCTGGACTGCACCTTCCCGTCGACCACGCCGACCAGCCTGGTCTCGCTGGGCACCGGCGCGTCGCCGGGGGAGCACGGTGTGCTGGGTTTCACCGTCAACGTGCCCGGAACCGCTTCCGTGCTGACCCACATCTTCTGGGCTGACGAGCCGTCGCCGGCGTCCTGGCAGCCGGTGCCGACCTGGTTCGAACGACTTCGCGACGCCCGGATCAGCGCCCGGGCGGTGCTGCCGGAGATGTTCATCGGCAGCGGCCTGACCGAGGCCGCCTACCGGGGCGCGGAGTTTCGCCCGGTCGCCAAGGGCGAGCACTACGCCGCGCGGGTCGCCGCGGAACTGGCGGCGGCACCCGGCCTGGTCTACGGCTACACCGCGGCGCTGGACCACGCGGCGCACGTCTCGGGCATCGGCTCAGGCCACTGGCACGCCGCGGCGGCCAAAGTCGATGCGCTGCTGCGACATCTGCTCGACCATCTGCCCGGCGATGCCGCGCTGGTGGTCACCGCCGACCACGGCGGGCTGAACGTGCCCGAGCGGGCGCGCATCGACCTGGATGCCGACCCGCGGCTGCGCTCCGGGATCCGGGTGGTGGCCGGCGAGCCGCGGGTGCGCTACCTGCACACCGAGCCCGGTGCGACGGCCGAGGTGCTGGCCACCTGGACTGAACTGCTCGCCGGCCGGGCCTTGGTCCAAACCCGCGAACAGGCCGTGGCCGCAGGCGTTTTCGGGCCGGTGCGCGAGCAGCACCTGGCCCGCATCGGTGACATCGTGGTGACCTGTAGCGGCGACACCGCGATCCTGGCGACCGAGCACGAACCGCCGCAGACCGCGCAGCTGGTGGGCTTCCACGGCGGGCCCACCCCGGCCGAGACCGCGATCCCGCTGATCACCCTGCGTTGACGAGCGGCCACCAGGCAGGTCACTCGCACTTTTGCCTGGTACGCGCAGAGTCATCCCTGAAGGGGTGGGGTCCGGTCAAGGGTTGGTGTGCTGCGGTTTGTTCGGTTTCGGAATATGTGCGGGCAGCGCTGAATGAGGGGCGGGGTCAAGACGCAGCGCCCGCAGCGTAGCGAGGACGAACGGTCTTGACGGCGGCCCGTTTCAGCGCAGAATCGGCGCGGAGCCGAAACGGCAATCCTGGTGTGGAGTTGTGGGTGGTGCGGCTCTCCAGTGTGATGCCGATCAAGGCTGGGCAAGGCCCGGGGTTGTTCCGGGCTGCCGGTCATCCCTTCGCCCAGGCTGGCTGGGCATGGAGCGCTGCGGCGTGCGGTATGCGGGGTCAATCAACGGCACGGCCATGCCCCGGTTGGGGAGGCCAGACTCTGCGGCGACCACGCGTATACCGCACCCGGATTACTCACGCTGCGTCCTTAGCCAACGCACGAATGTGTTCGTCACGCAGGCCGTAGTAGACCAGGGTGAGTAGCTTGCGGGCAGCAGCGACCTTGGCGATGTTGGTGCCACGTCGAGCGGCGATCCGATCTTTGTCAGCGGCGATCTTGGCCGTGGACTGGTGCCGTTGCACTGCCTCGATTGCTGCCCAGCGCACCAGCCTGGATCCCTGCTTGGTGATGTGCCCGCGATGCACCACGGTGTCGGACTCATAGTGCCGCGGTGTCAGCCCTGCCCAGGAACACAACTGTTGCGGGCGGGTGAAGCGGTGTACGTCGCCAATCTCGGCGACGAAGACGGCCGCCAAGATCGGTCCCACACCCGGCAGCTCTTGGATCGCGCGGTAACCGGCGTGGCGTTGCAGCTCTGTGGCGATTCGGTCAGACAACGCGGTCTGCTCGGCATCGAGGATGTCGATCAGACGCAGCAGTGAGGCCACCCGCTGG
>NZ_JCALEC010000018.1:0-47450 GCF_059813185.1 Mycobacterium sp. NGS18
CTATGGCGCCGCGTCCCTCCCCGCAGACCGAACGGGTGGTGCAGCTGTTCGAGAACCTGACCGGTCTCGGGAATGAGGGCATGACGCTGGCCGAGATATCGCGCCAGCTGGGCGTGCACAAGGCCAGCTGCCACTCGATGCTGGCCGAACTGCTGCGGGCCGGCTGGCTGCTGCGCGACCCGGTTCGCAAGTCCTACCACCTCGGTCCGGCCCTGGTCCGGCTCGGCCGAGAAGCAGCGGGCCGCTATCCGGCCCTGGTGCTGGCCCGCTCGGCGATGGCCGAGCTGTCGGCGGCCACCGGCGCGCATTGCGTCGCCTTCTCGGTCAGCGGTGACCACTCCACCGTCGTCGATCAGGTCCGCAGCCCCCTGGGCGGCGGTCACCCGATGCCCATCGGCACTCAGTTCCCGCACCGCCCGCCCTACGGGGCGTCGATCGTCGCCTGGTCCGGGCCGGATGCCCGGGAGCAGTGGCTGGCCGCCCTTCCCGAGGACGCGCGCACCCACTACCGCCAGGCGCTGGCCGCCGCCGAACAACGCGGCTACGCGGTCGGGCTGCACATCCTGCCCGACCTACGCCTGCAGGAACTGGCGCTGATCGTGCGCAGCGCCGAGGTGCGCTCCACCCGCCTGAGCCAGCTGACGCAGCAATTGACCGAGGAACTGATCCGCACCGAGGAGTGGTTCCCGATCAGCCTGGCGCCCGAGCGCACCTACAAGGTCAGCCACATCGACTCCCCCATCCTGGCGCCGGGATCCCGGGTCGCCCTGATGCTGAGCCTGGTTCCCAGCGCCGACCCGCTGAGCGGCGCGGCGGTCACCCGATTGGGGACGCAGTTGCAGGCGGCGACCCGCCGGCTCAGCGCCGCCCTGGCCGACGAACCGCCGGGTTGATGCGGCGGTCCCAGCTTCGGCTCTCCTCCGTCGAGCCTCGCTGGACCGCCGGATTGATGCGGCGGTCCCAGCTTCGGCTCTCCTCCGTCGAGCCTCGCTGGACCGCCGGGTTTATAAGCCGGTACCAGTTAGGTCAGCCCGGAACGGCGGCCTGCATCGACGCCAGCGCGTCGGTGCTCAACCGGGCCAGCTCCTCGGCTTCTCCCGCGGTCAGCGCGCCCGCGAACAGCTCCGCCATGCGCCGGTTGGTCGCCTGTTCGATCTGGTCGTAGCGGTCCTTCTTGCCGGCACCGTCGGCGAACGGCTCGGGCCAGCCGAACATCGCGGCGTACTGCGGCCCCTTGTTGAGCATGTGCGCCTCGATCGGGGAGATACCGGAGATGACGAGCGCATTGAAATGCACGCCGGCCCGCAGCTCCCGCAGGATGAACATCACCTGCAGCGCCCGGCCTGGGGCATCGGCGGCCAGCGGCATCGCCCGCCAGCCGGCGAACAGCGGCAGCCCCGCGATAGGCGTCGCGGCGATGACCTTCTCCCCCAGTTCGGCGATCCGATCCAGACCCTGGGCGCCGGCGAAATACTTGCGCCCGAACTCGGCCGTCTGGGCCCAATACTGTTGGGCCGCACCGGCAGCGCCGCGCACCGCGACACCCTCGTCCCACATCGCGCTCAGTGCAGTCGGTTCGAACACTGCAAACACCGCACCGACGGTGGCGCCGGCGGCCTCGCCCAGCACGCCACCGCGTCCGGCGACATAACCGGCGAGTGGATTCTGATAGCCGGCGGCGATGCTGTCGGCGAAGGTCTCCGGATGCAGCATGAACACCGCGACGGCCTGCTCCATCGCCGCACCGGTGGCAGCGGCCGACGTCTCCATATCGCTCACCTGGCTAGGCTGACACAAAATGAGCACAGTTGTCTTGCATACCGAGCTACCGCTTTCAGCGGAGCATGCCGCTGCGTTGGCACGCAAACCCGAATTGATGCAATTCGTTCTCGCGCCGGTCCTGAAATTGCCCGCACTGGCCGCCCCTGACCTCCTCGAGGTGGGAACCCGCGCGTCGGCGCGGCTGTGGTGGTTCGGTGTGATCCCGGCGTGGACCCACCACCTCGAGATCAAAGAGCTCGACGATCTGATGATCTACACCAACGAGCACGGCGGTCCGGTGCATACCTGGAACCATCGCCTCACCTTCACCCCCGTCGATGAGCATCGCTGCCGCTACACCGATGAGATCGAAACCGATGCCGGCATCAAAGGATTGGCTACTCGCATGTTCATCCGGCTGATGTTCGCCCACCGACATCGCCGCTGGCGCAGCCTTGCTGCCATCCTCGCCTGACCTCCGCCGGCACCGGGTGGGCGCGCTAGGGTGCTCTGGTCGGGTCCAGCAAACAAGCCGACAGAACGGTTGAGCACATCCATGACCGCAGCAGACGCATCGCCGATGGAAGCCCGGGTTGGCCACTACTACCAGATGGACGGCACCTACCTGGTCGGCCGGGAGAAGGTACGCGAGTACGCCCGAGCGGTGCAGGACTACCACCCGTCGCACTGGGACGTCGCCGCGGCGGCGGAGCTGGGCTACTCGGACGTGGTGGCGCCGCTGACTTTCACCTCGACGCCGGGCATGAGCTGCAACCGCGAGATGTTCGAGTCGGTGGTCGTCGGCTACGACACCTACATGCAGACCGAGGAGGTCTTCGAGCAGCACCGGCCGATCGTCGCCGGCGACGAGCTGAAGATCGACGTCGAGCTGACCTCGGTGCGCCGGATCGCCGGCCGCGATCTGATCACCGTCACCAACACCTTCACCGACAGCGCCGGCGAGCGGGTTCACACGCTGCACACCACCGTGGTCGGGGTGACCGCTGAGGACATCGGCCCGGACGTCAAGTCGGCCGTGCACAACGCGATGATGCATGACGTCAACATCCTCGGCATCGGTGAATCCGACGCCGCCTACGAGAAGACGCTGCGGCCCGGGGACGGGGCCCCGCTGTCCGAGGGCGGCGTTTCCCGGACCCCGGCGACGCCGTCCTTCGACGAGGTGAAGGTCGGCGACGTGCTGCCGGTGCGGCACACCCGGCTGTCCCGGGGCGACCTGGTGAACTACGCCGGTGTGGCCGGTGACGCCAACCCGATCCACTGGGACGAGGAGATCGCCAAGCTGGCCGGTCTGCCCGACGTGATCGCCCACGGCATGCTCACCATGGGCCTGGGCGCGGGCTTCGCCTCCGCCTGGACCGGTGACCCGGGGGCGGTCACCCGGTATGCGGTGCGACTGTCGGCGCCGGCGGTGGTGTCGGCCAAAGAGGGCGCCGACATCGAGTTCAGCGGCAAGATCAAGTCGCTGGATCCGGAGACCCGCAGCGGGGTCATCCTGGTCGGCGCGAAAACGGCGGAGAAGAAGATCTTCGGCCTGGCGACGTTGAACGTCCGGTTCCGCTGAGCGCCTGAGCTATCCGATCGGCGTTAACCCGACAGCTGCTGGGACCGGCCGCCTCTCATCGCCGGCGAGCAGCCTGCGGGCGACATCGGCGGCCAACGCCGCGGTATCGGCATCGGGGCCGCCGGCCGCCAAACTGCGACGTACCAAGGCCAACGGCGCGTCGATGACGGCCAACAGCACCCGGTCGCGATCGCCCGCCGGGAACCGGGCCAGGAAGCCGTCGAGCGCTTCGGCCGCGCGCCGGTCCAGCGCGTCGGCGTCTGCCACGACCGCAGCCGAGCAGTCGGCGCTGACGAAATCGGAGCGGCTGTAGCGAGCCAGCAGGGCGGCGGCTTCCCGGTGGTCGGCGCTCCAGCGCAGCACGTGGCGCGCGGCGGCGATGCCGATCCCCACCGGGTCGCCGTCGGCGGCGAGCACCGGCAGGAAGTCGTCCTGGAAGCGGCGCACCGGCGTCAGCCAGGCCTCGGCCAGCAGGTCACGCCGCGTCGGGAACCGGTGATACACCGACCCGCTGGGCGCGCCGACCGCGTGGGCGACCGCGGTCGCAGTGGCCGCCCCCGGCCCGCCCGCCAGGATCAGCCGGATGGCCGCGTCGACGAAGTCGTCCGCGGCGAACTTCTCTGGCATCGGCATGAAGTAGAGAGTACTCTCTAATCAATTAGCGACTCTTCTCTAGATTGGAGTGTGGGATGCGAGTCGACAATGTGCACAGTCGGGTGTTCACCGTCGATAGCCTCGACCGGGTGGGCGCTTTGATAGACAGCCTCGCTGGCGACGACGATCGCCTGTGGCCCCGGGAGAACTGGCCGGCGATACGACTGGACCGGCCCTTGGCGGTCGGTGCGACGGGCGGGCACGGACCGATCCGCTATGACGTCAGCGCATACCAGCCGGCCCAGCGGATTCGGTTCGCCTTCCGCCGGCCCGCCGGGCTGGACGGCTATCACGAGTGGGAAGCCCGGGCGGTGGCCGCCGGCTACGAGCTGCGCCACCGCCTCGTCGCGAACACCGTGGGCTGGACCCGGCTGAGCTGGCCCTTGGTCTGGCGCTGGCTGCATGACGCGCTCGTCGAGGACGCCCTGGACAAGGCGGCGGCGAACCTGGGCTGTCGCGGGCCGCGCCGCTCGTGGTCGGTGTACGTGCGGATGTTGCGACGCACCGCGAGTCTGCGGGGCCGCCCGTGATCTTCGACAACTACACCGACCTCACCGTCGCCGGCGGCCCGGTGCGGTGCTACCGCGGCGGCGATACCGGGTTGCCGCTGCTGCTGCTGCACGGGGCGATGCTCGACACCGCGCAGGGGGTATGGCGCCGGGTCGCGCCGGCGCTGGCGGCCGATTTCCGGGTGCACGTGATCGATCTGCCCCGCCATGGGGCCAGCAGGCCGTGGCACGGTGTGCTCGACGACGCCTTCTTTCGCCGCTTCCTCGCCGAACTGCTCGACACGCTGGAACTGCCGCGGGCGGCGTTCATCGGGCTGTCACTGGGCGCCGGTATCGCCACCGGCTTCGCCCTGGCGCACCCCGAGCGGGTGAGCGCCCTGGTCGCGGTCGGGCCCGGCGGACTCGATGCCAAACGCCCGGCGCAGTTCTTGACCTGGCTGGTCATGCGCACACCCGGCCTACTGCGCGCGGGCTCCTGGTACCTGGCCCGCTCTCCCGCCGCCATCCGCCGGTCCATGATCGCCAATCTGTCTGCGGCAGAGCGCACTCCGGACTTCAACGTCATCGTCGCCGCCGCGGTGGATGAGGCCCGTGCCAAGCACCGGCACGGCGAGAAGGCGCTGGACGACTGGCAGATCCAGGCCTACGGCCCGACCTCGATGCGGCTCAATCTCCTACCCGAGCTGCCGCGTCTGTCGATACCGACGCTGTGGGTCCGCGGCGCCGACGATCCGCTGGTGGGTGCCGCTGAGCTGGCGAAAGCCCATGCTGCCAGCGCTAATTCACAGTTGGCCACCATCGCCGGAGCCGGGCACATCGTCACCTACGATCGGCCCGAAGAGTTCACTCGCCTGGCGCGGGAGTTTCTCGGATCCGTCCTCTGACTCCGTCCACCAACAGGGCGCGGCTCTCGGCGCTGCCATCCAGGCGGCGGGTGATCCGTGTGACGATCTGCCACTGTCCGGTTTCGGCGTCCCGCCGGAAGTGGAAGTAGTTGGCGCCCCCGCGCGCCACCTGGTAGCCGGTGTCGCGTTTGACCAACAGCGTCGAGGCGCACACCGCGACCGCGTCGTCGCCGTGGACGATGACCACGGCCGGGCCCAGGAAATGCACGCAGCCGCGGTTGATCAGATCCTGATGTCCCGACGAGCGCACCATCGCCGCGATGTCGTCGCGGCCCTGCATGAGCCAGTCCTCGACGTCGTACACCCCGTCATCAGCCCACAGGGCGGCGGCGCATTCGGCATCGCCGGTATCGACCAGCGGACCGTAGGAGGCGATCAACCGCTCGATCGCGCGTTCGTCCTCGATCCGCTGTAGCCGGCGCTCCAGGTCGGCCAGCCGTTGCTCATTCATGGGCGCTCCGTTCACGCGAGGTTGGTGAGCTGCGCAAGAGCCGCCAGCTGCTCACGAAAGTGCGCGGGGGATCGTGCGGAGATCACACAGCTGACATCGGTGGCCCCGGCTTCGGCAAGGCGGCCGATCTGCTCGGTGGCCTGCTGCGGGGCGCCGATCGGGTCCAGCAATGGTGTCGCCAGCACGACGGTGAAATCGTCGGGGAGTGCCACGGAGCCAAGCAGTTTCGTGATCTCAGCCGGTGCGAGGCCGAACGGCGTCCAGCCGTCACCCAATTCCACGGCGCGCCGAAGGGACCGGCGCGTGCGTCCCCCCACCCAGATCGGTACTCGTGGTTGCAGCGCGCAGGGTTCCACGATCATCGCGTCATACCGGTAGTAGCGCCCGTCATAGGAGGGCCGAGTGTTCGACAAGGATGCCCGCAGGGCTCGCATCGCGTCGTCGGCGCGGGGGCCCGCGATCCTCCCACTCGCAGCCGAGCAGGTCGAAGTCCTCGCGCAGCGAACCGACCCCCACGCCGAGGGTGAGCCGGCCGCCGCTGATCCGACCCAGGGTCCCGTAGCGCTTGGCGATCTCCAGGGGATGGTGGTAGCCCAGCACCACCACCGACGTCACCAGCCGAATCCGCGATGTTCGCGCGGCCAGAAAAGCCAAGGTGGCCAACGGGTCCCAATAGGTCGCGCCGCGGACGGCGGCCACTTCGACCGGTACGGCGACGTGCTCGGAGCAGGTGAGATGGGCGAACCCCAGTTCATCAGCGGCAGCGGCTATCTCGGCGACGTCCTCGATGCTGCCGCCGGCTTCCCAGTCGGACGCCGTGCCGGGGACCTGGATGACGACCGGTGTGAAGAGGCCGACGCGCATCAACGGGCCCGCGGGGCGTCGTACCGCACTGGTTTCATGCACTTTCCTTGCGCCGCGTGGCTGGGGTAACCTCGGGATAAACTAAAGTGAATTTTAGTTATGGAGGCAGCTGTTGTCCAGCGGTGACCACCCGGACTGGGGGCCGCAGTACGGGCCCTGGGCAGTGATCGCAGGAGGCTCCGAAGGCGTCGGTGCGGAGTTCGCCCTGTTGCTGGCCCGTGCGGGGATCAACCTGGTCCTGATCGCGCGCAAGCCGGCACCGCTGCGCGACACCGCTGATCGCTGCCGGGAGCTCGGCGTGGACGTCCGCGAACTGGCCCTGGATCTGTCGCGGGCCGACAGCGTCGCGCAGATCATTGCGGTCACAGTGGATCTCGAGGTCGGGCTGCTGATCTACAACGCGGGCGCCAACACCCACAGCGCGGAGTTCCTCGACGGCGACCTGGCAGCCTTCCACCAGGTGATCGATCTGAACGTGACGACGCCGCTGGCGCTGATCTATCACTTCGCCGGCTCGATGCGCGCTCGGCGCCGCGGCGGCGTACTGCTGATCGGCTCGCTCACCGGTTATCTGGGCTCGGCGCGGCACACCGTGTACGGCGGCGTGAAAGCGTTCACCCGGATCTATGCCGAGGGCCTGTGGCTGGAACTGCGTCAGTACAACGTGCACGTTCTCGAACTCGTGCTCGGCGTCACCAAGACCCCGGCCATGCAGCGGGTCGGGCTGAACTTCGACATTCCCGGGATGCGGGTGTCCGATCCCGCGGACGTGGCCCGTGAAGGTCTCATGCAGCTCCCCCACGGCCCGGTGCACGTCGTCGCTGCCCACGCCGACAACCCGGCACTACACGCCGGATCGGATCGGGCCGAAGCCGTCCTCACTTCCCACCGGATGATGCAGAAGCTGCTGCGCGGCACGCCGTCTGCGGCGCGAGGCCCCGATGCCCCGGCCCCCGAGTGACCGCGAGCCGGCAACTCCCCGGACAGCCGCGCAGCGGCAGCGCTGCGACCGGATCCTTGCCACCGCTGCCCGGCTCGGTGCCCGCGACGGGCTGGAAGGCGTCCGGATGCAGGACGTGGCGGACCAATCGGCGGTATCGATCACCACGGTCTACCGCTACTACCCGACGAAGCATCATCTGTTCTCGGCACTGCTGCTGCACTACACCCGCGCCGTCAAACCACCCGGGCCGCCCACGAGGTGTCCGGCCGCCGATGTCACCGAACTCATGGCCGGCGTCTGCCGCGGCATGCTGGCCCGGCCGCTGCTGGCCCGGGCGATGATCACCTCGGTCAACGCCCGGCGGGCGGAGTCCGCCGCCAGCGGCGACTTCAACCTGCGCGGCACCATCGTGTCCGTTGCCGGGATCACTGAGCCGACGGCGGAGGACACCCAGCTCGCGCTGCTGGTCGAGCAGTGCGCCTACGGCATCCTGTCGTGGGCGGTGATGGGCGAGACCACACCCGCGCAGGCCGAGGCCGACATGCGCCGCGCCTGCGAGCTGCTGTTGGCGCCCTGGCGGGACGCCCGGCTGCCCGTTACCGGCGCATAGCGCACTGCCACGCCGCGCACAGCGAGTTCTACGCTGACTCAACGGCGCGCCTCTCACAGACAACCCTGCCGTGATGAATGCAGCTGACAGCCAGCGTATTTCGACTGTCACTGCATCGGACCGGCGTCCGCGTCGGCCTCGCGTGACGTTTCTCTGCGAAATGCGCTGACTTCCAGCCGATTTCCGCGTCGCGATCGCGCCGGTGCGACAGGAGCGGCACGCCGGTCGAGTTGACTCCGCCCACCGTTGCTGCCACCATGGCGGCGAACGCACCTCGTTAGGCGAGGCGTCTGTACGGATACAGGCCACTGACCTCCAACGTCGAGAGACGCCCAGGGTCAGGACAGCTCCTCCCGGCTTAAGGGTTGAGCCCAAGTGGCTTCCGGATTCTGGCCGGATACGCCGTGCAGTGCTGAAACTCTGACGAGAGGGGTGCCGCCCGGCTGTTCTGTCGGCCCGGCTCTCCCTGATGTGCACGCCGTGCCGGCATCCCCGTGTGCCCTGGCCGTGAGGAGGTGAGAGCGACATTGAGTCCGAGCGATAGTCCTTATCCGAGTTCGGCGATCACTTCGTTCGAACCCGTTCGCGGCGCCGCTTTCGCTTTCTGAATCGGTTGGCCCCTCCCCCTCCCGCGCTGTCCGCCCACTGGCCTGAGCGCGTCTTCCGCGCGCGAATCTCGCCACGCGGCATTGCAATTCGCGATTCTTAAAGGAGTTTTGATGTCTTTCGTGTCCGCACTTCCCGACGAGCTGACCGCTACAGCGGCCGATCTGCGCGGCATCGGCGACGCCGTGGCCGCGCAGAGCGTGGCTGCCGCCGGCCCGACGACCGGGGTGGTCCCGGCGGCCGCCGACGAGGTCTCTGCCCTGACCGCCGCACAATTCGCCCGACATGCACAGACGTACCAGGCGATCAGCAAGCGTGCCGCAGTGGTGCACGAGATGTTCGTGACCACGCTGCAGCGCAGCGCGCAGTCCTATGCAGCGACCGACGCTGCCAACGTCATCTCGATCTGGTGAAAGGTGTTCTGATGATGGATTACGGAGCAGTTCCCCCGGAAATCAATTCCGCCCGCATGTACGCCGGTCCCGGTGCCGGGCCGCTGCTGTCCGCCGCAGGGGCCTGGAACCTACTGGCTGCGGAATTGCGTTCTGCGGCGATATCTTTCGAATGGGCGGTAGCGAGTCTGGTCAGCCAAGGCTGGTGGGGTCCGTCGGCGTCGGCGATGACTGCGGCCGCCGAGCCCTACATCAGCTGGATGAGCGTCACCGCCGAACAAGCAGAGCAGACCGCGGCACAGGCCTACGCCGCCGCCGACGCCTACGCGTCGGCCTACGCCATGACGGTGCCGCCGCCGGCGATCGCGGACAATCGGGTGATGTTGGCGGCATTGGTCAAGACCAACGCTTTGGGGCAGAACACGCCGGCGATCGCGGCGACCGAAGCCCGCTACGCGCAGATGTGGGCGCAGGACGCCGTCGCGATGTACAGCTACGCCGCCGCTTCAGCCACTGCCACCCAATTGATCCCGTTCGCGGTAGCGCCGGAGACCACCAGTCCGGAAGAGCAGGGCAGTTCGGGCGCCCTGCCCGCCGACACCGGTGCGCACGACCAGGTGCCCGGCGCACTGCGCAGCATGGCGTCGCCGGCCGAGGGCACGAGGCCGACGGACCCGGATTGGCATTGGACGAAGTTCTTCGACGGCCTCTTCGACGGAACCTGGGGCCATGACGACGGCTCGGGCCTGAATATCAACGCGCAGCTGTGGAACACGATCGCCGCAACCGGGATCTTCGACCCGGGCGGGAACCTCGAGGGCTTCGCGGGTCTGGCCACGCTCGGGTTTTTGGCCCGCGGGATGGAGGGCGGCACAGCCGCCCTCACTGGGGGCGGGCTCAGCTCCGCGCCAGGTATGACATTGGCGTCGACCGAGGCCGCCGGCCGCGCTGCCGGAGCTGCGGTCGGCGGCACAGGCTCGACGGTGTCGGCCGGAGTGGGCCGAGCAACCCTGGTCGGATCCTTGTCCGCACCAGCGAACTGGGCGACCGCCGTCCCGGCAGCTGCGCCGACGGCCGGAACGGGCAGTGGCTGGACGGTCGCCCCGGAGAGCAGGGCAATGACCGCCATGCCGCCGCCGATGCCTGGTGGCGGACGTAGCGGCAGCTTCGGGCTCGGCACGCCGCGCTATGGCGTCAAACCCACCGTGATGCCGCGTCCGGTCGTGGTCGGGTAGCTACATCGGAGCGGCTCTGGCGTGCGCAGCGGAGGCGATATGGCCGCCTTGGTCACTATGGCCTGCGTGGCATCGCCAGCGCTGTGCCGAGAATCCAGGCGAACAACAAGCCCGGCATCCCGGTGATCGAAAAACCCTCCAGCGACAGCGGTCCGTCGTCGACGATGAACGCCAGCAGGAGCAGCGGATGCACCACGGCGGCGGCCAGCGCGAGGTGGGCGGTGTACCGCGGCAGCACCCGGTGGGTATACACCGCGACGGCGAATGCCCCCAGCGCCACCACGGTGGGCATTCCCGACATGGCCAGCAGCCCAAAGGCCAGGTCGTAGAGCAGTCCCGCTATCTCCGGGCTGTGGTTCTGCCGATAGAGCAGCAGATCGAACGCGGTGAAGCCGCTCAGCAGCAGCGTCACGCAGCCGACGAAACCGGCGGCGAAGCACAGTGGAAGCATCGAGCGCACCGGAAGGCGGTCACGCAGATACGTCCACACCGCCGCACCGAACACCAGCCAGATCGTCACGCCGACCGTATTGAGCAGCATCGTCACGACCAGTCGATCGTGGTGAACCACGGTCCACTGCGCCACGTCGGTGGCCAGCGTCTGGGTACCCGGGAACGACCAGATCGGATACACCACCAGCGTGAGCGCGGGAACGATGAATCCGACCGTGCCGGACCAGCGCGCCACCCGCGCTACGTCCCAGGGCTTGTCACTCATGATCAGCGAAACCGATCCCACTGGCCGAAGTCGGGTGCCAGGACGTCATCCACGTCGACGTGGATGTCGTCGATCATGAAGCCCGGGTCGGTTGCGGTGACGACTTCTCGCTGGAAGAGCACGGCCGCCGGTTCGCGATCACCGCCCGACCACGCCTTGGTCTGCCATGCCCACCGGTGGCCCGGGCTGGTCGAGTGCCCGATGACACCATCGGCGATCGCCCACCCGAGCTGGCGGGCGCCGCCGTAGATTCCCGTGCGCGCCGCGCCCAACACCGAGTTGATGCCGCGAAACCACTGCACCGCTTGGCCTTTCCATGCCTTGGCGTCGATGTCTTCGTCGACACTGAAGAAGATCGGCGCTGAGTCGGGGCCTCCGGCGGCGTTGTGCAGCCGGAGCGCGGTGCGGGCGTCGGCCACTCCCCCGTCGTAGCCGCCGGTGAAGTCCGACGGGGAGTTCGCCCATCCGGGTTTGCCGTACTGGTAGCAGCTGACGACCTGCAGGCCGGCGGCTCGGAGCCGGTCTGCATAGTCGCGGGTGACCGGCTTGAAATCGAAAGTGGCGCCCGGCCGCAGCTCCGAAACATAGACCAGGGCTCCGGCGAAGCCGGCCGCTTTGATCTGCTCTGGCTGAACCAGCCGGTCGGCGAAGTCGATGAGCTGCACACCTTCGGCCGCCGCTGTCGGGGTGCCGATCATTGCCCCGAGGGAGCCGGGGACGGCCAGTGCCGGCGCGAGCAGCGCGGTGTACCGCAGGACTTCGCGCCGGGAAACCGCTCGCCTCACAGGGGAAGGGTAACCGTCGTCAGCGATCTTGTCCGGCGTGGCCCGAGCGCACCAGGGCGTTGCCGGGACGCAAGAACCCGGGCTGCTGCAATCGGCGGGCCGCCCGCACCACGCCCGAGGGGATCACCCGCTTGAAGAAGACGCCGGCGTCGAAGGTGCCGCGCACCTCGCTGACGTAGGAGCGCGGCAGGCCGAACCTGATCAGGCCCTGGCTCACGTCGACGAGGTCGGCCCGGCGAATCGCCTCGACCAGCGGCGCGTACGGGCGGGAGGAACCGTATCCGGCCAGCCGATGATGCTGGGCGATGATGAGCGCCAACTCGTTCGACCACGCCTGGCGGCCGGTCTTCTGCAGCCAGGCGTCTTGTGCCTCGATTGAGGGCACCAGGTAGTCGATCGTGTCGAATGCGGCCAGGTCGTGAAATGCCGCGGCGATCGCGAGCTTCTCGTCGCGGTCGGGACTCTCCGGTGTCAGCGCGCGGGCGAAATTGAAGATCCGGTAGACGTGGGCTTTGTAGGCGTCCCAACCGATGTCGTCACCGTGGGCCCGGTGGCGGTGTGACTCGAGGATCTCCTCGGCCAGCGGCACATTGCGGATGATCTGCGGCACAGTCACGCTCCCACACTAATGCCGTTGGAACATTTCTTACCGGGCCTTCTTGATCACCGTTTCGCCGAATTGCTCGATCGCCTCGATTGCGCGGGTGAGGCTGTCGCCGGGAACGGCGACCTGTACCCAGGTGACCCCCACATCGGCGAGGCGCCCCAGACCGTCCAGATAGGCGCTCGCGTCGAAGTCGTCGTAGCCGAGGCGGCCCCCGACCAGATTGGAAAAGCAGATGTCGATCGCCGACCAATCCCGGTTCGCCTGATCGCAGCGCCGCCGCAAATCCTCGATCCCCGCGGCCAGGGCGTCGAGGGAATCCATGGCGGCAGTCCGGGCGGTGCCGGCCAGGGCCGCCGGCGCCGCGAACGGCGCCCATCCGTCACCGCGGGTGGCGGCCCGTTGCCGGGCCTTGCCGGTGTTGCCGCCGATCCAGATCGGCGGGCAACTGGTCGGCCGCGGGTGTGCGGTGATTCCTCGGGCAGAGAAGTGCCTGCCCTCAAATGACACGTCGTCCCCGGTCCAGATGGCTCGGATGACGTCCAGGCTCTCTTCGACCAGTGCGGTGCGCTCATCGAAATCCACACCTAACGCCGCGAATTCGCCCTTGAGGTATCCGACACCGACGGCCAGGGTGAACCTGCCGCCGGACAACAGATCCAGCGTGGCCCCGGATTTGGCCACCACGAACGGGTTGCGGTAGGGAAGCACGACGACGTTCGGGATGAATCGCAGCGTTCGGGTGTGTGCCGCCGCGAATCCCATGGCCACGAACGGGTCCAGGCTGTCGTGGCCGCCGGCGTCGAGCCAGCGCTGTGTCGGCGCCGGGTGGTCGGTGAAGCCCATGGCGTCGAAACCGGCGGCTTCAGCGGCCTGCGCCACCGCGGTCACCCCGTGCGGAGATACCAGTTCCGGGTCGCACGGATGAGTGATGATCGGGTAGGTGAAGGCGAACCGCATATCGGTTCCTTTCAGCTTTGGGGCTTCGGCGGCCCGAGGAGGTATTCGCCGGTGTCGGGGTGGTGGTACCAGCCGCCGGCGGCGTGTGTTCCGCCGTCGACGTGCAGCGTCTGGCCGGTCACATACGAACTCAGCTCACCGGCGAGAAACACTGCTGCCCCGGCCATCTCATCAACGTGGCCGGTCCGTCCCATCGGGATCATGTAGCCGGCGTGGGCCAGCATCTCGGGCGAGCCGACCCGCTCGATACCTTCGGTGAGCGTGAGGTCTGGGGCCAGGCAGTTGACTCGGATGCCGTGCGGCGCCAGCTCCAGCGCCGCCGTCTTGGTGAAGTTGACGACGCCCGCTTTCGCCGCCGCGTAAGCCGCGTAACCGGGTGCGGCGCGGGTGCCCTCGATGCTGGCGATGTTGATGATGCTGCCCGGCGCGCCGTGTTGCACCAGGGCCTGCGCGACGCGCTGTGTGCAGAGCAGGACCTGGGTCAGATTGGAGCGGATCAGGGTGTCCCACCCCTTCGGCGCGGTTTCCAGCAACGGCGAGGCGAACACCCCGCCGGCGTTGTTGACCAGAACCGTGGGCAGCCCCATCTCGGCGACGGTTCTGGCCAGCGCCGCATCGACCTGGTCGGCATCGCGGACATCGATCACACAAGCCAGGCCCCCGACCGCGGCGGCCGTGCTCTCGGCGGCCTGCGGGTCACGCTCCCAGATCACCACCCTCGCCCCGAATTCGGCGAAGGACTCGGCGATGCCGCGCCCGATCCCGGCACCGCCTCCGGTGACGACGGCTACCCGACCGTCAAGGGCCGAGGCATCTTTGCGCAGTACCACCAGCCACCTCCGGGCAGTGTCGAGGCGGTCACAGGCTGATGTAGACCGACTTGGTGTTGAAGTAGGCCTCCAGCCCCTTGCGGCCGCGCTCCCCGCCCCAACCGGATTGCTTGTGTCCGCAGATCGGCATGGAAGGGTCGGCGGCCAGCGCGGAGTTCACCCAGATCTGCCCGCCGCGAAGCTGATTCGCGACGCGGTGGGCGCGGCTGAGGTTCTCGGTCCAAATCGCGCCGGCCAGCCCGTACTCGGTGTCGTTGGCGGCGGCGATCGCCTCGTCCTCCTCGTCGAAGGGGATCACCGATCCCACCGGGCCGAAGATCTCCTCGCGGATCAGCCGCATGTCGGGCGTGGTGTTGGTGATGATCGTCGCCTCGTAGAAGTAGCCGCGCCGATCCATCGGCTTGCCGCCGGTGATCACCTGCGCGCCGGCGGCCACCCCGTCGTTGACGATGCCTGCCACGCGTTGGCGCTGCTTCTCACTGATCAGCGGGCCCAGCACCGAGTTGGGGTCGTCGCTGCCGCCCATCGGCAGCATCTGAGCGAAGTTGGCCAGGCCGTCGACGACCTGGTCGTAGATTCCGCGCTGGACGTAGATCCGCGAAGTGCAGGAACAGTTTTGGCCCGAGCCGGCCAGCAGCCCCATGCCGGCCATCATGATGGCCTTGTCGAGATTGGCATCGTCGAACATGATCAGCGGCGACTTGCCGCCGAGTTCCAGGGTGAGGCGCTTGAGGTTGCCGGCCGCCGCCTTGACGATCAGCCGCCCCACCTCGGTGGACCCGGTGAACGAGATCTTGTCGACGTCCGGGTGTGCGGTCAGTGCCGCACCGGTGGTCTCGCCGTATCCGGTCACCACGTTCAGCACGCCGTCGGGCAGGCCGGCCTCGCGGAAGATCTCTTCGAGCTTCAACGCGGTCAGCGGGGTCTCCTCGGCGGGCTTGAGCACACAGCTGCAGCCCGCCGCCAACGCCGGCGCCACCTTGAGCATCGCGACGAAGAACGGCCCGTTCCACGGGATGATCAGACCGACCACACCGACCGGCTCGAGCTGGGTGAAGGTGTGGTACTCCTCGAAGTGGCCGAGCAAGCCGTCAGAGACCAGGTTGGCCGACTCGCCGTGAATCTTGCCGACCCAACCGGCGTAGTAGGTCAGCATCTCCTGGGAGACCTTGATGATCTGGCTGGCCCCCATCGCGGTCATCCCGTTGTCGCGGGACTCGATCTCGGCGAGTTCGGCGGTGCGCTCTTTGATGATTTCGGCGGCGCGGAACATGATCTCGGCGCGGCGCGCGGCGGGCAGCTTGCGCCACACCCCCGATTCGAAGCTTTCCCGTGCCCGGGCCACCGCCGCGTCGACGGCGGCCTGGTCGGAATCAGGGACCTCGGCGATCTGCTCCTCGGTTGACGGGTTGAAGACCGGGATAATGGTGCCAGTCACTGCTTTTCGTCCTTTCGTGTGCCCCGTTCGTCGGGAACGCGGTAGCCGTCGCGGGTGAGGATTCGGATTGGGTCGGTGCCGTCCCAGGTTTCGCAGGTGCGAGCGATCTTGGCGACGTGGGTTCGGAAACTCGGCTTGTCTTCGACGATCTCGGTGAAGAATCCGAAATCGGCGAATGTATTGATGAAGGCCACGCGCTGCCCGACATTGGTCAGCTCACAGCTCAGTTCGTAGCCCTGGTCGAGGTAGTGGGCGAGCTTCGCGTCGTAGTCGCGGGTCAGGCTGGAGACCTGGTGGAAGCCGAACGGGTTGTCGCCGTGTAGCTTCGCCATCTCGGCGAATACCGAATTGCCCCGGGTGAAGTCCTGGATCAGCTCGATCTGTACGGGCCCGGCCTGTACGACGCCGATGTGGACGTCGATGCTGGCGTCGGCGCCACGGTAGCGGCAGGTGCTATGCACGCGCGGCATGATGTGAAACGGGCCGACGCCAAAGACCTGCACCCAGCGGGCCGCGGCACGCATCAGGTCGGGCACCACGAAGCCCAGTTGGAACAACCGGAATTCTCCTTCGGGCCAACGCTCTTCGAACAGCGGATGAGCGGCGGCGGTCACGTCGCGCGCCTGGTGATCGGCCGGACCAGGACTTCTTGAGCGGTGCTGGCCACGTGCCGGCCCGCGGCGTCGACGATGGTGCCGTGCACCAGGGCGCGATGCCCGCCGACGGCGACCGTCTGCTGGGTGTAGGAATGCCACTGGTCGAATTGCACCGGACGGTGCAGCCAAAGGGTGTGGTCGAGGGTCAGCCCCCGGTGGGTGGCGTAGCTGACCGAGTGCGGGTGCGAGCGCAAGGCCATATCCACCAGCAGATAGTCGCTGGCGTAGCCCAGCAACGCCGCATGCTCCTGGTGGCCGCCGGTGACCTTGCGCGGCAGGCGCATCCAGTGGACGCGCTGCCCGGGTGCCTGTGCGCCGCCGAGGAAGATCGGCGCTTCGCCGATGCGCATCTCCAGCGGAGGCGGCGTGTCGATCCAGGTACTTCCTGGGGCGGCCAGCCCTGCGGGGGCACGCTGCGCCCAATGTTGCAGCAACGGCAGCGATTCCGGTGTGGCCGTGGGCTCCACCGCGGTGAGGACATCGGCGCCCTCCGGATTGTCGAAGGACACCGTCGCCGTCACCAGGGCCTGGCCGTCTTGCTCGACAACGACGTGGCGCACCGACATCGAGCGTCCGTCGCGGGTGCGCTCGACGATGATGTCCAGCGGTGCGCTCGAGTCACCGGGCCGCAGGAACGACGCGTGAATCGAATGCGGGCTCAGGTCGGTGACGGTGGCCGCGGCCGCGCACATCGCCTGCGCGACGAGTTGTCCGCCGAAGATCCGGCCGAACCGGGCGGCCTCGCTGAGCGCGCGGAATCGGCCGTCGTCGAGCGCCTCCAGCGTGAGCACCTGTTGCAGCTCGTCGAGGGCGCGCAGGGTGCCCAGTTCCAGCGGGCTACCCGACCCGCGGAGGGGACCGCTGAATTCGGCTTGGGCGGTGGCCTCAGGCGGCGACGACATGGGCCTCCTCGACGGATCGCCGACCCGGGAACCGGCGGCGTCACCTGAGTTAAGTCAACCGCTTGACTTATGTCAAGGGCGGTTCGCCGTTGTCGCCGGAAACAGCCGCGCGACGCTGATCGCCACGACCAGGCCCATCGTGAACCACGCCGTCGCGGAACAGGTCGCATAGATGTCGGACAGCGGAACGACCCTGCCGCCCTGCAGCGTCGCGGTCCCATCACCCACGCGGAGCATCTCGAGGTTGACCTGCAATGCGAGTCCGAACCAGATGACGGCCGGCATCAACAGCGTCGATCGCGTGGAGAAGCGGGGGTCACGGCGCCAGCGTCCTTCCACCAACGAAAACACCTGGAACAGCACCCATCCGGTGAACAACCACCCGAAATAGTTGCTCAGCGGGACGCCGAGGGCACCGCTGGGCGACCCGTAGGAGTACAAGCCGCGAGCGTAGGCCGCGATCGGATCGATCACCAGGTCATATCCGCCGAGGATGAGGGTGGCCACGACGGGCGTCACGAGCACGAACACCCGGCGGTCGCGGTTGTCGCCGACGATCACCCGGGCCAGGACCCACGCCACCCAGGCCAGCACCACCCAGCCGAACACCACCGTGAAGGGCACCCCGAGCGCGCGGGGGCCTTCGAAGTGATGAACGTAGGAGCCGAACGGGAAACCGGTCGCCACACTGCAGGCCTCGAAGCCGAACGCCACGACCGCGGCAAGCGCGAGGTAGCCAAGTGCTCCGGCGGGCCGGTAGAGCATCAGGGTATGCAGCACCACGAACGCTGCCAGCGCGGCACCGTAAACGGCTTCGGCCACAGCCTGTCTCGGTGATCCGATGTTCAATGCCGCTGTTATGGTCGCCGCCAACCAGATCGCGACCAGAGACCAGCCGGCCAGCACCTGCCATCGAGTACGTATCGACACGGGCGCATGGTATCTGCGGAGGATGCCTCGGCGTGGGCAACACCGGTAACAGCAGCCACATTGTTAACATCGGGCGATGCAGAACTACCCGGTGACCCGTCGCGCGTCGCGCCCGGTCTCCCGGCGCGACGCACTGCGGTACGCCTCCGCTGCGGCGCTCGCCGGGGTAGGCGCGGCATCCGCGGTCTCCGGCACGCCGACCGCCTCGGCCGCCGCGCCCACGCTGATCGACTACGCGATGCGCCAGATTCCCGCGCAGGACATCCGCGCCGCCGGCCATGCCGGGGTGATCAACTACGTGTCGACGTCACGTCCTGGATCGAACTTCGGCGCCAAACCCATCACCCGCCCCTACGCCGAGTCCTTGACCGCCGCGGGACTGGTGATCGTCAGCAACTACCAGTACGGCAAGCCCGGTGGGACGGCGCCGTCGGACTTCACCCGCGGCTACGCCGGCGGCGTCGCCGACGCGCAGACCGCCTGGAATCTGCACACCGCGGCCGGCGGCGGGCGCAGCGCGCCGATCTTCTTCAGCGTCGACGACGACATCAATCGCGATACCTGGAACAACGTTGCGCTACAGTGGTTTCGCGGTATCAATTCGGTGATCGGGGTGCAGCGCACCGGCGTCTACGGCGGCGTCAACGTCTGCCAGTGGGCCGCCGCCGACGGGGTGATCGGCAACTCGCGCACCCCCGGACACCGCTGGGCCTGGCAGACCCGATCCTGGTCTCGCGGGCAGATATTTCCCGGCGCGGTTCTTTTCCAGCGCATCGTGAGCACCGCGTCGACGCCTGGCCCGATCGTCGGCGGGATCGAGGTCGACGTCAACGACGTGTTGGCCCAGGACTGCGGACAGTGGAACCTGCATCCGTGAGGTAGTGGCCGCACAGAGCTACGACGCGGCGCTGCGATCGCGACGGGTGGCGCCCCACAGCCCCACCCCGATGCCGACAACCGCTCCACCGAGGCCGATGATCTGCTGTCCGCGCTTGAGATCGCCATGCACGCTCATCCCGCCCAGCAGGTCGGCCGCATCGGCGCCACCGGATGCCAAAAACCAACCCCGGGTGTTTCGGCCCCGCAACGCCGCTGTCAGCAGCAGCCCTCCGATCAGGGCGTCGCGGTAACCCATGGAACGAAGCAACAGTCGCGCGGACGGGCCCGGGTCATCCGGCTCCCCCCACCACCGGTTCGCCCGAAGCGGGTCGGCGAGGAAGGACAGACCCGAGGCCAGCCGTATGGCGCCGGCAGCAAGCGCAGCGCGGTCTTTGATCATGCACCGCAGCCTAGGTCCGGTCGCCGGCGCCCGGACCTACTTCCAGGCGAACACCGGCTGTTCCAACTCGTCGACCCGGTCGGATCGGCCCTCCAGGCACAGCCACCGCAACTGCAGCAGCACGGCCCCGGTCGGCGCGTGGATCAGGTCATTGCCCAACGGAATCTGCACGACCGGGCGTGAGCTCTCCGGAATGTCGATGAACCGCGGCGAATCGTCGCGCTGCAGTTGGTGCAGTCCCACTCGGTAGGCCGCCACCACCTCGTCGGGCGCGGGCCGAGGCTCCAGGCGTCCACCGCCCCAGATCACCACCGGCGTGATGACGTATCCCGACCGTGTCGGGTAGTCGTCGAGCAGGCCCAGCACGGCCGAGTCGGGCAAACTGATGCCGAGCTCCTCGTCCAGCTCGCGCAGCGCGGCATCGACCGCGGTCTCGTCAGGATCGAGCCGGCCACCGGGCAGCGCCCACTGAGCGGCGTGCGAATTGAGGCGAGACGCCCTGCGGCACAGGAAGAAAGCCGCACCGCCGGAGACATCGATCATGCGGCCGTCGAGGCCGGCCTCCGGCAGAGGCCGACCGGCGATCCAGTCGTCCACCGGCGCGGGATCAACCCGGTCCTCGCCGATGTCGGAGTCCACGATCACCACCGCGACGGCCGCGTGCCGCTTGGTCGGGTCGGTCACGGTTCGGCGGTGGTGCCCACCCAGATGGGTCCGGATCTGCTCCTGCAGCGCCTGGTCGTAGCTGATTGTCACCGCTTGACCATAGGACTACGCACTTTCCAGGGCGCGCCCGATCACCTGGGCAGGCGATTCTCGACCCGGATCGCAACAGCTCACCGCGGCACCGATCAGGGCCGCATCGATCGAGGAGATGACCATGAGCCTGGACAACGCCTTACGCCCCGGGACGCGCACCCCGGAGTTGGTGCCGTCGCGCTACGCCGTACAGGTCGGCGAGATCGAGGTGCTGGTCATCAGTGACGGGGTACTGCCCATCACCGCGGCGACGATGGCCACCAACGTCGACGCCGCGGACCTGACGCGCTGGCTGGACGACATGTTCCTGCCGCCGGAGGTGATCAACTGGCCGCTCAACGTGGTCGTGGTGCGCACCGGCGACCGAACCATCCTCGTCGACGCCGGTCTGGGCGTGGAGTTTCCGGACTTCCCGCGGGCGGGGCAGACCGTCCAGCGGCTAGAGGCCGCCGGCATCGATCCCTCGGCGGTGACCGATGTGGTGCTGACCCACCTGCACATGGACCACGTGGGTGGATTGCTCACCGACGGGCTGAAGGCGCGCCTGCGCCCGGATCTGCGGATTCATCTAGCCGCCGCCGAGGCGGAGTTCTGGGAGGCGCCGGACTTCTCCGGTACCCAGATGCCGGCGCCGGTGCCCGTTGCGCTCCGGTCGATCGCCACGCGGTTCTTGGACGAATACCGCGACCGGCTGCGTCCGTTCGAGACGGAGTACGAGGTCGCGCCGGGAGTGCTGGTCTGCCGCACCGGCGGCCACACACCCGGGCACAGCGTGGTCCGCCTGGCCTCGGGAGGCGACCGCCTCACGTTTGCCGGGGACGCCATCTTCCAGGTCGGGTTCGAGAATCCCGGATGGCACAACGGGTTCGAACACGACCCCGAGGAAGCGGCTCGGGTCCGGGTTCGTCTTCTGCAGGAGCTGGCGTCGACCCGCGAGTCGCTGGTGGCCACCCACCTGCCGTTCCCATCGGTGTGCCGGGTGGCCGTCGCCGGCAACGCCTTCCGCTGCGTACCAGCCGTCTGGGATTACTGAGCGGTGGACGGCTCGATCAGGCGCCGATCGACAAGAAGAATGCAAGGGTGAGCAGCACGACGCACGCGATGCACACCGAGACTCCCAGGGTCGCTGACGCCATAGCTCGGTTCCAATCTGTGATGAGTTCCTGGTCGACGGCCGATCTGCGCAGTTCGCGCAGGTGACGGCCTGCCGGATCGTCACCAAGCTAGCCGTACGGCTTGGTGGACGTCAACAAAGGTCGTCGCCGGTGAACGCGCTCAGCCCGCTGTCGAATCGCGGATGTCGCTCGCCGGAGCTTCTCAGTCGACGAACCGGTATGGCACATCGAGTACGCGATAGGTGCGCTCTGCCCGACGGTCACGAGTAAGCAGCACGCGCTGGTTGGTCGATGCCGCCTGACCGACGAGCGCGTCGTACACGGATCCGCCGACGATCTCGAGGTCGGCGAGCCGCTCAAAGAGCTCGCTGGTGGCAGCTGCGTCGAGCCAGCACTTGGCCGGGAATGCCTGCGCCAGTACCGAGGCCGCTTGAGTTGCGTTCAGGCGTAGCGGGAGAGGGAGACGAGTAAGGACCGAATACGTCTCGAATCTCGCGTGGCCTGCGAGCGCGGCGCGACGTTGAACGAGGGCTCGGCGGCAGACCTTGTGGGCTTCGTGGGTCGAATCAAGCGCGGCGACGGCAACACTGGTGTCGCAGGCCCACAGGTCATCGCTGGATGTCATCGCGAAGTCGGCGCACATCGTCATCGGTCAGTACCGCACCCTCCACCGGGCCGAGCACTGGAAGACCGTCACGCGTTTCGATCGGGCGGGGACGCCGCTGGACGGGCTCAATCCGCAGACCAGATCCGTCCGGAATCAGTTCGAGCTCCGTGTCGGGGGTGATGCCGAGCGCCACCCGCAGCGCTTTGGGAATGACCAGCCGGCCCAGGCGGTCCACTGTCACGTTCATGGCACCAAATTACCAGTGGATTGGCAAAATGGTCGCGGCGATGCGTTTCCCGGCCGGTAAGCGGGTATAGGGCTACGGCACGGCACCTGCAGTGGGCCGGCGGACGGAGGAATCACTGCTGTGGTCAGAATGACGCCCTTGCGGCGCCGACGTTCCGGGCTTCGCCAGATCACCCAAGGCCTCGGCGAGCTCGATGCCGAGGTGTTCAGGGCGATCGCACACTCGCCCAGCCGACTGCTCGACACCACCATGCCGCCGCTGACCCGCGCCGCCGACCACTCCAAACTGTGGCTGGCCCTCGCGGCGGTGATGGCCGCGACCGGCCGCTCGTCCGCCCAGCGCGCCGCCGCCCGCGGGGTGGTCAGCCTGGCTCTCACCAGCCTGGTTACCAACCAGGTGGTCAAGCGGATACGGCCCCGGGCACGCCCGGACATCCTGCAGGTCCCCTTGCTGCGCCGCGCGCGCCGGCTGCCGCTGTCGAACTCGTTGCCGTCGGGGCACTCCGCCAGTGCCGCGGCGTTCGCCACCGGGGTGGGGTTGGAGAGCCCACTGCTGGGTCTTCCGATCGCCGGGCTGGCCGGCCTGGTGGGCTTGTCCCGGATCGCCACCGGTGCCCACTACCCCGGCGATGTGCTCGCCGGACTGGGCATCGGTGCATCCATGGCGGTGGCCGGGGCGAAACTGGTGCCGCCGATCCCGTCACTGCCCCCGCAACACGTCGATACCCTGCGGGTCGCCTGCCCGCCGCGCCCCGACGGCGCCGGCGTGACCCTGGTGGTCAACCCCCGCTCCGGCGGCGGGCGCGCCGGCGAGGTCGCCGAGGAGGTGCGCACAGCACTACCGGCCGTCTCCGTCGTCGAACTCGGTCCCGACGACGACGTGGCCGAAGCGTTACGCCTGGCGGCCGATTCCGCCGAGGTGCTGGCGATCGCCGGCGGCGACGGGTCGGTGGCCGCCGCCGCCGGCGTCGCGGTGGAGCGCGATCTGCCACTGGCGGTGTTTCCCGGCGGTACTTTGAACCACTTCGCCAAGGACATCGGCTGCGATACCACCGCGAAAACCGTCCGGGCCATCGCCGAGGGCAGCTTGTCGCGGGTGGACGTGGTCCAGTTCAACGACGAGACGACCGTGGTCAACACCGCCAGCGTCGGCGCCTACCCGGCCTTCGTGCGCCGTCGTGAACGACTGCAGCACAAGGTGGGCAAGCCGGTGGCCAGCGCCTACGCGATGCTGATGACGCTGCGGCGCGAACAACCGGTCCGCATCACCTACGACGACAAGACGCTGCAGACGTCGCTGTTCTTCCTCGGCAACTCCGCCTATCTGCCGGTCGGCTTCGCTCCGGCCGTCCGGAACCGGATGGACGACGGGTTGCTGGACGTGCGGATCCTGGAAACCGGGCGGCCGTGGTCCACGCTGCGAATGCTGGTCGCCCTGCTGACCGGACGGCTGCAGCGCAGTCGGCTCTACCACGAGCTGCAGGTTCCGCAGTTCCGGTTCACCGCACCCGACGGCCCGGTGCCCCTCGCCCGCGACGGAGAGGTCGACAGCCCTTGCGCGGAGGCCGAATTCACCGTGCGCTATCGCGCGTTGCAGGTCTTTCGACCGACGGCGCCGGGGCGGCGGTGACGACCGTCGACGTCGGCGTGGTCGGCGGCGGGATCGTCGGCCTGAGCACCGCGTACGCCCTGGCCGAGCTGGGTGCCACGGTGCGCGTGTATGAACGCGGCGTGCCGGGCGACGGCCAGTCCGGTGGCGAATCCCGGATCTTTCGGCACGCCCACGACGACGCGCGGCTGGTCGCACTGGCGCGGGCCAGTCGAGCGATCTGGGCGGAGTGGGCCGAATGCGCCGGCACCGAACTGGTCTCGTCCGACGGCGCGGTCGCGATCGGCCCCGCGGTGAGCAAGCGGCTGGCGACCCTTGACGAGGCGGGCGGGGTGCCGGTCCGCCGCATCGACGGCGCGGAGTTGCGCGCCCTGCTGCCACCGCTGGCCGACTACGACGGGCCGGCGATGCTCGATGAGGCCGGCGGGTCGATCCGCACCCGGGCGGCGATCGGCGCACTCACCGGGTGGCTGGGTGAGCGGCTGGTCGCCGACGAGGTGCTGGCGGTGCGCCCGACCCGCAGCGGCACGGCCGAGGTGCTGACCGGTGGCGCCCGCACCGAGCATTCCGCGGTGGTGGTGTGCGCCGGACGTGGCACCGCCGGGCTGGCGCGCGGCGTCGGGTTGGCGCTGCCGGTGCGGTTGTCCGCGCACGTCCGGCTGACCTTCGGCGTCACTGAGTCCGCCGAGTCTCTGGCCTGTCTGCAGGACAGCAGTGGCGCATTCGGCGAGACCGGCACCTATGCCGCCGCGCTGCCCGGCAACCGCCACTACGCCGTCGGGCTCAGTGAGAGCGTCGGTGTGGATCCCGACGGCGGCTTCCCCGACCCCGCGGAGCTGACCGCCTTGGCCGATCGGGCGGTGGCCTACGTGCGCCGCGCACTGCCGGGACTGGATCCGGCTCCGGTGGGGTACCGCCACTGCTGGGTCACCCGGGTGCCCTGGAGCGACGACGGTTTCGCGGCCTGGCAGCGCGACGGCTTGGTATTCGTCGCCGGCCACAATCTGTTCAAGCAGGCCCCAGCGATCGGGCGGGCGGTGGCGCGACTGGCACTGGGTGAGCAGCCCGAGGTGGATTTGCGACCCGAGTGCCGGCTGGGCGCGGGTTCGTGATTACCTTGGAGGCCGCAACAGCTTCATGGCGGCCCGCAGCACCGGTGCGGGGATGCGGTCCTGCATCGCCAGTGCGCCGGCGGCGGCGCGGGTGCGCAGTGGTGCGCCGCGCCCGAACATCCGGTTCAACGGTCCACCGGATGGCTCGATCTCGACGTGCAGCGGCGGAGTGCCGACCGCGGCACCGAGCGCTTGGGCGATCACCATCCGCTGAATCTCACTGGTGCCTTCGAAGATGGTGTACAGCTTGGCATCTCGGTACCACTTCTCCACCGGATGCTCGGTGATGTAGCCCCAGCCGCCCAGTGTCTGGATGGCGCGCTCGGTGACGCGCACGGCCGTTTCGCTGGCGGCCAGCTTAGCCATCGATCCCTCGCCGCGGCCGAAGCTGATCCCGTTGGCCGCCATCCAGGACGCCCGCCAGGTCAGCAGCCGCGCCGCATCGATCGCAGTGGCCAACTCGGCCAGCGGGAACGCGATGCCCTGGTTGTCGATAATGGGGCCGCCGAAGGCCTCGCGTCGAGTGGCGTAGTCGGTCGCGTATTCCAGTGCGGCGCGGGCGATGCCGATCGCCTGAGCGGCGACCATCGGCCGGGTCTGCTCGAAGGTGCCCAGGGTGGCCGATCCGGATGGCGGTGCGCCGGAGAGTATTTCGCGGGCTTTGGCCAGTTTGTGGTCGAGTTTGTCCTGGCCGCCGAGCAGGTTCTCCGCCGGGATGCGGACACCGTCGAAGCGCAGTTCGGCGGTGTGGGACGCTCGGCAGCCCAGCTTGTCGAGTTTGCGCACCATCTCTAGTCCGGGGGTGCCGCCGGGCACAATGAACAGCGCCTGGCCGCGGTGGCCCAGCTCCGGGTCGACGACGGCGTTGACCACGTGCACGTTGGCGATGCCGCCGTTGCCGATCCACATCTTGTGGCCGTCGATGATCCAATCGTCACCGTCGCGGCGGGCGGTAGTGCGAAGGTTACGGACGTCGCTGCCGCCTTCGGGCTCGGAGATCGCCAGGGCCGCGAGTTTGAGATCGCCTGGCGTGCCGAAGCATTCCGGCGCCCACTGCAGCATCTGTTCGCCGGTGGCGGCCTGTCCGATCGCCGAGAGCGCGAGTGCGGGCATCACGATCGCCAAACCGATTCCGGCACAGCCCCAGAACAACTCTTCCATGAACATCGGCAACGACAAGCCCGTCGAGTCGCCGATCAGGTCGCGGTAGAACAGCGGGCTGTAAAAACCCTGCGCGGCGGCCTCCTCGAGTACCGGCCACGGGAATTCCTGGCGCTGGTCGTAATCGAGTGCGACCGGCCGGATGACCGATTCGGCGAATTGGTGGGTGCGGCGGGCAAGGTCGTGCTGCGCCGCCGTCGGCGTGAGGTCGAAGCCCATGGACCGGTCCCCTGCCGTGATCGCGGCCGGCGTCGGGGTCGCCGGCCCGAACACCTGGGATTGCCGGTTCTCCGCCGGGTCAAACGCCTTGCAGGCGAGAGCTCGGCCCGGATCGCCTAGGCCTCCGGGAACCAGTAGTCGAGCGTCGCCTCGACCCCGCCCCAGTCGATGCCCATCCATTCGGTGAAGAAGCCCTCGATGTTGCCGAAGGCGTTGTAAACGAAGGCCACAATCGAATTGAACAGGGCGTCTATCCCGGCGCTGTCGAGCAACCCACTACCGAACGCGTTGAGCCAGGCGCTGAACTGGTCGATGTCACCGGAGATGTCGATGTTGGTGAGCATGCCGTCGGTGGTTGTGGTGTGGTCGGCTACCTGTTCGGGGGTGAGCCCCAGGTACATGACGTGCTCGTAGAAGAGGCCGAGTATCGAGTTGGAACTGGCGTCGGCGACGGGATCACCCGGGAAGGTGTAGATGGTCGCCGGGAAGGCTTCGTTGGGGGTCTGGTTGCCGTTGAGTATCGGCATGTCGAAGAGCCGGTCCCAGAGCGTGTCGCTGGTGTTGTGCGGCCAGGTGCCGTTCGCATCGGAGGGATCGCCGATGAACACGAAGTGCAGCAACCGCGGGTCGACACCGTCGTGGGCCAGCTGCGCCATCGCGATCGAGGCGGCCGTGGCGCCCTGCGAGTAGCCGAACACCCACAGCGGATTGTCGGCATCGAAGCCGCCTGGGTTGGCGTCGAGTTGGGCCTGCACCGCCCGCACGATCTCGGCCGCCCCGACGAAACTGCTGTGCCCCTGCAGGATCAGCTGCGGGGTGGTCAGCACCTGCAGCGGGGAATCGCAGATGCCGGCACCGATCACGCAGACCGTCGGATCGTCGCCGGCGTCGAAGCCCAGCGGGTTGAGGAACAGGTCGGCCGCGGTTTGGGCGAACGCCGCCGAGGGCGTCGGCAACATCGTCCCGCCGACGAAGATCGCGGTGTCCGCCAACAGGGCCACTTCGGCGAGCGTCGTCTGGATGACCGGAGTTCCAGCGACGCCGGCGGCGATGACGCCCGCGACGGCGACCGGAGCGAAAACTTTGGTTACGTTCATTGCGACACACCTTGAACTTATGTAAGAGCTCGGCCGACGGGACAGGAGACGCGCTGATAATGGCATTCTCGCGCGACGAGAGTCAATGGACGCGCGGACTATGCCTGGCCAGCCGCGATCCATGACCCTGGGCGTCGTTGACTTCGGCCAAGCGGCCCTGCCATGATCGCCCTCAGGCAATCTTTAGCTTCTGCGGTGAAGGGACGTGCCCGTGATGCTCACCAAGGTCTTTGCGCCGATCGCGATTGCCGGCACCGTGGCAGGCGGTGTGCTTGCCGCCGCGCCGGTCCACGCCACCTACGCCGCCGTCAACCTGCTCGCTGACACCGCGTTCTTCGTCGGCCCGACGATCTTGTCCACTCCGTCGCCGACCTTCGCCCAGACCGCGGCCGACCTGTTCCTCCACCCGCTGGGTTTCGACGTCGGCGACGATCCGGCCGCGTGCGTGGTCGGTGTCGGCGACTGTGATGCGCCGCTGCGGATCCTGTCCACCCCGGCGCTGGTCCAGCAGGGCCACAGCAGTTTCGTCGGGGCGGCCGAGATCGTGCGGGCGGTGCACGCCGAACTCAACGCCAACCCCGACGCCTACGATGCCGACAACCCGCTGTGGGTGTTCGGCTGGTCGCAAGGCGCCACGGCCGGCTCCATCGCGATGGCCCAGCTGGCCCACGACGGCGTCGACCGGCAGTTGCTGCATTTCGTGTTCATCGGCAATCCGGTCGGCGCCGACACCGCGTCGGAGGGTTTGGGCGGGGGTTCCTCCTCCGACTTCTTCGACACTGCTCTGCTGTCGGGTGTCCAGACCCCGAACAACTGGTTCGCGGTAACCGATTACACGATCCCCGGGGACCCGGTCACCGACCCCGCGTCCACCTCCGAGTTGGGTTTGTTCTACGAGCACATGATGTATCTGGGGCTCACGCCAGATCAGGTCGCCAACCAGTTGGCCACCACCGACGGCGCGATCACCGACATCGACATCTCCGGCGACTTCGACCAGTTCGGCGCCTGGATCAACGCCTGGAGCCATGGGCTGGTCGACAGCGGCTGGTGGGAAGGCCTGTTCTACTCAGTTGTGGCGTTCTTCTACAGCGCCTTCGGCGACATCAAGGACTTCTTCGGCGACTGGATGGGCATCGACTGGAGCGGCGTCGAAGACACCCTGGACTTCTGGTTCCCGCCGGAGGCGTAGCGGCGGGGAACTCGTCGCCCACCGCGTTACCAGCTTCCCCGCCTTCCAGTAGCCGATCGCGCCCAGCCAGGTAACGGCGAACAGCGCGACGATCGCCAGCCCGGCGTTATTGAGGCTGATTTCGCTGATCCAGGTGCTCACCGGACCCTCCCAATGCAGGTCGTCGTGCAGGACGGTCACCAGCTCGATCGTGCCGATCAGCAGTGCCACCGCGACGGACAGGCCGGTGACGGTGAAGTTGTAATAGAGCTTGCGGGCGGGCTGCATGAAGGCCCAGTCGTAGGCGGCGGTCATCAGCAGCCCGTCGGCGGTGTCGGTCAGCGCCATCCCGGCCGCGAACAGCAAGGGCAGCACCAGGACCGCATACCACGGCAGACCGGCCGCCGCGCCGCTGCCGGCCAGCACCAGGATCGCGACCTCGGTGGCGGTGTCGAAGCCGATCCCGAACAACAGGCCGACCGGGAACATCTGCCATGGACGCCTGATCCGGTGCATGATCGGGCGCAGCAGCCGAGCCAGCAAGCCCCGGTCGCCCAACACCGCCTCGAGGTCGTCCTCGGAATACGAGCCGCGTCGCAATCGGGTGAACGCGCGGAATATGCCCACCATCGCGACGATGTTCATGATCGCGATCAGGTAGAGAAACAGCCCCGAAGCCGTGATGCCGGCGATGCCCAGCACGCGCTGGGTCGGTGAGGTGTCGTCGGCCAGCGTCCCCGCCACGCGAGCGCCCGCAATAACCAAGACGGCCATCAACAGCACCAGGCTGGAGTGGCCCATCGCGAACCAGAAACCGACGGACTTGGGCTTCTGCCCGTCACTGATCAGTTTGCGGGTGGTGTTGTCGATGGCCGCGATGTGGTCGGCATCGAATCCGTGCCGCAGGCCGAGCAGGTAGGCGGTCACGCCCAGCCCGATGCCGAACGCCTCGGTGCCCGCGTAGTAGCCGCGTGGTGCGATCAGGGCCAGGGTGCCGAATCCGACCAGGTGCATGGCCGCGATCACGCCCGCCAGCACGGCGATGTCGATACGGTCGCGGTGATCGAAGATCGGCACGATGGCCGGCTAATGCGCGTAGGCAGGGGTTTTCGTGTCGCTGACGCGATCGGAATCGCCGGCCAGGACGCTGGCAGATGGTTGCTCCACGCGCCAGCGCGGCAAAGCCGCGGGGTGCGTGCGCTGCAACCAGTCGACCATGCCCTCACGAACAACGCATCTGAGGTCGAACAACGCACCGGAATCGGCTGCGCTCACCGTGATCCGCACCCGAAGGTAGCCGTCGACGGCGTCGGTGACGACCAGCCCGCTGGATCGACCGTCCCACAAGTCGCTCGCTGAGAGCAGGCGGTCCAGCTCGGCGCGCATCGCATCAACCGGTGCAGCGAAGTCGACGTCGAGCTGCACGGTGCCGAGCAACTCGGTCGTTCGCCGGGTCCAGTTCTCGAAGGGAGTCTTCGTAAAGTAGGTGGTCGGAAGGATCATTCGTCGCTGATCCCAGATTTGGACTACGACATATGTCAGCGTGATCTCTTCGATGCGTCCCCACTCGCCTTCGAGCACGACGACGTCGCCGACCCGGACGGCGTCGGAAAACGAGATCTGCATGCCGGCGAACACCGAGCCCAGTGAGGTTTGCGCGGCCAGGCCAGCGACCACCGAAAGTATCCCGGCCGAGGCGAACATCGTGGTGCCGATCTGGGTGAAGGACGGAAAGGTCATCAGCGCCGCGGCCGTGCCGAGGACGACGACGACGGCGATCGCGAGCCGCCGCAGCGTGGTGATCTGCGTTTTGACCCGCCGCTGGAGCCGGTCAGCATCGCTTACCTGCAACTGGCCGCCCGCGAAGCGGGCGATGGCGCGTCGCTCTGCCAGCAGTGTCAACGCGGCAAACAACCACGTCACGGCGGCGATCATCAAGATGTGGAACAGTTGATCGACTCCGCCCCGGCCGGGCGTCGAGGCTGGGACGGTTGCACCGACCGCGATGCGCGCGGCAATCACCATCAGGATCACCCGGACCGGCATTCGGGTCAAAGCCGCGAAGTCGTTGACCAGTCCGCTACGCCGGCTGACGCGTTGCAGCAGCCAATACAGCGCCCAACCCAGCAGCCAGGCGCCGGCTACCGCGCCCGCCAGCCATGCCGTGGTGACGGCAAGGTGGATTGCGGACCCTCGATCGAGTTCTTCTGGCATAGCCATATCACCTCTTTCGGTCGGATTCGGATCGCCCGCGAGTGTAGGGGAGATCGCCGCCGCTCCGCCGATGCTGCGTGAGCGGTCGGGTTCTCCGGCGCCGCTGAGAAAATGCCCGCAGGGCAGTACCCTCGTAGCGGCTTTTTTAAACCGTTGCGGGACCGATGAATTCGACGCCCGCGCGAATCGCGGGGCGGTGCCGCAAGATTCGGAAATGCGCCAGCCGGCCGAGCCCTGCCGTCGTCATCAAGCGTGCGCCCGGCCATGCGGCGACGACCTTTTCGCTCGTCGCATACGGAGTGTCGGGGTCATCGGGGTCGTGGATGAGCAGCAGCGGCGGATAGTCGGTTCGTTCGGCAATCCGGACCATGTTGGTGTCCTCGAGCGGCATGGCGATCCGGCGTTCAAGGCGTCGATGCAGGCCGGCGCGTATCCGTCGGCCGAAGTTGTGGCGCGCGGCGAACAGATCCAGGTAGATCGGGAACTCGCCCATCGGCGCGAGGAACACCAACCGTCCGACCGTGGCGCCCCACGACGCCGCGAACGCGGTCGCATTGGCCCCCAGGGAGTGGGCGACCACCGCGCGGGCCGGCCCGTGTGTGCGGATCATGGCTGCCACCGCTTCGGCGCACTCGATGGCGGTGGTGCGACCCGGCGCGAGTACGCCCGGCTCGGACTCGTTATGGCTGGGCAGGTCGAACGCGATGACCCGATGCCCGGATTCGACCAGGGGTTTGATGAACATCCCCAGGTGTGGGCGACGCCCACCCCAGCCGTGCACCAGATAGACCGGCGGCCCTTCGCCCCAGGACTCGCCCACAATCCGATGTCCGTCCCCCCAGTGCGCTTCCAGCGGCTGGCCGGGCGGGACGCCGGGGGGCATCCGCAGGCTGGAATCCATGACCGGCGGGGTGCACCACAGTTCGATCGCCCACCGCGACCCGATGGCGGGCGCGATCCGCTCCAGTAGCCAGAACGCCCGACGCACCCGAGGGGTGACCGGCGGTTGGACACCGGAGCCCTCCACATCGAGAACGATGGGGCTTGCATCGCTCGAAGCACTGGGTTTCACTTCCGGTTCCCGGCGCAGACGTCGAGCGGGCGGCGGGTTCGTTAGGTCCGGCACATATCGAGGGTAGCGAGATGATGCGGTCTGGAGCCATCACCACGTTGCCCGCCCCAACCGGTGACGCGGGCTGGACGACTGGGGGCGATCCGTCGATGCTGTGACGGTGTCGAGATCGCGCATCACCCGGGCCTGCGCCGTGGGAAGCGTCGCGCTCGTGCTGGCGTTGGTTCCGTCATGCGGCGACCCGCAGCACCCGCCACCGCCGGCCAGCACCGCGTCCACCACAGTGCCCCTCATACCTCGTGAGGATGCGCCCTACCGACCTCGCGCGGAGCTGATCGCTCCGGTCGCTGCGCTGATGAACGACGCGATCGCGGTTCCCCGGCTGCCCGGAGCGGTGGTCCGGATCGGGCACGCCGGCGCGATCGTGTTCAGCCAGGCCTTCGGCGCGCGCAAGCTCGCGGACGAACCGTGGCTCGACGGCTCGCCTGCCCCCGCCGAGCCGATGACCGAGGACACGATCTTCGACATCGCGTCGTTGACGAAGTGCCTCGCGACGGCCGTCGCGGTCCTGCAACTGTACGAACAGGGCCGGGTCCAGATCGACGAACCCGTCCAGACCTACCTGCCGGAGTTCAACGAGGCAGGCGACCCCCGGCGCGCCCAGGTGACGTTGCGCATGCTGCTCACCCACACCTCGGGCATCGGTGGCGATTTGAGCCACCAGGGTCCGTGGGGCCTGACCGAGCCCGACAAGGCCGGTGGTGCTCATCGGGCACTGACTGCACCGCTGGAGTTCGGCCCCGGCGAGATCTTCCACTACTCGGACATCGGCTTCATCATCCTGGGCACATTGGTCGAGACGATGACCGGCCAACCGTTGGACACCTATGTGCAGGACAACGTCTTTGCGCCGCTGGGCATGACCGACACCCGTTACCTGCCTGCCGCCAGAGCGTGTGGCCCGCATCAGATCCGCGGTACCGCTATCGCATTGGACGCGAGCGCATCCCCGGACGGCCAGTGCCCGGCAGGTGGCTGGAGAACCGACCTGTTGGCCCGCATCGCGCCGACAGCGCATGACGAAGACACCCCCGGAATCAACCCCGACTACGACCAACTGCTGCGCGGCACGGTGAACGACCCGACGGCACGCCGCATGGGAGGGGTGGCCGGCAGCGCCGGGGTGTTCTCGACCGCCAGTGACATCGGCAGGTACGCCCAGGCCCTACTCGATCGGCTTGCCGGGCGCCCGAGCCCGTTTCCACTGCGGCGAGCGACCCTGGAATTGATGACGACACCCCAGCAGCCCGGGCATGACCCAGCGCAGCTGGTAGCCGCGAACGCCGCTGCGCAGCAGGCGAATGCAACGTCGCCCAATAGAGCCGATCCCCTGCTCGCTGCGCACTATCCGGCGATCAGCGGACAGGATCTCCGCGGTTTCGGCTGGGACATCGATACGCCGCACTCCCGGCCGCGCGGGATGATCTTTCCGATCGGTAGCTTCGGGCACACCGGGTTCACCGGAGTGACGCTGTGGGTCGACCCGGGGTCGGACACCTACGTGGTCGTGCTGGCGAACGTGATCCATCAGCGTGGCGGTCCGCCCATCGCGGGGCTCAGCGGCGACGTGGCCACCGTGACCGGGCGGGCGCTGCATCTGTACGGCAACTGAAGGGCCGGCTTCTACCCCGTGTGGGCGCTGTCGATAATGGCCGGGTGGCCGATCGCAACATGCCCGCTATCCCGGTCATCGCGCTGACGGGGTACCTCGGGGCGGGCAAGACCACGCTGCTCAACCATGTGCTGCGGGCTCCGGGAGCGCGAATCGGGGTCGTTATCAACGACTTCGGTGAACTGAACGTCGACGCCGGACTGGTCACCGGACAGGTCGACGAGCCGATGTCCATCGCCGGCGGATGCATCTGCCATCTGCCCGATGACGGCGCGCTTGACCAGGCGCTGGAGAAGCTTACCGACCCGAAGCTCGCCCTCGACGCGATCATCATCGAGGCCAGCGGGGTGGCGGAGCCGGCGGCGGTATCGCGAGTCATTCGGTTCAGCGGGGTGGAGCGGATACGCCACGGCGGTGTCGTCGACGTCATCGACGCAGCCGAGCACTTCGACACCGTCGACACCGGGTCCGCCCCGCCGCCGCGCTACGGCGTGGCCTCCCTGGTCGTGGTGAACAAGCTGGACCGGATCGCCGAGGACGCCCGCGAAGATACCCTTGGCCGGGTCGAAGCCCGTGTGCGCGAACTGAATCCCGACGCTCACGTGGTGGGTGCGGTGGCAGGACGGGTGGATCCCCGGTTGCTCTACGACGTCAGCGACGGCGGCGAGACCGGCCAGATGTCGCTTCGGGAGCTGCTTATCGACGAGGCCGCCGGCGCTCACGACGAGCACCACGGCCACGTGCACGCGACGTCGGTGACCGTCGTCGGCGGTGGCGCCGTTGACCCGGGACCGCTGATCGACCTGCTCGAGCAGCCGCCGCCGGGCGTCTACCGGATGAAGGGCACGGTCGCGATCGGCAAGCGCCACTACCTCTTTAATGTCGTCGGCACGTCGGTGCACGTGGTGACCGCGCCTGCGGGCGCTGGGGCCAGTCACCTCGTCGCGATTGGCACGCACCTCGACACCGCGGACGTTCAGGCGCGGCTCGAAGAGGCACTTCGGCCCACTGGCGAGAAGGTGGCCGCCGCCGGGATGCGGCGGCTGCAGCGGCTGAGGCGCTACAGCATTTAGTCGCGGCCTACTGATTGGCGGCGGTTCACGCCTTGAGGGTCGGTGTGATCGCCGCATCGATGATCTTGGTATCGCGGGTGGCGATGGTCAGATTGCGGCGTAGCGCCTGGGCGACGATGATGCGGTCGAACGGGTCGCGGTGTTCCCAGGGAAGTCGCCCGGCGAGGATCGCATCAGCGGAGTCGATGGCCAGTTCCGTGCTGCTCATGGCGGCAATAACGTCCGTCCAGGTCGACAACAAGGCTCCGCCGTCGAGGCGGCCTAGCCGAGTCTTGGTCGAGATTTCCCATGCCGAGGCAGCGGTGATCCAGACAGCGGTTCCCGGATCGGCCAGGATTGCGAGCGTATCGGCGTCGACATTCGAGGGGTTACTGACCAGCCACAGCAACGTATGGGTATCGAGCAGGACGTTCACGCCTCGGCGTCTTCCCAGGCCGCTAGTTCTGCTGCCGGCAGTGCGTCGTCGAAGTCGCTCGGTACGACAAGGCTTGGCAGCTGGCCGAACCTGCGCGGTACGGCACTGATCGGTACGAGCTGCGCGACGGGCTGACCGTGGCTCGTGATGGTGAACGACGCGCCGGCCTTGACGTCGTTCAAAAGCCGGTTGAGCTGGTTTTTGGCGTCCGTGCTGCTGATCGTATCCACGGTTGGATCGTATCCGCATTGCGCTGGTCGCGCTAGCGTCACTAGCGCGACTGGTGAGTTGCAGCGCTGGCTCAGGGCTTGCGGCGAACAGCGATACCGTTGAGCAGGCTTTCCAGGGCCGCCAGCGAATCTCTGCTCGCGCGTTTGGGGTCCGGTGAGCGGGCAACTGTCATCGCGGCTTCGCACATCGCGCCATGTACGAGGTGCGCCAGGGGCTCCACGCGCTGGCGTTCGAGGTGGCCGTCAGCGATCGCTTGAGAAAGACCCTGCCGCAGCAGCGACGTGACATGCTCGTCCTCGAGCTTGCGCATCATCTCCCAGCCGAGGACAGCGGGCGCGTCGATCAGCGTGATGCGCTGCACGCCCGGATCCAGCACAGCGTCGAAGAAAGCGCGGCAGCCGGCCAGGAAATTCTGCCAGCTGCTGTCGCCGCCTCGGGCAGCGCGCAGGACAGCCTGGCCGATCGCATGCTGCTCGGCTTCATAAACGGCGGCGAACAACGCGCGTTTGCCCGCGAAGTGGTGGTAGAGGGCGCCTTTGGTCATGCCGGCACGCTCGACGATGCCATCGACGGAGGTGGCGTCGAAGCCGTCGTCGGCGAATGCGCGGCGCGCCACCGAGACGATCTGCTCGATGGTGACGCGCGTGCGTTCTGCCTGGGTACGCGGGCCGGTCACGGTCGTCAGCATAACGTACTTGCGGTACATACTTGTGGTACATACCGACGGTATGTTTATACTGACGGTATGGAAGTTCGACGGCATGTCTGTTCGCTCTGTGAGGCCGGTTGCGGTTTGGAGAGCAGCGTGGATGTCGGTGAGGTCGTCTCCATTCGCGGCAATCGCGACCATGTTCTGAGTCGCGGACATGTGTGCCCGAAAGCCTTCGGACTCAAAGAGCTTCATGTCGATCCCGACCGTGTACGCACACCGCATCTCCGCGGCGCCGACGGGCGGCTCGAGCCCACGTCCTGGGAGGAGGCGTTCGCGGTCATCGATGAACGACTCACCGCGATCATCGACCGGCACGGCGCGGATGCCGTGGCCTTGTACCTCGGCAACCCCGTGGCACATGATTTCGCCACGACGCTGTACGCCAGTGCCGCGATGCGGGCCCTCGGCTCACGCAACATATACACCGCGAACACCGTCGACGCGATGCCGAAATTCGTTGCCTGCCAACTCATGTTCGGCGGGATGTACACCGTGCCGCTGCCCGACATCGACCGCTGCTCCTATCTGTTGATCTTGGGCGCCAACCCGATGGTGTCCAACGGGAGCCTGCTCACCGCTCCGGGTATGCGGGCACGGCTAGGCGCACTGCGGCGCCGCGGGGGACGGTTGATCGTGGTCGACCCCAACCGCACGCGAACCGCCCAAGGAGCCGACGAGCACTACCCGATCCGGCCGGGCACCGATGCGCTACTACTGGCGTCATTGGTGCAGGTGCTGTTCAGTGAGGGCCTGATCGATCTTGGCCGACTGGGTCCGCACGTTCGCGGCGTCGAGGATGTTGAAGAGGTCACGCGTGAGTTTTCGCCGGAAACTGTTGCGCCGCACTGCGAAATCCCGGCCGAGGGGATCCGCCGCATCGCGCGTGATCTCGCCACCGCGCCTGCTGCGGCCGTCTACGGCCGCACCGGCACCTGCACTCAGCGATTCGGCACCGTGTCGAGCTGGCTGATTGACGTCCTCAATGTGCTGACCGGCAACCTCGATCGGCCCGGCGGTGCCATGTTCGCCCGCCCGGCGGCCGATCTGCGACTGGTGACGGCGGGGCGGACGGGCGCCGCGATCGGGCGATGGCGCAGCCGCGTGCGTGGCGCCCCCGAAACCCTCGGCGAGCTGCCGCTGGCGTGCCTTGCCGAGGAGATCGACACACCGGGAGCCGGGCAGGTGAAGGCGCTGATCACCGTCGCCGGAAATCCGGCGCGCTCAGCTCCGAACAGCTCTCGCCTCGCGGCGGCATTCGAGCAGCTCGATCTCATGGTCAGCCTGGATCTGTACCGCAATGAAACGACACGGCACGCGCACGTGCTGTTGCCGGCGCTCTCGCCGCTGACCAAGCCCCACTACGACTTGTTCTTCGGCCACTTCGCGATCCGCAACACCGCCACCTACTCACCGCCAGTGCTCCCCGCGCAGCCCGGCGACCAGGCGGACTGGCAGATCTTACTGCGCTTGATCGGAATCCTGGCACGACAAGGCGCCGCGGCCGACCTGAAAGCCATCGACGATATGGTCGCCGAAACGCTGAACCGTACCGTCAACGGCGACAGGCACGCCGGCGGCACTTCGACTGCCGAGCCCGGCGGTCCCGAACGTCTGCTCGACTTGCTGTTGCGTGCCGGGCCCTACCGCGACGGCGGCCACCCGCTGACCCTCGCCCGGGTGCGTGAGTATCCCGACGGGATGGATTTCGGGCCACTGACCCCGCAACTGCCCGGGATACTCACCACACCGTCGGGGCAGATCGAGCTCGCTCCGGCCCCGCTGGTGGACGATGTTGCCCAGCTGCGCACCAGCTTGCTGCGGCCCCGCAAACACAGCATGGTGCTGGTCGGGCGGCGTCACCTGCGGTCGAACAACTCCTGGATGCACAACCTGCCCACGCTGGCCAAAGGACCAGACCGGTGCACGTTGCAGATTCACCCCGCCGACGTCGCACGTCTGCAGCTCGGCAAGCATGCCCGGGTGAGATCGCGCGCCGGCGTGATCGACGTTCCGGTGGAGGTGACCGACGCGGTGGGCCCCGGCGTGGTCTCACTGCCGCATGGGTGGGGACATGACGAGCCCGGAACCGCTGCCGCTGTCGCGGCACAACGGCCGGGAGTCAACAGCAACGTTTTGGCGGATGGCATAGAACTCGATCCGCTGTCGGGCACCGCGGTGCTGAATGGCATCCCGGTTGAGATCACGGCAACCCCCGCACCGGCGATCGGCGCCGTCCGGTGACCGCTGAGACTGTGCTGCGCGACGCACTGCGCAACTACGCCGAGGCGAAGAACCGACACGACGTCGACGCGATCGTGGCCGCCTACGCACCCGACGGCAGCTATCAAGACTCCGGTGTTCGTCACCCGGTCACCGGCCGCGCGCAGTTGCGTAAGTTCTACGCGGCCTTCTTCGAGTCGGTGCCCGATTACCGGGGCCACTTCGATGGGACGGCATTCGGCGACGAGACGGCCGTGGTGTGGGGGCGCATGACCGGGACGGTGGGCGCCAACCTCCTTGGCCTGGCTACTCATCCCGGCAGCCGCATCGATGTGCCGGTCGCGTTCGTGTGCACCTTCCGCGACGGGCAGCTCGCCAGCGACTGTGGCTACTTCGACACCAGGGTCCTTCATCGCCAGGTTGGTCTCGCCTGGACAGCCAAACCATAACTGAGGAGGCGGCTTTCGTGCGCGCAATTATCCAACATGAGTGGGGCGGCCCCGCCTCCGTACGGTTAGCGGAGGCCCCTGAACCGCAGCCCGCTCCGACCGAGGTGAAAGTCCGGGTTCACGCCGCAGGTGTTAACCCGGTGGACTCCTACACCAGTCACGGTCGGGCATACAACCGGGTACTCGATCTGCCGTTCATTCACGGTTGGGACGTGGCAGGAGTCATCGAGGAGATCGGCTACGGCGTCACCCGGTTCCAAGTCGGCGATCGGGTTTTCGGAATGCCGTGGTTCCCGCGGCAAGCCGGCGGATACGCCGAGTTCGTCACCGGGCCGTCACGGCACTTCGCGGCCATGCCCGCCGGGGTGGATTTCACCGAAGCAGCCGCCCTGCCGCTCGCGGGGCTGACCGCATGGCAGATGCTCGTCGACGTCGCCCACGTTGGGCCCGGTCAGCGCGTGCTGATATCCGGCGCCGCCGGGGGCGTCGGGCATTTGGCGGTCCAGATCGCCAAGGCGCGCGGCGCGTACGTCATCGGCACCGCCCGCGCCGCCAAGCACCGTTTGCTTGCCGAGCTGGGTGTTGACCAAGCGGTGGATTACACGGTCACGCCGGTCCACGAGGCAGTCCGTGATGTAGACGTGGTGATCCAGATGTTCGGCGGTGCTGCCGGCATCGAGGCATTGGAATGTCTTCGTCCCGGTGGGATTCTGGTCAGCGCGCAAGCCGCCTGGACACCAGGGCTCTACGAGCGTGCGAAAGAGCTCGGGGTGCACGCCTACGGCTACCTGGTCGAGCCAGACGCGGCTGGTCTCCGGAGCCTCGCGCAGCTCGTCGATAGCGGAGCGTTGCGGGTGCACATCGCCGAGCGGCTCCCGCTATCGAACGCGGCGCGTGCCCTGACCCTCAGCAGCCAGGGCCGCACCAGCGGCAAGATCATTCTCACCGTGGTGTGAACGAACATGACTTCTTCTGATTTGCATGTCGGGGTCGTGGCGTTGCTTGCCGCCGACCAATGGCCGGGTACCGAACCTGGCCAACTCGTCCGTATGGTGCGGACCGTCGAAGATCTCGGCTTCGACTCGCTCTGGGCTAACGACTCATTGATCGGCCCACGCATCGAAGCACTGACATTTCTTGCGGCCGCTGCTGCGGTGGCTGAGCGGGTCACCCTTGGCACCGCTGCGCTTCTTCCTGCGTTGCGCAGACCGGTGCAAGCCGCGCAAGCGCTGGCCTCCCTCGATCGATTGGCACAGGGTCGACTCGTCGTCGCCGTCGGTGCCGGCTTTCCGGGGATATCGGAGACCGAATACGCGGTGTCGGAAGTGCCATGGCGGCGGCGCTCCAGGCGGCTCGACGAGACTGTTGCGCTCTGGCGGCAGCTCTGGGCCGGAGCAGGTCCGAGCTCGTTTCACGGCGACACGCTCATCCTGACTGACATTCCCGCTGGCATAACGCCGTTCAATCCTGGTGGGCCGCCGGTCTGGCTTGCCGGCGATACGCCGCGCGCCCGCGCTCGCGCGGGGTCGGCCTATGACGGTTGGCTGCCCTACCCGCCGACGCCGTCGGGTTTCGGGGCGGGTCTCGGTGACGTTCGCGCCGCGGCCGAGCTGGCCGGGCGGCCGACTGACGCCGTCACCCCAGCCCTTTTTGTGACGGTCCTGGTCACGGACTCGCCCGATGGCGGTCGAGCCGAACTGGATCGATTCACCACCGCAACGTATGGATTTCCGCTTGCGGCCGTCGAGAGTCTGCAGGCCTTCGCCGCCGGGACCCCTGAGGCGGTCGCGGCCAAGCTGGCGAGCTACATCGATGCCGGCGTGCGCCATTTGGTCTGCCGTATCGGGGTGCTCACCCAGGACGCATTCCAGGTGCAGCTGAGGCGACTTCGAGATGTGAAGGAACGCTTGAAGGAGTCGTCTCATGCTTACCCGTGAGCGCACGACGACCGGCTTGCTCCGCGAGTACCGGAGCTTCGCGGATCTGCTGGCCACGCTTGATATGTCGATGTGGGCCCGAGCCACCCGCTGCGCCGGTTGGCAGGTGCGCGACGTCGCCGCCCATGTTGTGGGGCAGGCGATCGACACCGTCACGGGCGCAAGCGGTACCCGAAGCGCCGAGGAGCAGGCGGCGTCGCTGCGCGCCGAGTCGCCCTTGAGCCTCGCCGCCCAGATGCGGGAGATCATTCAGTCGGCGGCAAGGCTGGTGGCCGCCTTCGACGACGACATCTGGGCTAGGCCCAGCCCGTTGCCGCGTTTGACTGTGGGCCGGGCGATACATGCGTTGCTGATGGACGCGTACGTGCACGCCGACGACATCCGCGACGCCGTCAACCAGTTAACGGACCTGGGCGAGGGGCTTTGGGACAGCCTTGATTTCGTCCTCGGCGTCCTGAGCCGCGACCCGGTCGCTGCAGCCGACTCGTACTTGGTCCACCTGCTTGCGATACCGGCCGCGGCTTTCGCGTCGGACGGCGGAATCGATGGCCACGAGTTCCTTCTCGCTGCTACCGGACGCCGCGACCCGCGCATGCTTGGTCTTCCCGAAACGGTCAATATCTTTCGGGCGTGACTGGAGGTTGCCCGCATGTCAGTAACCGGCTCTTCCGGAGGCGGGTGCAGCCCTGGGCGAGTCTGACTCAATCTGGCGGCTATGCAATCTCTTCCGCTTCCCCAACAGTTCTCTTCAACGGGATTATTTCGCCCCAGTCGAGGACCATCGTGACGGGAATCTCGGCCTCTTGCCACAGACCCACGATCTCCGGGTCGTCATCGATTGCCGCGGGGATGTCGTACTTGAGCGATAGGCGGCTGTGGATTTCCCCCTTGACTTCGATGTTGGATCGGAAGTCCCCCTCGCTGCGCATGTACACGCCAGCGTGTACCACTGGGAGGTGTGCTCCGACAGCATCGGGCGGTCAGCTCGTGCGCCCAGCGGTCACGACCCGGGGCGATCAGGATCTCGTGTCCCTGCCCGTGGTGGTCAACGCACCAGTCGACCACTGCCCGGTGCGGTGGGCACTGGACGCAAGCTTGGTGAAAGCCGTTGAAGCCATCGGGCTCAGCCTGGAGGTGGACGACGGTGCCTATGTTTGCAAAGGGTGCCGTCCATGTCGACGCGTACGGCGGGTTGGCGACTCATTGGTTTCTACACGGGCTTTCGTTCATTGCGCGGAACGCCGGGTTTGTATGGTGGTTAACGAGGCCTCAACACTCGTTCATGGCGCCGTCGGCAACGCGGGATTTACTGGGCCAGTACTAGGTCCCGAGTTTCCGACTCCCGAATGCTGGGAAAGCGTGGTTATCTCACCCCTGATCGCCCAGTGGACATCGCCCGGTTTCGGCTCAACGGCGAGCAACTCGCCGGCCACGCATAGGTGGTCCGAGGGATCCCACTTCACGCCCGACCCGTAGGGCGAGACCAGGCGAGGCACTCCGCCCAGCACGGCCCGACGCTGATCCAGCAAGTGCCTCTGGATCTCTTCAGGTTCCGCCCGAAGTTTTTCTGCGAGTCGTTCCAGGACCTCCGGCGGGACCGCTGTCTCGGTGTGGGCTTGGAAGGCGCAGATCACCCCATCGAATATCCCCTTCACTAGTCCGCCCCACACCGGCTGCCGGGGATAGGGTGGCCGGACCTCGACCCGCACCGCGAACGGCGTACCGGCAGCAGCCGGCTCGTACACGTGAGCCTCGCCGCGAGACAGCGCTAGCCAGACCGGTTCCAGCTTCTTCTCGCCAGCGAACGCGCCGAGGTCGGTCCAGCCGAACGAAGCCAACAGTTGCGCTGAGCGCCAATGGACGAACGCTGCCGATCGCGAAGCCAACGCGTAGGAATACCCGAACCGATATTCGGCGATGTCGGGTGCTACCGGCGGCGTTCCTCCGTGTTCAAAGCGAATCCCATTGCGGCCCGCCACCTTAAACGAGTCGATGTTGTAGAGTACAAGGTTCTCGACATCGGCATTGGGACGCTTGGCGCCAAAGAACGTAGCGTGCAAGACCTGCTCCGGCGACGGTTCCAGTCTTCGGCAACGTTGACGGATCTCAGCGCGCAGATGCTGTTGCCAGACGGGCAGGCGCTCGAAACGGATGTAGTCATCTGCCCAGGCTTGGACTGCGTCACTACTCGGGCCAGGCCCAGCTATGTCGTGGCGAACCTCTGACATCTCATCCACCGCCGAGTCGGTATTCTTGGTCGAACGGGGCCGCGAGGCGGCGCTGGCTTTGAAACAAGGCGGCGCTGGCTTTGAAACAAGTTCCGCATCGCAGAACCGGCTCCCCGACGTGATTCTCCGACCACCGCTCGAGCTCGGCCTCAGATTCGGCGCACTCCTTCACGTATGCCTCAGTCCACTTGCCCCCGCCTGGATTCTGATCGTTGATCGTTCGGCAACTGGCGTGGTGCAACCGTGCCGCGCTCGGATTGTGGCTTCGCAAGATGTTGATCACGTAGCCGTCGGGGTGGGCGGCGAGCCAAGCCAGATAGCCAGCGTCGTCATCGCGGAACTCGCGCACGCCGTCTTGCCCTGCCATCTATCCCCCTTAGCGGATTCCACCTGAACCCGACCACAAAGCTGACCAATAGTGTAAGTGCGCACTCCGACAAATTCGGGCGGCCAATTCTTTCCGGACCTCAGGGCCACTCGGCTCTGTCATCGATATCTGCCGCGTGTGGGAGGGCAGAGATGGCCCCCGCATCTTCCGGACAGCCATCACGGCAATAGCGATCCGGCGAAACCACCAATTTGCCACCCTGTCACGTACGGCACCGAAGTTCGGGGTCCCCCACGAGTACCCCTCCGACCACCACCGGATGGTCACCTCGGAACACCCAGCTGAGGGCGTCACGGCGGCCGATGCTCGCAATGCTGACAACCTTGTCCCAATAGACGTCCTTGGTCGCGAGATCGTGAAGCAGCGGGCTCGCCAACACATTCGACAGGCGATGTGCGTATCAATTCAGGCATTGGAATTTCCGAACCGTTGTCTGCCCGACGAACGCCAGCGTGCGATGCCTCGGGCACTACGCCTTGCGCACGCACTGTGGTCCGTTCGTCGCTATCTGCCGACATGCCAACAACTTATCGACGCCGACCGATATCAAACCAACGACCAATGCGCGGGTAGTACGGGAACGGTGTAGGGTCTCACCCTCCGTGTCAGACGGCGTCGTTCTGGCCTGCGGCTATGCCAGTTGTCTCACGAAATGTCATCTGGGTTTGTCTCAAATTCGTGTCATTTCCTCGACCAGGCTCACGATCCCCAGTTGGGGTAGAGATATCGCAGCAATCAGCAGGCCTGGCACTTCTTCCTTTCGTCACGTGATCCCACTCCCGATCGACCACCGCGAGCCCGGCTAGCAAGCCTGATGCGTTGCGCGTCTTGGATCATGCCGGCGTGGCCGGTCCTTCATAACCGCCCCCGAAACGTCGGTCACCCGTCTTCTCCGAACTCGCTTTGTCGAGGTGCGATGAAATCCCGCTCCATGTGCTCAATCTCCGGTTCGGTGCGCCCATGCACGTCCACCAAATGTTCGGCCCGCCACGTTCCCTCAGGTAGCGGCCCGACATCAAGGCCGGCAAGCATGTCCCGGCGCGCCGCACCTCAGCTCATCAACGAGCGTTCCTAGTATCGCCATCATGATTGATGCGCAGTCCCCTGGCTCAGAAAACGGCCTCACGGACGAGGCCAGAGAACGGATACGCGCCGCTGCGAAGCAGTACAACGAATCTCGTAAGAATCCAAGACCCGACCATTTCGGCCTATTCCACCCTGTCTATAGGATGCTCAACGCAATTCGTTGGTCACCAGTTGTTAGAAGGCTTCCGCTACGGATCACCAAGCCGCTGTCTTATATCTTACACGTCATCGTTACCCATCATACCTATCGACGAATGCTCAAAGACGACCATCCTTTTGCCGATCCTTTTATCGTTCGGCCTGGCCAGCGTGTGAGTATGCCAGCAATATTCCTCGTCGATATCTTCCCGCCGAGCGAGATCGACAACCTCAAGCGATCACTAGCGAGAAACAAATGGAACTCCACCCAAATCAAGCAATATATCGAGCTGGGGCCAACTCTCGAAGGAGCTAGGTCCGGACATGGGCTTCATTGGTGGCATTTGGGCGCTGTCGCTCGTCGAAGATCGGCACGCTACTACCCTGACGCCTCCATCCGGAGATTGCCCAGATACTTCGACGGCGTCGATCTGAAAGCGGTCCAAATAGGACAAGGTTTGACAGCCGTGATGGCGCGAATCGACCTGACAGAACGGGGTGCTGTCAAACTAAATGAATCCTGGCATCGACTATTCTTTCCTCGGATCGACTGGGGTAGGTGGGGTGGTGCCTGGCCACAAGCCCAAGGAGCAAAGTGGACTGCATTTCAGAAGACCCAGGAGGCACGCGGAGCGCTGCACAAGCAAGCGCGACGGTGGCTCCGCAGCCAATGCCCCGGTGCATTCGCTTCGAATCGCTATCCGCAACCGTTGTTAGACATCCTCCTCTTCGATGGACTTGATGCGCGGTTCGAAAAGCGGACCGACAAGAACACTAGTGACGTACTACGTGCGCTTGGGCTTTCCAGTTCTACATTGATCGAACGTTCAGATCAATTGCCAGCAATGGTCATCGAGAAGGCGGACATACGCGCAGACTCCTGCATGGAGGAACGAGGGACGTGGTCTTTATGGGGAGGCCGCGACGCTGTCTACGAGGCTTTTGCAAATGTCTTTAATTCCTATGGCCTCCAGGCACAAGATAGTTCGGTCGCATACTGGGTGGGACAGGCGGCAGAATCGTACTTCATTAGGCTCGCTATATCGGAACTATTGACTCTTTGCCAGATACGGTATGCCGCCATGCGAGATACCGCGCGGAAAAATCACGCACGATACCGTATGAAGCACCTAAAACAACTTCGGTCAAATTTGTTGACGCAAAGCCACGACCTGAGCACTATCGACCGCGACGTTCGGCAGCACAACAAGCCGGGGTGGCGCATCGACCACGCAAAATTCGTGCTCGAAGACACTCCCTGGTCGGCCGCAAATTTAGCGGAATTGGGATATAAAGCACAAAAGCCGATCAATCTGAACAAGCATCTGATAAAGCGTCAGGCCCGGATGCTTCGAGCCCTCGCGGTCGCTGACGGCGACTATCGAGAAATCCTAACCGCAGCAGCTTCACTCACTTCATCCATGCGGTCGCTACGCTCCGGAACCATCGCACTGTGCGTCGCGCTCGCATCGCTGGTGGTTGCAGGGATGACGCTGCTACTTACCGACGCGCCCGATCATAGCCAGCTTGACGTCATCTTCGAATGGGTAACTGCCCGTACCGACGCGATCAGCCGATAGTTCTCTTAATCTCGAGCACCGCGGGCGAAGTGAGGTTAGTCGATGTTGCACAAAGGTCACGACTCCGGCGAGTAATTGGGACTCGCGAAGGTACGACTACGAGTCGGTGCGCTTTGCACTTGGGGCGACGTCATCGGTTGGTACAAGCGCAGTTTCGGTTTCGTCGGTCGACGCCACGACTCCGTCCCGACAGATCTTGTCTACTTCCCCAATATGCCAAACTATGCCGAGGTCGGAATCATTTTTATTATTTAAGTTCAAACGCCCCGTGTATACACCGATAAGCCGCGTCCGCGGCTTGGCATTCTTGGAAGCGGGCTGATGGAAGGGGTGATTCATCAGCAACACGGGCGACCCCGACTGACCGGACCGGGCACGAACATCCAGCAGGAAAAATGGGTATTCGTGATCCTTATACGGGAAGTACAAAGCGGGCTCCGACGCGACCGTACCTCGAGTCCAGATCGGCCACATGAATCCGGTAACGATTCCGAACGGATACCCAACGACGTAGGCATCCTGCGTGATCCAAAAGCGCGCATTTCGCGGGTTCAGCTGCGGCGGCTCCAACGGAAGGATGTGCAGTCCCTCGTTGGGTTGACTGAAACGCAAAACCGCCAAGTCGATCTGGTTGCCAAGCGCACTGCCGCCCCACTTCGGATTGTGGTCGGCGTCAACCAGGGGAAAAACGTAGTCTTCGATTCCGAGCCCGTCAGAGGCATCGAAGATTTCCTGTTGCGGAGGCTTAACGCGAAAGGTAACTTTCACATGGGTCGGCGCAACCGAATGACTACTTAGAAACTCACCTGTCTCCCAATGGCGACCCGAGAAATTGTGCCGGGCGGTTACTATGTACGTGTTGTGTTCGTAAGCATAGAAGAACCCCGTTCCGACCGCGTATTCCGGGGCGTTCTTAATATCCTCGATCGAAGCATCCCCGCCATCCGGTAGCCAATACATCGTTAGCAGAACGGTATGGAAGTACTCGTTAGGCACTTGTAGTTCGTTGGGGGGCGCTGCATGAGATTGTGGTGCCCTACTTTGGGGTGGCCGGCTAGTCCGACTCCGAGCGCGACTCCGTTTTTTAGCCACACATGCAGGATAGAGCCAACGTCGGCTCCGAGCTTCAGCAGATCGAGTGCTCCGCAGAGACTCTCGCGTCGGTGCGTTGTGCAACGCTTCTTGCTCAGGACTTCTTGAATTGCTGGGAGCGGGGGTTGGATGATCGCACTCACGACCGATGGTTCCTAGCGTGATTTGGAGTGCCGACACCATTGTCCAGGTGGCGGACGGCTCGATCTGACGGCAGGACGAGTACCACC
>NZ_JCALEC010000019.1:0-45405 GCF_059813185.1 Mycobacterium sp. NGS18
CAGCGCGGCGGAGCCGGGCGCGGCGGGTCGCCGCCATCAGCCCAGCGGCGCTCGCAAGCGCGGGTTGAGCGGCGGTTATTCCGGACCGTGGCCGGATCGTGTCTGTGCCGAGTTCCGCCCCTGGCTCGAAAACCGGCTACTGTCCAGTAACATAGCTGCGAACACGAGGGAGGTTCTACCGATGGATGTGCTGGTCACCGGTGGTGACACCGATCTGGGTCGCGCCGTCGCCGAAGGCTTCAGCGAAGCCGGCCACAAGGTGACGCTGGCGGGTATGCGAGGTCCCGAACTCGAGGTTGCCGCCAAGGAGCTCGACGCCAACGCCGTCGTCTGCGACAACACCGACCCGGCAAGCCTGTTGCAGGCCCGTGGGCTGTTCCCCGCTCACCTGGACACCATCGTCAACGTCCCGGCGCCGCGCTGGCAGGGCGGCGACCCGCGCACCTACTCGCTGGCCGACCAGGCCAGCGCCTGGCGCAGTGCCCTGGACGCCACGGTGCTCTCGGCGGTGCTGACGGTCACGACCGTCGGCGATCACCTGCGCTCGGGCGGCTCGATCATTTCGGTGGTGCCGGAGAACCCGCTCGACGGCAGCGCCGACGCGGCGGTCAAGGCCGCTTTGTCGAATTGGACCGCCGGGCAGGCCACCACGTTCGGCACCCGCGGAATCACCGTCAACGTGGTCGCCGCCGGAGCCGGCGCGCGCCCGGGTTACGACGGGCTGACCAGCGCCCCGCTCACCGCGGCCACCGAGATCGCCCGGCTCGCGGTCTTTCTGACCACGCCGGCCGCGCGCCACATCACCGGCCAGACGTTGCACGTCAGCCACGGAGCGCTGGCCAATTTCGGCTGATCAGGCGTCGAGTGGTTAATCCCACAACCAGCGGATGCGGTGAGCGCCAACCGGGTCGACTAGCGTATTTGTGAACGCAGTCGCCGTCGAGGAGCAACCGGATTCCCAATGAGTGCCCAGCCTGAAGTCACTGCGCAGCAGCAGAGCCGACGCCACCAGGTCGTGATCATCGGCTCGGGATTCGGCGGTTTGACTGCGGCCAAGAAACTCAAGCGGGCCGACGTCGACGTCAAGTTGATCGCCCGCACCACCCACCACCTGTTCCAGCCGTTGCTGTACCAGGTGGCGACCGGAATTCTGTCCGAAGGCGAGATCGCGCCGTCGACTCGCGTCGTGCTGCGCAAACAGCGCAACGCCCAGGTCCTGCTCGGCGACGTCACGCACATCGACCTGGACGGCAAGTTCGTCACCTCCGAGGTGCTCGGTCACACCTACGACACCCCGTTCGACAGCCTGATCATCGCGGCCGGCGCCGGGCAGTCCTACTTCGGCAACGACCAGTTCGCCGAGTTCGCTCCCGGGATGAAGACCATCGACGACGCCCTGGAGTTGCGGGGCCGCATCTTGAGCGCGTTCGAGCAGGCCGAGCGCTCCCGAGACGCCGCCCGACGGGAGAAGCTGCTGACCTTCACGGTGGTCGGCGCGGGCCCCACCGGTGTCGAAATGGCCGGGCAGATAGCCGAATTGGCCAACTACACCCTCAAGGGCGCGTTCCGCAACATCGACTCGACCAAGGCGCGGGTGATCCTGCTCGATGCCGCCCCGGCCGTGCTGCCGCCGATGGGCGAGAAGCTGGGCACCAAGGCCGCCGAACGACTGCAGAAGATGGGCGTGGAGATCCAGCTCGGCGCGATGGTCACCGACGTCGACCGCAACGGGCTGACCGTCAAGGACTCCGACGGCACCGTGCGCAGGATCGAATCGCAGTGCAAGGTGTGGTCGGCCGGTGTGTCGGCCAGCCCACTCGGCCATGACCTCGCGGAGCAGTCTTCGGTCGAGCTCGACCGCGCCGGGCGGGTCAAGGTGCTGCCCGACCTGTCGGTGCCGGGGCACCCGAACGTCTTCGTCGTCGGCGACATGGCGGCCGTCGACGGTGTCCCCGGTATGGCGCAGGGCGCCATTCAGGGCGCCAAGCATGCCGCCAGCACCATCAAAGCCGAGCTCGGCGGCGCCGACCCGGCCGACCGGGAACCGTTTCAGTACCTGGACAAGGGCTCGATGGCCACGGTGTCGAGGTTCTCGGCGGTCACCAAGATCGGGCCGCTGGAGTTCAGCGGTTTCCTCGCCTGGCTGGCCTGGTTGGGGCTGCACCTGATCTACCTGGTCGGGTTCAAGAACAAGATCAGCACGCTGTTGTCGTGGAACGTGACGTTCTTGAGCACGCGGCGCGGCCAGCTCACCATCACCGAGCAGCAGGCCTTCGCCCGAACCCGACTGGAACAGCTCGAAGTACTGGCAGCAGAGGCGCAGCGCGGCGCCGAACGCGCGGTCAGTTAGCCGGCTCAGGCGGGCAGGTTCTGCAACCGCACCTGGCCACGGGCCACGACCCGCTGATCGGCATCGGTGATGGTCACCAGCCAGAGCTGCTGACGACGCCCGCGGTGGATCGGGGTAGCGGCGGCAGACACCGTCCCCGATGAGACCGCTCGCAGGAAGTCGGTGTTGTTGTTGACCCCGACCACGGTGCCGCCGGCCTGTCCGCCGTCGCGGTTAAGCCAGGCGTGCGCTGAGACGCTTGCCACACTTTCCACGATCGAGCAGTACACCCCGCCGTGCACGATGCCGGCGGGCTGGCACAGCTTGGGCTGCAGCTTCAGCTCGGCGCTGGCGCCCTCGGGGCTGATCTCGGTGAAGACCAAGCCGATTTCGCCGTCGAACGGCGCGAAGTGGGAAGGCGGGGAACCGCTGGCAGCCATGCCATGGTTTTACACGACGGTCTCGGGGTCCACGCACCCCAGCAGACCCACAGCTGCCGATACGACAGCCGGTAGTAATTAAGGGTAGGCTTGCTCCGTTGCCCAGGGAGTTGATTACCAAATGGCGAAGCAAACCCACCTAGGGGATTTGGAACGAGCGGTGATGGACCACCTGTGGTCCGCGCCCGAGGCCCAGACCGTGCGCCAGGTTCACGAAGCGCTGTCCGCGCAGCGAGAGCTGGCCTACACCACGGTGATGACGGTCCTGCAGCGGTTGGCCAAGAAGAACCTGGTGTCGCAGATCCGCGATGACCGCGCGCACCGCTACACCCCGGTCCGGGGGCGCGACGAGCTGGTCGCCGGGCTGATGGTCGAAGCTCTCGATCAAGCCGCCGACTCCGGTGACCGCCGGGCCGCCCTGGTGCACTTCGTCGAACGCGTCGGCGTGGACGAGGCCGCGGCTCTGCGCCGTGCGCTCGATGAGTTGGAAGCCAAACACCACGTCGGTCTGCCCGCTGGCGGCCGACCCACGGCCTGAGGGAGACTGGCAGCGTGTCCGCGCTGGCCTTCACCCTCCTAGCGTTGTTGCTCGTTGGGCCGGTGCCCGCCCTCCTAGCACGTGCCGATTGGCCGTTGCGCGCCCCGCGGGCCGCGGCGGTGCTCTGGCAGGCCATCGCGATCGCCGCGGTGCTGTCGGCCTTCAGCGCCGGTGTCGCCACCGCGAGCCGCCTGCTGATGCCGGGTCCCGACGGCCGACCCACCTCGACGATCCTCGGCTCCCTCGAGCGGCTGGGCTGGCCGCTGTGGATCTTCTACACGGCGGTGTCCGCCTTGACGCTGCTGGTCGGCCTGCGACTGACCCTGACCGTGCTGCGGGTGGCGATCGGCACCCGGCAGCGCCGGGCACGCCACCGCATGCTGGTCGATTTGGTCGGTGTCTCCGATACCGCTCCGGCGGCGCGCACCAGCGGCCTGCGGATTCTGCAGGTGATGCAGCCGCTGGCGTACTGCCTGCCCGGGGTGCGCAGCCGGGTGGTGCTCAGCTCGGGGACGCTGCACGCCCTCACCGACCCCGAACTGGCCGCCCTGCTCTGCCATGAGCGGGCCCATCTGCGCGCCCGCCATGATCTGGTGCTCGAGGCGTTCACCGCGGTGCACACCGCCTTCCCGCGGTTCGTGCGCAGCGCCAGCGCCCTGGATGCGGTGCGGTTGCTGGTGGAACTGCTGGCCGACGACGCCGCCGTTCGGGTGGCCGGCGCTCCTCCCCTGGCCCGCGCCCTGGTGACCTGCGCTTCGTCGGCGACCCCGGCCGGCGCGCTGGCCGCCGGCGGGCCCAACACGGTGCTGCGGGTGCAGCGTCTGTCGGGTCGAGGCAACAGTCGCACGCTGGCTGCCGCCGCTTACTCCGCCGCAGCCGGGGTGCTCACGGTGCCCACGATCGCGCTCGCGGTACCGTGGCTGACCGAACTGCACCGACTGATCGCGGGGTAACCCACGCCGCGGGCGTACCGCGCGCAGATCACCTACCAACCGAAAGGCGAATGTATGAGCGCGTCGGAAACGGCCGGCACCGCCCAGATCGGGGTGACCGGTCTGGCCGTCATGGGATCAAACATCGCGCGCAACTTCGCCCGGCACGGTTACACCGTGGCACTGCACAACCGGTCGGTCGCCAAAACCGATGCCCTGCTGAGCGCATACGGCTCCGAGGGCAACTTCGTGCGCAGCGAGACCATTCCGGAATTCCTTGCCGCTCTTGAGAAGCCGCGCCGGGTGCTGATCATGGTCAAGGCCGGCGATGCCACCGACGCGGTCATCGAGGAACTCGCCGACGCGATGGAGCCCGGCGACATCATCATCGACGGCGGCAACGCACTCTACACCGACACGATTCGCCGCGAGAAGGCGATGGCGGCCCGCGGTCTGCACTTCGTCGGCGCCGGGATCTCCGGCGGCGAGGAGGGTGCGCTCAACGGACCGTCGATCATGCCGGGCGGCCCCAAGAAATCCTACGAGTCGCTGGGCCCGCTGCTGGAGGAGATCTCCGCGCACGTCGACGGGGTGCCGTGCTGCACCCACATCGGGCCGGACGGCGCGGGCCATTTCGTGAAGATGGTGCACAACGGCATCGAGTACTCCGACATGCAGCTGATCGGCGAGGCCTACCAGTTGCTACGCGACGGGCTGGGGCTGGCCGCGCCGCAGATCGCCGAGGTGTTCACCGACTGGAACGCCGGCGACCTGGACAGCTACCTGGTCGAGATCACCGCCGAGGTGCTGCGCCAGGTCGACGCCAAGACCGGCACGCCGCTGGTCGACGTCATCGTCGACGAGGCCGAGCAGAAGGGCACCGGGCGCTGGACCGTGAAATCCGCGCTGGACCTAGGGGTTCCGGTGACCGGCATCGCCGAGGCGGTGTTCGCTCGAGCGCTGTCGGGCTCGGTCCCCCAGCGCCGTGCCGCCGCAGGGCTGGCCTCGGGGTCGTTGGGCGCTCGCCCGAGCGACGCCGCGACGTTCACCGAAGACGTCCGCCAGGCGCTGTACGCCTCGAAGATCGTCGCCTACGCGCAGGGTTTCAACCAGATCCAGGCCGGCAGCGCCGAATACGGCTGGAATGTCACCCCCGGGGATCTTGCCACCATCTGGCGTGGCGGCTGCATCATCCGGGCCAAGTTCCTCAACCGGATCAAAGAGGCGTTCGACACCGACGCCGATCTGGTGAGTCTGCTCGCCGCCCCGTATTTCCGCAGCGCCGTCGAGGCCGCCATCGACAGCTGGCGCCGGGTCGTCAGCACCGCGGTCGGCCTGGCGATCCCGGTACCCGGATTCTCCTCCGCGCTCGCCTATTACGACGGCCTGCGCACCGAGCGGCTGCCGGCTGCTCTGACCCAGGCCCAGCGGGACTACTTCGGCGCCCACAGCTACGGCCGGGTGGACGCCGAAGGCAAGTTCCACACGCTGTGGAGCGGCGACCGCAGCGAAGTCCAGGCCTAAACCAGCAGGCCCAGCACGGCGTCGGTGAAGGCCTGCGGATCCTCGATCTGCGGGTAGTGCCCGATGCCGGGCAGCTCGACGACGTCGGCGGCGGGGCGCAGCTCACGCAGGCCGTCGAGCACATTCGTGGTGGCGACCGGATCACCGAGTCCCCATACGAATCCCAGCGGCTTGGGCCAGTCACGCACCGCGCCGTGCCAGCGCTGCGCGTACCGCACCCGCTCGTCGAGGTAGGCCGAGAGCAGGTGTGCGATCCGGTGGCCGCCGTTGTGGCACAACAACTCCCACTGCGCGGCGGCCTCCTCCGGGGACAGCGGATGCTGCGCGGAGAACAGCCGGCCGAAGCTGCGGATGAAGCTGCGCCGGTTCGTCAGCCGGGCGGCGACGCCGCCGAACGGGCCGCGCAGCACTTTCTGGATGGGACGCAGGCTGGCCCGCTCCAGGATCACACTGCCGTTGGACAGCACCGCGCGGCGCAGATCGAACGCCAAGGTGCCGTCGATGTCGCGGGCCAGCAGTTCGGTGGTCACCGAGGTGCCCATGTCGTGGGCGGCCAGTACCACCGGGCCGGTGGTCACCGAGGACACCACGTGCTGCACCAGATCGGATTGCTCCAACAGGCTGTAGCGGTGTGGGCGCGGCTTGTCCGACAACCCGAACCCGAGGAAGTCCATGGTCAGCCAGGATCTGCCGGCCAGCCGAGCGGCGACCGACCGGAAATCGTAGGAGCAGGACGGAAAGCCGTGCAGCAGTAGCACTGTCGGCCCGTCTCCGGCGCCTGAGCGCACGAACACCCGTCCGGCGCCGGTCGACACCCACCGGCCGCCGTCACACCACTCACGCACGCTGCGCGGCAGCGCCGTCGTCATCCGAGGTTCGACAATTCGTCGACGATGTCGTTGAACACCGTTGCGGGGAACTGCCAGAACACCTCGCCGACATCATGCAGCCCGGTCTGCAGCGCGGCCTCGATCCCGGTCGGATCGCCGTCGAGCAGCGCCTCGTGCAGATTCCACAGCGCCGTCTGCGGTGTGGTGATCAGGTCGCGCACGTCCATGATGAGTTTGGTCAGCAGTCCCGGGTTCTCGGGGACGGCGATCCCGTTCCAGCTGACCAGCGTCCAGCCGTCGGTGGGGTTGCCCTCGATCTGAATGATGCCGGTATTGGGCAACAGCGGTGATCCGTCGTCATTGGCGAACATAGTCTGCAGGGTCAACGGCAGCAGCAGCGAGATGTCGGGGTTCTTGACGTTCATCGCCACCCAAGCCGCGACGTCGGCTTCGTTGTCGAATCCCACCGCGGTGATCGCCCCGTTGTCGCTGATCACCGGGTTGGCCAGGGCGGCGGTGTACATCGTGTTGACGGCGTCGGTGAAGTTCGCGTTGAGCACCACGCCGTTGGGGTCCTCGACCGAGCCCGGGATCGGCACCAGGATCAAGCCGAGCAGCGACCACAGCAGCGGCGTCAACTGGTAGAGGAAGCCGGACAGGCTGGCGATGGGTTGGCCGGCGTAGATCCCGCTGTCGATCTCGTTGAGCCCGGACAGGATCTGCGGCGTCAGGTGCTCGAGCGCGGCGAACGGCGCGGCGGTGTCCATGTCGCGGATGGCCTGCCCGGAGAAGATGCCGGCGACGTGGTCGCCGAGCTCCTTGTGCAGCTGATCGGCCACGTCCTGCGCCTGCTGCACACCGAGAGCACTGAGCGGCGGGCCGGGATGATCCGGCGACGGAGTGATGACGTCGTTGAACGGCGGCATCCGCTGGCCGTGGCGCACGATGTCGATGACGACATCTTGAGCCTCGCCGCTGGTGAGTACGACGGAAGCACCGGCAACCGTTAGCGGACGCGGGGCCGGGACGACGGCGATGGCGCCCGCGCTGATCATGGCGACACCGGCGGCCGCCGGCCAAATCGACCTTGTCGGCATGGCCATCACCTCCTAACCGAGGTTTCCGAAGGCATCGGCGATGTCGTTGAAGACGGCGCCCGGGAACTGGGTGAGCGCGGAACTGATCTGCTCGAAACCGGTCTGAACGGCGTTCATGATCGTCGTCTGGTCGCTGGTGAGGATGGCCTCCCCGATGTTCCACAGCGCGGTCTGCGACGGCAGCACCAGATCGCGCACGTCGACGAACAGGGCGCTCAGCAGGTCCGGATCCTGCGGGATCGCCTGGCCGTCCCAGCTGAGCAGCGTCCAGCCGTCGGTGGGGTTGCCCTCGATCTGGACGATGCCGGTGTTGGGCAGCAGCACGGTGGACAAGCCGTTGGCCACGGTGTGCGACTCCTGGATGAGGTTCAAGAAGAACGGCAGGTCGGGGTTCTTGACGTTCATCAGCACCCAGGCGAAGATCGACGCCTCGCTGTTGAACGCGACATCGGTGATCTGGCCGTTGTCGCTGACGATCGGGTTGGCCACGGCGTGGTCATACATGGTGTTGATGGCGTCGGTGAACCGTGCATTGAACATCAGCCCGTTACCGTCTTCGGAGCCCGGAGCCGGCACCAGCGCCAACCCCAGCGGCGCCCCCAGCGCCCACGCGCCGACGGTCAGAAAGGCCAGCCGGCCCCCCAGGCTTTCGATCGGGTCGAGCGCGTAGATGCCGCTGTCGACTTCGTTGAGGCCCGGCAAGATCTGCACGTTGTCCGACATGTGCTCGAGGGCGGCGAAGGGCGCGGAGGTCTGCATTTCGCGCAGCCCCTGCCCGGCGAAGATCCCGGCGACCGGACCGAGTTCGTTGAACAGCTGCTGTCCGACGTCCTGCGCCTGCTGCAGGCCCAGGTCGCTGAGCGGAGCTCCCGGGAACGCCGGCGACGGGGTGAGCAGATTCTCATACGGCGAGATCATCTGCGCGTGCCGGACGACGTCGATGACGACATCTGAGGCGCCGCCGCTGGTGAGCTGGATATCGCGGAGCGCCGCGGTCGCCGGCGCCGGCAGCGGAGCGACCGGGGCGACGGCGATACCGCCGACCAGGGCGGCACCGGCGGCGAGCGACCCGAGGTGGTTTGCCTGCATGATTCGTACCTCTTTCGGGCGAAAGTGGCGTTCAGTTGGCTGCGAATCGGCGGTCGAATATTCCGCAGTTTGGTCATTTCTAAGGATTGACAGCGCCCTACTGAATTGCTGACAGCTAACCGTATCGAGGGAACGGCCGCTGAATCGTCTGCCATTCTCCGGCCGCCGGCGAAACCCTGGTGCCGGTACGAACCGGCGCGATCGGTGTCGGCGGCCGGTTAGCGGCAGCCCGGGGTTCGCGAGCCCGATCCCGGTCACTCCGCTTATCAGCAGAGCGGCTGATATCGCCGACGCGGCATGCTAACCGGTGCGCAGCGGGCGCCCGCCGCCGTGGCCGGACATCAATTCGGGAGTGGCCTCTTACGACCCGCGGTTGCGCCACTGCCGGTGCAGCTTGCGCTGAAGATAGCTTTCGACGGCGCATTCCCGCTGCGCCACTGGGGCACCGATTCCGCACGGGCGGAACGCAGGACAGCTAACCGTCATATCTGATCCCCTAAACGACGTGATGAGTTTACCCGACCAGGCGACTGTGAGGAAGATCAATTTTTCATCCTATTCGCTGCACCCGAAACCTCAGTGGTGCCCATCGACGCGCTGGCGGTACCGTGGCTGACCGGGCCGAAAAGATTCGTCCGGCAGCGCGTTGGCCGCCGGTGTTTGCCCGAAACCCGGCTCTCAGACCCTGTGGAGGCGAACAGATGGGCTCCTCGGAACCCAACGGCCCGAGAGCGGGCGCCCGATGAGATTCGCACGCGGGTATGACCCCAGCTACGACCTGACCTACGACGACGTGTTCATCGTCCCGAACCGCTCGACCGTCGATTCACGCCTCGACGTCGACCTGTCCACCCGCGACGGCTCGGGCGCCACCATTCCGGTGGTGGTGGCCAACATGACCGCGGTGGCGGGCCGGCGGATGGCCGAGACGGTGGCCCGGCGCGGTGGCATCGTGGTGTTGCCCCAAGACCTGCCGATCGAGGCCGTCAGCCAGACCGTGGCCTTCGTGAAAAGCCGCGACCTGGTCGCCGACACCCCGGTCGTGCTCTCCCCCGACGACTCGGTGTCCGCCGCGATGGCGCTGATCTCCAAGCGCGCACACGGCGCCGCGGTGGTGGCGGTCGACGGCCGTCCCACGGGCCTGGTGACCCGGGCGTGCTGCGAAGGCGTGGACCGCTTCAGCCGGGTTCGCGACGTCGCGATGTCCGACCTGCTCAGCGTCCCGATCGGCACCGAACCGCGCAAGGTCTTCGACCTGCTCGAGCATGCCCCGGTCGACGTCGCGGTGGTGACCAACACCGACGGCACCCTGGCCGGGGTGCTGACCCGCACCGGAGCGATCCGGGCCGGCATCTACACCCCGGCGATCGACGCGGCCGGCCGGTTGCGGATCGCCGCCGCGGTCGGCATCACCGGAGAGGTGACGGCGCGGGCGGCCGCACTGCTGTCGGCCGGCGTGGACGTGCTTGTCATCGACACCGCCCACGGCCATCAGGAGAAGGCGATCCAGGCCATCCGCTCGGTGGCCGCCCTGAAACCGGGCGTCCCCCTGGTGGCCGGAAACGTGGTGTCGGCGGACGGCACCCGGGACCTGATCGCCGCGGGGGCGGACATCGTCAAGGTCGGCGTCGGCCCCGGCGCGATGTGCACCACCCGGATGATGACCGGAGTGGGCCGCCCGCAGTTCTCCGCCGTGCAGGAGTGCGCGGCCACGGCCCACGAACTCGGCGCCCACGTCTGGGCCGACGGCGGGGTGCGCCATCCCCGCGACGTGGCGCTGGCGCTGGCCGCCGGCGCGTCCAACGTAATGATCGGCTCCTGGTTCGCCGGTACCTACGAATCCCCCGGCGACCTGATGTTCGACCACGACGACAAGCCGTTCAAGGAAAGCTACGGAATGGCGTCGAAACGAGCGGTCGCCGCCCGCACCGCCGCCGACAGTGCGTTCGACCGGGCCCGCAAATCCCTGTTCGAGGAGGGCATTTCGACGTCGCGGATGGCGCTGGACCCAGATCGCGGTGGAGTCGAGGACCTGCTGGACCACATCACCTCGGGGCTTCGCAGCACCTGCACCTACGTCGGCGCCGCCGACCTGGCCCAGCTGCATGAGCGGGCGGTGCTCGGGGTGCAGTCGGCCGCCGGTTTCGCCGAAGGCCATCCGCTACCGTTCGGCTGGTGAAACCCAGAGGATCCATAGTGGCGAGTGCTCCCATCGGGGCGACTAGTCCCCCAAAGACCCTCGCGGTCGGTAGGTGGCCATGACTGTCGCCGTCACCGTGGGCAGCCTGCTGGCGTTTCTGATCCTGACCCTGGGCACCGCGGTCTTCGTCGCCGCCGAGTTCTCCCTGACGACGCTGGAACGCAGCGCTGTGGAAGCCAACGCCCGCCGCGGCGGACGTCGCGACAAATACATCCAAGACGCCCACCGCACCCTGTCGTTCCAGCTGTCCGGCGCCCAGTTGGGCATCTCGATCACCACGCTGGCCACCGGTTTCCTGGCCGAGCCGGTGCTGGCGCGGTGGCTGCGTCCCGCGCTTTCCCTACTGGGATTGTCCGAGTCGGCCGCCGCCGCGGTGGCGTTGGTGCTGGCCCTGGTGATCGCCACCTCGCTGTCCATGGTCTTCGGCGAGCTGGTGCCCAAGAACCTGGCCGTGGCACTCCCGCTGCCGACCGCCCGTGCGGTGGCGGGGCCGCAGCTGATGTTCTCCCGGCTATTCACCGTCGCGATCAAGGCGACCAACGGGACGGCAAACCGGATCTTGAAGCGGCTCGGTATCGAGCCCGCCGACCGGCTGGCATCGGCCCGCTCGCCGCGGGAGCTGGCTTCGTTGGTGCGCAATTCGGCGCGTAGCGGCGCACTCGACTCCAGTACCGCAGCCCTGGTGGGCGGCTCGCTGCGATTCGGTGCCCTGACCGCAGCCGAGCTGATGACGCCGCGATCCAAGATCGTGAGTCTGCAGGCCGGCGACACCGTGGCCGACCTGGCCGCGGCCGCAATCGACACCGGCTTCTCCCGTTTCCCGGTGGTGGACGGCGACCTCGACGCCACCGTCGGCATCGTGCACGTCAAACAGGTGTTCACGGTTCCGGCCGCCGATCGGGCGATCACCCCGGTCACCACCGTCGTCCAACCGGTCGCCGTAGTGCCGTCCACCCTCGACGGCGACGCGGTGATGGAACAGATTGGAACCAACGGTCAGCAGGTGGCCCTGGTCGTCGATGAGTACGGCGGAACCGCGGGAATGGTCACGGTCGAGGATCTGATCGAGGAGATCGTCGGCGACGTCCGCGACGAACACGACGACGCCACCCCGGACGTGGTGGTGGCCGGCGGCGGCTGGCAGGTTTCGGGCCTGCTGCGCATCGACGAGGTGGCCGCCGCCACCGGCTACCGGGCCCCGGAAGGCTCCTACGAGACCATCGGCGGGCTGGTGCTGCAAGAGCTCGGGCACATTCCCGCGGCCGGCGAAACCGTCGAACTGGTCGCGTTCGACCCCGACCAGCTGTCCGCGCACCCGCCGCGCTGGCTGGCCCGGGTGGTCCGGATGGACGGCCGGCGCATCGATCTGCTGGCGCTCATCCAACTGGGGACAGGCGATGGCTGACCTGTTCAACGTGGTGTTGACCCTGCTGCTGATCGCGGCCAACGCCTTCTTCGTCGGCGCGGAGTTCTCACTGATCTCGGCGCGGCGCGACCGCCTTGAGGCGCTGGCCGAACAGGGCCGGCGCAGCGCGGTCACCGTGATCCGCGCCGGCGAACAACTGTCACTAATGCTGGCCGGCGCCCAATTGGGGGTCACGGTGTGTTCGATTCTGCTCGGCCGCATCGGTGAGCCCGCCGTCGCCGACCTGCTCGAGGCGCCGTTCCGGCTGGCGGGCATCCCGGACCCGCTGCTGCACACCGTCGCGTTCGTCGTCGCGTTGACGATCGTGGTCACGTTGCACGTGCTGTTCGGCGAGATGGTGCCGAAGAACATCACGCTCGCCGGCCCGGAGAAGGCCGCCATGCTGCTGACCCCGCCGTACCTGATCTACATGGCGGCCGCCCGGCCGTTCATCGCGTTCTACAACTGGTGCGCCAACGTGACCCTGCGCGCCCTGCGGGTCCAGCCCAAGGACGAGTTGGAGATCACGGTGTCCACCGTCGAGCTGAGCGAGATGATCGCCGAATCGGTCTCGGCGGGACTGCTCGACCTCGAGGAGTACACCCGGTTGACCCGCGCCCTGCAGATCCGGACCCGGACCGTCGCCGACGTGGCGCTGCCGGTCGGCGACATCCGCACCGTTCCGGCGGCGGCCACCGGCCGCGGTCCCACCGTGGCAGCTGTCGAAGAAGCCCTCGCCCAGACCGGGTACTCGCGTTTTCCTGTCGTCGACCAGGGCGAATACGTCGGCTACCTGCATATCAAGGACGTCCTGCCGCTGTCCGAGAGCTCGGCGGGGCCCGGGAGTTCCGCCGAAGCGATCGTCGACATCGGCGTGGTGCGGCCGCTGCCCCGGCTTCCCGCCTCGCTGCCGCTGGCCGATGCGTTGACCCGGCTGCGGCGCACCAACAGTCATCTGGCCCTGGCGGTCGGCACCGACGGCGCCGTGGTGGCCATGGTGGCCCTCGAGGATCTGGTCCAAGACGTCGTCGGCACCGTCCGCGACGGAACGCATCATGTTTGACCGGGGCGAACCGGCGCTGGAAACCGAGCAGTGGCAGGGCCGCGCGGCGGCCTACCGGCTGCGCCTGGACCGCTTCCTGGACCCGCTGTCGCGCCGGATCGCCGCCGGCGATCCGGTGCCGAAGTTCCTGTTCAGCTACTACAGCCTGCGTCCTCGGCAGTTGCGCAGCTGGAACCCGGGATTCGGGGTGGCGCTGGCCGGCGCCCCGGCGCGGCGCGACTACCGGGAGCGCCGGGGCTACGCCGTGGCCGCCGACGGGACCGTTCGGGTCGCCGAGGACTACCTGCAGGAGCGGGCCGACACCGTGACGTTCGTCGCACGGCTGTTGCGGGCCACCGCCGCCCGGCCGGCACAGCTGAACTGCTTCGGCCTGCACGAGTGGGCGATGCTGTATCGCAGCCCCCTTGATCAAACCGTCCGGCACAGCCATGTTCCGCTGCGGCTCAGCGCGGCCGAAGCGGACCGGGTGGTCGAGGCGAACCCGTTGCGCTGCACGCACTTCGACGCGTACCGGTTCTTCACCTCGGCTGCGGCCCCGCGCAATGCCGGGACGCCGCGCCGGGCCACCCAAACCGCTTGGGAGCAGCCGGGTTGCCTGCACGTCAATATGGATTTGTACAAGTGGTGTTACAAGCTGGGGCCGCTGATCGATTCCGAATTACTGCTGGATTGCCTGCAACTGGCCGCGGCGGCGCGCGAGATCGACATGCGCGCGAGCCCGTATGACCTGAGTGGCTACGGCTACGAACCGATCCGCATCGAAAACCCGGCCGGCCGTGCCGAATACGTTCGTTGCCAAACCGGGATCGCGCAGCGGGCCGCGCCGCTGCGCGCTGCCCTGCTCAAGCGGTGTGACCTGCTGTTGGCAGTCGCCGGATGCGGATAGCCGTGCCGTCGGCCGGTAAGGTGGTGGATTGGCTATGAGGGAGGAAATCATGACTGACCGGGTGTCGGTGGGCGATTTGCGGGTGGCCCGCGTGCTGTATGACTTCATCACCGACGAGGCGCTGCCGGGCATCGGCATCGACCCGGACAGTTTCTGGGCGGGGGTGGACAAGGTCGTCACCGATCTGACGCCCAAGAACGCCGAACTGCTGGCGCGTCGCGACGACCTGCAGGCGCAGATCGACAAGTGGCACCGGCACCGGGTGATCGAGCCCCTGGACACCGAGGCCTACCGCGCCTTCCTCACCGAGATCGGCTATCTGCTGCCCGAACCGGAGGACTTCACGATCACCACGGCGGGCGTCGACGACGAGATCGCCGTGCAGGCCGGCCCGCAGCTGGTGGTGCCGGTGCTCAACGCCCGATTCGCGCTCAACGCCGCCAACGCCCGGTGGGGGTCGTTGTACGACGCGCTGTACGGGACCGACGTGATCAGCGAGGACGACGGTGCCGAGAAAGGCACCTCGTATAACAAGGTGCGCGGCGACAAGGTCATCGCCTACGCCCGCAAGTTCCTCGACGAGTCGGTGCCGCTGACCAACGGTGCGTGGACCGAGGTCAAGAGCTTCGCGGTCACCGACGGCGCGCTGGTGGTCACCCTCGCGGACGGAACGGAGACCGCGGTCGCCGAGCCGGCGGAATTCGTCGGCTACACCGGTGATGCCGAGTCGCCGTCGGCGGTGCTGCTGGCCCACCACGGACTGCACATCGAGATCCTGATCGACCCGTCGTCGCCGATCGGGGCGACCGACGCCGCCGGCATCAAGGACGTGGTGCTGGAGTCGGCGGTCACCACAATCATGGATTTCGAGGACTCGGTGGCCGCCGTCGACGCCGACGACAAGGTGCTGGGTTACCGCAACTGGCTGGGCCTGAACCGGGGAGATCTGGCCGAGCAGGTCAACAAGGACGGCAAGACGTTCACCCGCACGCTGTCGGCCGACCGTGAGTTCACCGGGCCGGACGGGGCGACGGTGACCCTGCCGGGTCGCAGCCTGATGTTCGTCCGCAACGTCGGCCACCTGATGACCAACGACGCCATCATCTCCGGCGACGAGGGCGCCGAGGTGTTCGAGGGCATCCAGGACGCGCTGTTCACCGGCCTGATCGCCGTGCACGGCCTGTCCGCCTCCGAGGACAACGGGCCGCTTACCAACAGCCGCACCGGGTCGATCTACATCGTCAAACCCAAGATGCACGGGCCCGACGAGGTGGCATTCACCGCCGAGTTGTTCAGCCGGGTCGAAGACGTCCTGGGGCTGCCGCAGGCGACCCTCAAGATCGGCATCATGGACGAGGAGCGGCGCACCACCGTCAACCTGCGGGCCTGCATCAAGGCCGCCGCCGATCGGGTGGTGTTCATCAACACCGGCTTCCTGGACCGCACCGGCGACGAGATCCACACCTCGATGGAGGCCGGGCCGATGGTGCGCAAGGCCACCATGAAGTCTCAGCCGTGGATCCTGGCCTACGAGGACAACAACGTCGACGCGGGCCTGGCGACCGGTTTCACCGGCCACGCCCAGATCGGCAAGGGCATGTGGGCGATGACCGACCTGATGGCCGACATGGTCGAGCAGAAGATCGGACACCCGCGCGCCGGCGCGAGCACCGCGTGGGTGCCCTCGCCGACCGCCGCCACCCTGCACGCGATGCATTACCACCAGGTGGACGTCGCCGAGGTGCAGCAGGAGTTGGCCGGAAAGCGTCGCGCCACAATCGATCAGCTGTTGACGATCCCGCTCTCCGAGGGCCTGGCCTGGGCCCCCGATGAGATCCGCGAGGAGGTCGACAACAACTGTCAGTCGATCCTCGGCTACGTGGTGCGCTGGATCTCTCAGGGTGTGGGCTGCTCGAAGGTTCCCGACATCCACGACGTGGCCCTGATGGAAGACCGTGCCACACTGCGGATCTCGTCCCAGCTGCTGGCGAACTGGCTGCGGCACGGGGTGATCACCGCCGACGACGTGCAGTCCAGCCTGGAACGGATGGCCCCGGCGGTGGACCGGCAGAACGCCGGCGACCCGAGTTATCTGCCGATGGCCCCGGACTTCGACGACAGCATCGCGTTCGCGGCCGCGCGCGAGCTGATCCTGTCGGGAACCAGTCAGCCCAACGGCTACACCGAGCCGATCCTGCACCGGCGTCGCCGAGAGTTCAAAGCCCGAGCCGGCGTCTGACCCTAGGCGGATCTTCAGTGGTATTGAGCGTGACCGGAGAGCTGACCGGGCGGAGAGGACGCATCCACCGTGGGTAGGCACAGTTTCCCCGGTCCGGACGATTTCGACGAGGACCCGCTCGGGCGCGACGAGGCCGACTACAGCGCCGACGACACCTCAGCGCCGGATCCGGTCGGCTTCGGCGACCCGGACGACGACGAGTACGTCGACGACTATCACGACGCGTTCTACGACGAGTCGTTCGGCGGCGAGTCGTTCGGCGGCGGAGCGGCCTATGACGCCGACCCGGCGCAGTACATGCGCCGAGGCGGACACGACGAGGAAGAAACCCGTTATCGCACCGGGCCTTTCGGTGCCATCGATGCCCGTGCGGGCGAAGCGTCGTCGGCCGCGCGGGACGAACCGCGCGGCGGCCGCCGCAACCTCGACCGCTGGCGCCGGCACCGCAACGACACCGCGCGCCGCGGTGTCAGCGTCGGTGTGATCGCCGCGCTGGTGACGGTGATCGTCGTGGTGGGCGCGGTGATCCTGTGGCGCTTCTTCGGCAACTCGCTGTCGCATCGTTCCGCCGTCGCCGCGGGCGCCTGCGCCGAAGGTGACCTGACCGTCGCCGTCGTCGCGGACCCCTCGATCGCCGATCACGTCCAGGGCTTCGCCGATCGGTTCAACAAGACCGCCAAGCCGGTGGGCGATCGCTGCGTCTCGGTACAAGTCAAGCCGGTGGATTCCGACGCCGTCGTCAGTGGTTTCATCGGTGACTGGCCGGCCCAGCTGGGCCAGCGTCCGGCACTATGGATTCCGGGCAGCTCGATTTCCGCGGCCCGCCTGCAGGCCTCCGCGGGTGCGGAAACCGTCAGCGACAGTCGTTCGCTGGTCACCTCGCCGGTGCTGCTGGCGGTCCGCCCCGAACTCAAGCCCGCTCTGCAAAAGCAAAGTTGGGCGAACCTGCCGGAGCTGCAAACCGACCCCGACGGTTTGGGCCGGCTCGGGCTGCCCGGCTGGGGCCAGCTGCGGCTGGCGCTGCCGATCGGTGGCAACGCCGACGCCGCTTTCCTGGCCGGCGAGGCGGTGGCGGCCGGTGCCGCCCCCAAGGACGCCCCCGCCACCGACGGGACCGGGGCGGTGCACCGGCTGGCCGGCGCCCAGCCCCAACTCGCCGACAGCTCGCTGGCCGAGGCGATGAACGTCCTGCTGCGCCAAGGCGTTCCCGCGGCTGCGCCGGTGCACGCGGTGGTGACCACCGAGCAGCAATTGTTCACCCGAGGGCAATCGCTCGCGGACCCGGCGAGCACGCTCGGTTCCTGGCTGCCGCCGGGGCCGGTGCCAGTCGCCGACTACCCGACGGTGTTGCTCGCCGGGTCGTGGCTGTCGCAGGAACAGGTCAGCGCCGCCAGCGAATTCGCCCGGTTCGCCCGCAAACCCGATCAGCTCGCGGAGCTGGCCAAAGCCGGATTCCGGGTGGAAGGCGTCGCGCCGCCCGACAGTGACGTCACCGGGTTCCCGGCGGTGACCGACACCCTGTCGGTGGGCGATGACGCGATGCGGGCCACCCTGGCCAATGCGCTCACCACGCTGCCGGGCAGCTCCGCGGTGACGATCATGCTCGACGAGTCGATGACCACCGACGAGGGCGGCAAGACCCGGCTGGCCCACGTGATCGCCGCCCTGGATCAACGGATCAAGGCGCTGCCGCCGCATTCCGCCGTGGGCCTGTGGGCCTTTGACGGCGTGGAGGGCCGCAACGTGGTCACCGCCGGCCCCCTCGACGAGCCGGCGAACGGCGGTACCCGGGCCGAGACCTTGGTCGCGGCACTCGATGGCCTGAGTTCGACGTCCGGCGGCGCGGTGTCGTTCACCACCCTGCGGCTGGTCTACAACCAGGCGTTGGCCAATTATCGTGGCGGGCAGAGCAATTCCGTGCTGGTCATCACCGCGGGCCCGCACACCGACCGGACGCTGGACGGCCCCGGACTGCAGGAGTTCATCCGGGCCAACACCGATCCCGAGCGCCCGGTCGCCGTCAACGTCATCGACTTCGGCGCTGACGCCGACCGGGCCACGTGGCAGGCGGTGGCTCAGCTGTCCGGCGGCAGCTACCAGAACCTGCGCGGGGCGAACTCCCCCGACCTGGCCGGCGCGCTGAACACGCTGCTGAGCTGAGCCTCGCTAGGCGCCCAGCATATCGAGGATCTGCTGCGGGATGACGTCCACCAGCTGGGTGATCATCCCACCGAACGAGCTGACGGTGATGTTGGCCAGATCCAAGTTGCCCAGACCCAGGTCGTTGAGCAGGTCGTTCAGGTTCAGATCCGACAGGTCGCCGACCAGGTTGCCTAGGTTCAACGGCAGGTCGTCGAGCCCCAGGCCGCTCACCAGGTCGCCCAGGTTCAGGCCGTTGAGCAACCCGGTGATGTCGAGACCGCCGAGCCCCAGCCCGCCGAGCAGGCCGCTGAGCGTCAGGTCGCCGGTCGAGGGGGCGAAGCCGAGGCCCTCCAGGATTCCGCCGATCGTCAGGTCGTCGGGTGACAGCGTGACGCCGAACGCCGCCAGCAGCGAGCTGACGGACTCGGTGATGGTCTGACCGCCCAGCAGGTCCCCGAAAGTGACGGCATTGAGGGCGTCGATGAGGTTCTGCGGAGTCAGGAGGATAGCGTCGAGGAGCTGGTTCAGCACCGGACCAATGAGCGGAAGGCTGCCGACGACGTTCGTCAGCAGGTCGCCGATCACCGAGTTCAGAAAACCGGTGATGCCCTCCAGTACGCCGCCGGGCAGCCCGTCGATGAGGCCACCCAGCGAGGAATCGAGCAGGCCGCCGAAGCCGAGGTTGTCCAACAGCGTGCCCAGACCCAGGCTGATGTCGCCGTTGATCCCGAACACGTTCAGCACGTCATCGAGGCTCAGGTCGTTGAGGCTCACGTTGGTGTCCAAGCCCAGGCCGCTCAAGATGCCGGTCAGGCTGAGGCTGCCCAGCCCGAGGTCACCGAGTCCGAGGAAGCCGAGTAATCCGCTCAGGTTGGTGATGTCGCTGCCGCCCTTGAGCAGGTCACCCAGGCCGTCGTCGCTGATCCCGAGGGCGCCGAGCAGGCTGCCCAGGGTCAGGGTGCCCAGGCCCAGCTGATTCAGCAGGTCGTCCACGTTGAGGTTGCTCAGGTCCAGGTTGCCCAGCCCGAGAGCATCCAGCAGCTTGGTCAGGTTGAGGTCGGCCTCGAAGTTCTGCACCGGCGCCAGAATGCCGTTGAGCACCGGGATGTTGATGATGCCGCCGAGCAGGCTGACGTTCTGCGCGCCGTTGAGGTAGGCGTCGGCGATGGTGGCCGGCGCGGTGAACAAGGTGGAGAAGTTACCGCCTGCCATGTCGGTCGCGGCGTTGCTGATCGCCTGCGAGGCCAGCGCTTGTGCACCCATGCTGGCGATCGCCAGTTCCAGCCCGGGCGGCAGCTGTACCGAGACCGACGCCGGCAGCTCGGAGATGTCGGTGGTGACGGTCGGCGTGATGCTGGTGAACGCGGAGATCACCCCGAACGGGTCGGTGAACAGCTTGCCGAAGACAGCGGTGATCGCCGACCAGTCGGCGTTGTCGTTGATGTTGTTCAGGTTCGCCGTGGTGTGAGTGAACAGGTCCGACCAGGCATCGGTCAGCTGCACCGCGTGGTACTGCGCGCCGGCTGCCGGCACGGCCGGCGCAATGGGCGCGACCGGTGCGATCGCGATGATGCCGGCACCGGCCACGGCAACGCCGGCGGTGAAGTAAGGGCGAAGCGCAAGCTGTTGCATGGTCCCTCTCCTAGTGTGATCCCCATCACCGTTAAGGTTAGACCAGCATAAACTATTTTTTGGTTGTACATGAGATTTTGCTGATTTTCACCAGCGTCACTTTTATGGCGGGCACAGGCGTCGCTACACTGCCGCGTCCGCGGCGGACGAACGTCTGGAACCAGGCGCGCCGCGCGGCTAAGCCGTTCGGAGGATATTACCTACCGCTCACAGACGGCAGGCATGCGAAACACCACAAGTGAGACAAACTCAGGCGAAGGCTTCCACCGGCGGGCAGGAGCAGACCAGATTGCGATCGCCGAAGGCTCCGTCGATCCGGCGCACCGGGGGCCACACCTTCGGGCGGAAGTCGCGACCCAGCGGATAGGCGGCGTGCTCGCGGGTATACGGGTGCTCCCACTTGTCGACCATCAGGCACTCGGCGGTATGCGGAGCCCCCCGCAACGGGTTGTCCTCGACCGTCCACTCGCCCGCGCCGACCCGGTCGATTTCGCCGCGGATGGCGATCATCGCCTCACAGAACGCGTCCACCTCGGCCAGGCTCTCGCTCTCGGTCGGCTCCACCATCAGCGTCCCGGCCACCGGGAAGCTCATGGTCGGGGCATGGAACCCGTAGTCCGCCAACCGTTTTGCCACATCATCCACCGTCACGCCGGTGGCCTTGGTGATCCCGCGCAGATCCAGGATGCACTCGTGGGCGACCATGCCGTTCTCGCCGGTGTAGAGCACCGGGAAGTACTCGTCGAGGCGGCGGGCGATGTAGTTCGCCGAGGCGATCGCGGTCAGCGACGCCGCCCGCAGACCGTGCGCCCCCATCATCCGGATATAGGCCCAGGTGATCGGCAGAATCGACGCCGACCCGTAGGGGGCCGCCGACACCGGCGAACCGCCGGACAACTCCGCGGCCAGCGGATGCCCGGGCAGGAACTGGGCCAGGTGCGAACGCACCGCCACCGGCCCGACGCCGGGGCCGCCGCCACCGTGCGGGATGCAGAACGTCTTGTGCAGGTTCAGGTGGCTGACGTCGCCGCCGAAGCGGCCCGGCCGGGCCAGCCCGACCAGTGCGTTGAGGTTGGCGCCGTCGACGTAGACCTGACCGCCTGCGTCGTGCACGGCGGCGCAGATCTCGGCGATGTCGTGCTCGTACACCCCGTGCGTGGACGGGTAGGTGATCATCAGCGTCGACAGGTTCTCGGCGTGCTCGGCGACTTTGGCCCGCAGATCGTCGAGGTCGACGTCGCCGTTCTCGCGGCAGGCCACCACGACCACCCGCATCCCGGCCAGCGCCGCCGAAGCGGCGTTGGTGCCGTGCGCGCTGGACGGGATCAGGCAGATGTCACGGTGGGCCTCGCCGCGGCTGGCGTGAAAGGCGTGGATCGCCAGCAGGCCCGCATACTCGCCCTGGGAGCCGGCGTTGGGCTGCAGCGACACCGCGTCATACCCGGTGATCCCGGCCAGCCAGCTCTCCAACTGGGCGATGAGCCGGCGCAGCCCGGCGGCGTCGTCGGCCGGGGCGAACGGGTGCTGGCGCGCGAATTCGGGCCAGGTGATCGATTCCATCTCCGCGGCGGCGTTGAGCTTCATCGTGCAGGAGCCGAGCGGAATCATGCTGCGGTCCAGCGCGATGTCCTTGTCCGACAGCGCGCGCAGGTAGCGCATCATCGCCGTTTCGGTCCGGTACCGCGAAAAAGCCGGGTGGGTAAGGAATTCCGAGGTACGGGTGATGACGTCGGCACCGGCACCGGCCTGTTCCGAGGGGGCGATCCCGAAAGCCTCCAGCACCGTGGCCACATGGGCGTCGGTGGTGGCCTCGTCGCAGGACACCGAGACGTGGTCGGCGTCGACGCGCCACAGGTTGATTCCGGCGGCCTTAGCCGCCGCGACGACCTCGTCGGCGCGGCCCGGGACCCGGGCCAACACGGTGTCGAAGTAGCGGTCGTGCACCAGCGCGTCACCGAGGGCGGCGCCGATCTTCTGCGCTTGGCCGTGCACCCGCCGCGCGATCGCGGTCAGCCCCTCGGCGCCGTGGTAGGCGGCGTACATCGCGGCCATCACCGCCAACAGCACCTGCGCGGTGCAGATGTTCGACGTCGCCTTGTCGCGGCGGATGTGCTGCTCGCGAGTCTGCAACGCCAATCTGAACGCCGGCGACCCGTCCTCATCTCGGGACACCCCGACCAGCCGTCCGGGCAGCTGACGGGCGTGCTTGCTGTGCACCGCCAGATAGCCGGCGTGCGGCCCGCCGAAGCCCATCGGCACCCCGAAGCGCTGCGCGCTGCCGAACGCCACGTCGGCGCCGAGTTCGCCGGGCGGGGTGATCAGCGTGCACGCCAGCAGGTCGGCGCCGACCGCCACCATCGCGCCGCGCTCGTGGGCGGCTTCGATCACCTGCGACCAATCGGTGACGCGGCCGGACGCGCCCGGCAACTGAGTGATCACCCCGAAGAAGTCGCCCTCGGGCAGCCCGTCTCGCAGGTCGGCGGTGACGATCTCGATGCCCAGCGGCTCGGCCCGGGTGGCCAGCACCGCCGCGGTCTGGGTGAACAGGTCGGCGTCGACCACCAGCCGGTTGGTCTTCGCGCGCACCGTGCGGTGCATCAGGGTCATCGCCTCGGCGGCGGCGGTCCCCTCGTCGAGCATCGACGCGTTGGCGATCTCGCACCCGGTCAGATCGGCCACCATGGTCTGGAAGTTCAGCAGAGCCTCCAACCGGCCCTGGCTGATCTCGGGCTGATACGGCGTGTAGGCGGTGTACCAGGCCGGGTTCTGCATGATGTTGCGCAGCAGCACCGGCGGGGTGAGCGTGTCGTAGTAACCCTGGCCGATCATCGACACCGCAACCGTGCTGGCGTCGGCCAGCTCCCGCAGTTCGGCCAGCGCCTGGGTCTCGCTGGCGGCCGCCGGCAGCGCCTCCAGCCCCGGCGCGACGCCGTCGGGCCGCAGCGCATCGAGGATGCCGCTCGGCAGCGCCTTGGCGGCCAGGTCGTCCAGCGAGTTCACCCCGATGGTGGTGAGCATGGTGGCGATCGCGGCACTGTCGGGGCCGAGGTGCCGGTCGACGAAACGGAATTCGGTGTGTTCGGGCACGTTGGCTCCTCGGCGATAGACGACTTGTGTCCTCCCCCTCTGTCGTCTGCCCGTCCCGGGCGCCTGAGAGATTCGGCGCCGGGATATCCGGGGCGCCTTTCCCCATGGGCGGGTGAACCCGAAACGGGCAGCACCGCTTTCCAGAGGCATCAATGCCCGCGCGGTCCGGGTGCCTGAGAGGTTGACGGAGAGGTATTGCTCCTTCGGCGCCCGGGACTGGCTGTCCCGGGACTCTCCCGCGCGAGGCTGATGCGCCGACCAGTCTAGCGCCGGCAGGGTCCGCGCAGCGAGTTCGCCCTAGCCGGTTTTGCGGTCACGGAACTTGCGGCGGCTGGCCAGCTCGTCTTCCGGCGCGGCGATCGCCTCGCCACCGTCGGCGCGCTCACCGGGGAAGTCGGCGATGGCGCCGGTCAGCTCGCGCATCGCGCCCGACACCGCGATGCCGAATACGCCCTGCCCACCCTGCAGCAGGTCGACGACCTCCTCGGCCGAGGTGCACTCGTAGACGGTGGTGCCGTCGGAGAACAGGGTGATGTTGGCCAGGTCGCGGACCCCGCGCTCCCGCAGGTGGTCGACGGCGACCCGGATGTTCTGCAGCGAGATGCCGGTGTCGAGCAGTCGCTTGACGATCTTGAGCACCAGGATGTCTTTGAATGAGTACAGCCGCTGGCTGCCGGAGCCGGCCGCGCCCCGGATCGAGGGCACCACCAGTGAGGTGCGGGCCCAGTAGTCCAGCTGGCGGTAGGTGATGCCGGCGATCTGGCAGGCGCTGGGGCCGCGGTAGCCGACCAGCTCGTCGGGAACGGAGTCATCGGGGAACAGCCCGGCCTGCACCGGTTCACCGACGCCGGAAGCGCCCGCTGCAACCTCGACATCGGAGCCCGATTCGGACTGACCCGCGAAGTCCAGCTGGTCCTGCCCCGGTTGCTCTCCCACGATGCTTCCTCTCGCCGATCGCGCTCGTTGCCACTGGCTGGCCGGTGACCGCGTTTGCTCTTGCCCGAGTTGGTGGTGAGCATACGCTGTCGAGCGAGCCGCCGCGCCGTTGTTCCCGCCGTGGATTCAGTATGGGGGCCGCGATTTGCGGGCCGTGCTTTGCCGTGGGCGTGTCGGCGTCACCGCCTGCAGATGAGACGGTTCTGTGACGGGGCTGAGGCCGCCGCGCCGGGTCAGGTTGCTTTGAAATCGTCGGGCGACACGCTATCGAGGAACTCCTTGAACTTCTCCACCTCGTCTTCACGTACCGCGCCGGAGGACTCGTCGTCGTTCTCGTCGGGGATCAGCAGGCCCGCCTCGGCCAGCACCGCCTCCTCGACGTAGATCGGCACCCCCACCCGCAGCGCGATCGCCACCGAATCCGACGGGCGCGCCGAGACCGTGATGTCGCGGTCGAAGATCAGGTCGGCGTAGAACGTGCCTTCCTGCAAATCGACGATCCGGACCTCTTTGAGCGAATGTCCGAGCGCGGCGATCAGGTCGCGGATCAGGTCGTGGGTCAGCGGCCGGGCCGGCTCCACGCCCTGCTGTTCCAGGGCGATGGCGGCGGCTTCGGCCTGCCCGATCCAGATCGGGAGGTAGCGGTCGCCGTCGGCTTCGCGCAGCAACAGCACGGGCTGGTTCTGTGGCTGCTCGACGCGAATGCCGACCACGCGTACTTCACCCATCTCCAGTCAGCCCTCCGCATTTGCTTGTCTTCCAAGTGGCTGTGCCCCAGCACGACTCACTGCGAAACCCCCGGTCGGACAACCGCATGTCGCACAACAAGCCGCCGACGCGAAGTCTAGTCCTCAGCCGTGCAGAACGTCGTGTACCGCCGACTTGAGCAGCGCGGTATGCAGCGCGATCGCCAGCGCCGCGACCTCGCGCGCCAAGTCGTCGGCGCGGTCGCGTGCGCCGGCTTTGCCGCCCTTGACCAGCGGTCCGGCGATCTGGGCGATCAGATCCGACTGCCGATCGGCGGCTGAGCGGAACGCCCGCAGGTGGCGTGGCTCGACGCCGTAGTCGGCCAGCGCCCGGGCGCACTGCACGATGACGACCGCGTGCTCGTCGAACCATCCCCCCGGCCCGGCGGTGATCACCCCGGATCGCACCAGCGCCGTCAGCAGCACATCATCGGCGCCCGAGCGTTCCAGCAGGTCCTCCCGGCTCAGCCTGACCCGCCGGGGCGGCGTGGGCGACACCGTGGCGTGGTGAGTGGCCTCGTCGACGGCCGGCACCAACCGCGGGACCGGATAGGCCGACTCGGTCAGCGGCAACGCCCCGTCCGGCTCGGCGTCCAGCCGCGCCTTGATCACCTTCAGCGGCAGGTAGTGGTCGCGCTGGGCGGTCAGGACGTAACGCAGCCGGGCGCAGTCATACGCACTGAACCGGCGATAGCCCGACGCCGCCCGCTGCGGCGTGACCAGCCCCTCGGTCTCCAGGAAACGAATCTTGGAGATCGTGACATCCGGAAATTCGGGCCGAAGCAGATCCAGTACCGCTCCGATCGACATCCCGGCCAGTTCAGGGCTGTCAGGCGCGCTCAACTCAGCTCCCCGGCCCGGCCTCGGTCTCACCCGTCTTGGGGCCGGTCAGGAACACCAGCCGGAACTTGCCGACCTGGACCTCGTCGCCGTTGACCAGGACCGCCGAATCGACCGGCTCCCGGTTGACGTAGGTGCCGTTGAGGCTGCCGACGTCGACAACCTGAAACTCGTTGCCCTCGAGCCGGAACTCGGCGTGGCGACGGCTGACCGTGACGTCGTCGAGGAAGATGTCGCTGTCGGGATGGCGTCCGGCTGCGGTGACCGGTTGGTCGAGCAGGAAACGCGACCCGGCGTTGGGGCCCCGCTTGACCACCAGCAGCGCCGATCCCGCGGGCAACCCCTCGACACCCGAGGTCAGGCTCTCACCGCCCGCCTGCGCGGGCGCGTCGAGTTCGCTCAGAAAGTCCGCGCGGAAGACCGATGTGGTTTCCACGGTGACCTCGTCGCCTGCCTGGTCCTGCCCGTTTCCCGAGTCCTTCTCCGTCACCCGCTGCTCCTCACTGGCCACTGTCGTCCTACCTGGTCGCACCCGCCGGACATCCATGGCACCGGACCCATGATTGTTGAGTCGACCGTACCGCGCAGCGGTCGATAATGTGCCCCGCACCGCGGGATCGTGTCCGTCGAATACCCGGCGCGTCCCGGCAGGCAGGCTAGCAATATTCATTCGGCCAGCGTCGCGCGGTACGCGTCGGCGCTCAGCAGTCCCGACAGGGTCTGATCCAGGGCATCGGCGGCGGCACTGTCGACCTGAAGATCCAGCAACCAGCCGGCGTCGTACGGGTCGGAGTTCACCAGCTGCGGGTTGGCGTCCAGATCGGCGTTGACGGCAACCACTTTGGCCGAGATCGGCGCATAGAGATCCGAAACGGATTTGGTCGACTCCACCTCGCCGAAGCTCTCCCCCGCGATCACCTCGGTGCCCTCGCCGGGCAGTTGCACGAAGACCACGTCACCCAGCGCCGCCTGCGCGAAGTCGGTGATGCCCACCCGGACGGTGTCCTGCCCGGTGCGCCGAATCCACTCGTGCTCAGCGGTGTAATACAGATCGGAGGGAACTAAACTTTCCGAACTCACGGTGATCGTGCTCCTTGCGCTGTCGGGTTCACTTGACTGGCTGAGCGTATTGGCGCGGTTTCGGTTGCCGCAACACGGTCACCTCCACGCGATCGGCCTGCTGCACGCCCATGGTGCCGCCGAGCCGCTTGACGCTGTCGACCGCCCCGCCGGGAATGTTCATCGCGGCCGCCAGCGTGGGCGGATCGCCTATCGCCAGAACGGAATACGGTGGGGCCAAGGCTATTCCGTCGAATTCCAGCGCCCCCGGGGGACCGGCGACCCAGGAATCCACTCCGATCCGCACCGCCTTGGCGCCATCGCGGACCTCCATCGCCTCGGCGCCTGCGGCCCGCAGCTCGTTGATCACATCGAGCATCGTCTCCGGCGCGACGCCGCGCGCCGGATCCTCGACGGTGATGACCACCCCGGGCCCGAGAGCGCCGACGGTGCCGATCATGATCGCCAGCGCGGAGAGCCGGGCCTGGGCGTTCTCGATAGCGGTCTGGTCACTGCTGCCGGACTCCTGCAGCGCCTCGAGCGTCTGCTGCAACTCGGCGATCTCGGTGCCCAGCGCGGCTTCGCGCTGACGTAGCGACTCCAGCAGTACCAACAGATCGGCCGGCCGGGCCGTTTCCAGGGCGTCGGCGGAGTCGTTCTGGCGGACCTGGGTGACTATCGCGACGCCCAGCAGCAGGCACAGCAGCATCGCCAGCACACCGAACAACGGGCCGGAGCGGCCCGGCCGCGACCGCGCGCGATCGTCCGTCTCGGGCAACTCGTGCCGCCCGTGCGGCACCGGCTCGGTACCCACCGCGTCAGGCTCCGAACAGCCGTCGTCGCAGCGCCGCGGCGTTACCGAAGATACGAATGCCCAGCACCACGATGATCGCGGTGGACAACTGGGTGCCGACCCCCAACTGGTCACCGAGGTAGACGATCAGCGCGGCGACCAGGACGTTGAACACGAACGACACGACGAACACCTTCGCGTCGAAGATCCGCTCCAGATAGGCCCGCAGACCGCCGAACACGGCATCCAGCGCCGCCACCACCGCGATCGGCAGGTAGGGCTGAACCACCTCCGGAACGCTGGGATGAAAAACCAGTCCCAGCACGATGCCGGCGACCAGCGCGGCGATACCGATCATTGAGAAATCACTCCAGCCTCCCGAACCGGACCCCTGCAAGCTTGCGTCACGACTCCCCTATCTGTTTGGCGAACCGGACATCTCGTACCGAACCCGCCGGCAAGGTCAGGTCGGCACCGGTCCGGCCGTCGACGCGCACCACCACGCCGTAGGACACTTCCAGCAGTCGCAGCCGGTACAGGCCTGGGGTGCGGTCGAAGGCATCGCGCAGCTCGCGCGGCGGCCCGATGGCCCGCACCGAGTAGGGACTGCTGATCGGCTTGTTGTCGACCAGGATCGCACCGCCGGCCTGCCGGATCGTCACGTTGGGGCCGATCCGGACATCGCCGATCGCGATCGCCTCGGCGCCGCTGGCCCACAACGAGTTGACGACGAGCTGAAGGTCGCGGTCCAGGATGATCTGCTGGCTGCCCGACACCCGCTGTTTGGAGGCGTCGGAGAGGTTTCGCCCGACGCCGGGGTCGGTCACCGTGACGATCAGGCCGGGGCCGGTCACCCGGCTGCTGGCGGCGGCCAGGCTGAGCGCGTCGAGGCCGGCCAAAACCCGCTGGCCCTCGGCGTCATCGGCCAGCCGGTGCCGGCGCAACTCGTCGACCCGGTTGGTCAGTGTCTCGCGTTTGTCGGCGAGCCTGCCGGTCACGTCTTCGGCCGACCGCACGTTCGTGGCCAGCACCTGTTGGGCGTCGCGCACCCCGGGCGCCAACGAGCGGGCCTGGGCGAACGCGACGGCGAACACGGTCGCGACCAGCAGCGCCGCCAGCGCCTCCCACCCCCACCCCGCGAGCCGGGCCCGTCCCGTGGTGACGCGCCCGGAGTCGCGTTCGGCCGCCGCCGCGGCATAGCCGGGGTCGAGGTGCTCCGACAGCAGCGAGCGCAGCAGTGAAGGCACCGCGAATCGCTGCGGCCGGCCGGCCTCGTGGGCGCCCCGGTCGCCGCCGCTGTCGTAACCGCTGAGGGCGAAAAACGGCTCAGACATCTGCTACTCGAGAGGCGACCTTCGGCATCGTGCGCGCTACCAGCCCCACCTGGATCAGGTACAGCACGAACGCCCACAGGTACATGCCCAGGCCCCAGATCAAAAAGGCCCAACCGATTGATGCCACCACCCGGCCGGCCAGCGCGTCCCACTGCCCCAACAGGATCAGCGGAAACGCCGACATCAGCGCGAAGGTGCCGGCCTTGCCGACGTAGGTCACCGGCAGCGCCGTCAGTCCCCGGCTGCGCAACACCGGCAGCACTGCGGCCAGCAGCAGGTCGCGGGCCAGTAGGGTGCCGATGATCCACCACGGCACCAGGCCGCGCAGTCCGAAGGCGACCGGGACCGCCACCATGTAGAGCCGGTCGATCGCCGGGTCGAGCAGTGCGCCCAGCGCCGACGACTGATCCAGCAGCCGGGCCAACTTGCCGTCGGCCCAGTCCGAGGCGCCGCTGAGCATGAGGATCGCCACCGCCAGCCCGTCGGCCCGCGCCACCAGCAGCAGATACAGAAAGACGCCAATCAAACCGAGACGGGCCAGGCTGATGACGTTGGGCACCGTCAGCACCCGGTCGTGGACTGGATCGGAGCCGGAGGCCATATCGACCCCCTAGCGGAAGATCCCGGGCAAACTCAGGGCGTCCATCGTGTCGTCGCTCAGCGGGTTATCCCGGACCATGTAGGTCCATGTCGAGGTGGGCCGTGCCAGCTTGGACAGGTCGATGCCCGGCTCGGACTCGATCCGTTCGGAGGTTTCGAAGGTCTGCTGGGCCGCCTCGATGGCGTCGGCGGCCAGCGAGGCGAACGCATCCAGGGCCATCCGGTGGAATTCGTCGAGCGGATTCTGCCGGCCCAGGGCGCGCAGGTGGATGCTCTCCCGGATGTCGGCCAGGAACGCCAGGTGATCGGCCCAACCGCGGTCCAGGTGGTAGAGCATGATCAGCCGGCAGATCTTCTCCAGCTTCGCATCGGCGTCGTCGCCGTCCTGGTCGAATTTCTCGCGCAGCTCGGCGAAGCGCTGCGGGGCCAGCTCGGCGAGCTCCTCGCGCGCCGCCGGGGTGGACAGCAACGTATTGCGCCGCTCCACGATGATGGCGCGCTGCTGGGCGGTCAACTGGTTGTAGCGCCAGGTGTTGGCGTGGATGTCGAGCAGCTTGCCTTCGGCGATGCGCTGGGCGTGGTCGAGCATCCCGGAGGCTTTGGGGCTCAGGATCCGCCCGTCCTCATCGGTCTCGGTCGGCAGCTTGTTGGCTTCCAGGTTGGTCGCGGCGACCTCGTCCTCCCAGCTGGAGAAGAACACCGACGAGCCGGGGTCGCCTTGGCGGCCGGCCCGGCCGCGCAGCTGGTTGTCCAGGCGCTGGGTGTGTTGCCGGCCGGTGCCAATCACGTGCAGACCGCCCAGTTCGACGATCGCGTCGTGATCCGCCTCTTCGGACCCGCCGAGCCGGATGTCGGTGCCGCGCCCGGCCATCTGGGTGGAGACCGTGACCACGCCGAGCTTGCCGGCCTCGGCGATCACGGTCGCCTCCTCGGCGTCGTTCTTGGCGTTGAGCACAACCGCCGGGACCCTGCGCTTGCGCAACCGCTCGTAGAGTTCCTCGGACTCGGCGACGTCGTGGGTGCCCACCAGCACCGGTTGACCGGTGGCGTGCACCTCGACGATGTGGGAGACGATGGCGTCGTTCTTGGCCGCCGCGGTGATGTAGACCCGGTCGGCCTCGTCCTCCCGGATGTTGGGCATGTTCGGCGGGATCGGCGAGACGCCCAGCTGGTAGAACTGGCGCAGCTGTTCGCCGGCCGCCAGCGCCGTTCCGGTCATGCCGCACACCGTGGGATAGCGGTTGACCAGTGCCTGGACCGTGATGGTGTCGAGCACCTCGCCGGTCTCGGTGGTCTCGATGCCCTCCTTGGCCTCCACGGCGGCCTGCAGGCCGTCGGGCCAGCGCTGCAGGGCGGCGATCCGGCCCCGGGAGGCGTTGATCAACTGCACCTTGCCGTCGCGGACGATGTAGTGCACGTCGCGCTGCAGCAGCACGTGGGCGTGCAGGGCGACGTTGATCTCGGTCAACGTCGAGACCACGTGTTCCTCGGAGTACAGGTCGATGCCGCCGAGCGCGGCTTCCACGCGCCGTGCCCCCTTCTCGGTGAGGTGGATGTTGCGCCGGTCCTCGTCGGAGTCGTAGTCCACCCCCGGTGTCAGCCGGCCGACCAACTCCACGATCTCCAGTCGCGGGGTTTCGCGGTGCGTGGTGCCGGCCAGCACCAGCGGCACCAGCGCCTCATCGACCAGTACCGAGTCCGCCTCGTCGATCAGCGCCACGTCCGGATTCGGTGAGACCAGATCGTCGACGTCGGTGACCAGCTGGTCGCGCAGCACGTCGAAGCCGATCTCGTTGACCGATGCGTAGGTGACCTCGCACCGGTAGGCCGCGCGTCGGTCGGCGGCGCTGGACTCGGCGGTGATCCAGCCGACGCTGACCCCCATCGCGTCCAGCAGCGGCCCCATCCATTCGGCGTCGCGGCGGGCCAGGTAGTCGTTGATCGTGACGACGTGCACATGGCGCCCGCCGATGGCGTAGCCGGCGGCGGCGATAGCGCCCGAGAGCGTCTTGCCCTCACCAGTGGCCATCTCGACCACGTCGCCGGCCAGCATCCGCAACGCGCCCTGCAGCTGAACATCGAAGGGGCGGAGCCCGATGCTGCGCTCGGCGGCTTCGCGGGCGATCGCCAGGAACTGCGGGATGTCCGAGGCGTCGGCCAGATCCTTGAGCTTGAGAAGCTGGGCGGCCTTGCGCAGCTGGTCGTCATCGAGCCCGGCGGCCTTCTTGGCGTAGTCGGCGGCCGCGGTCACCTCGGCCATCGAGCGGCTCTGGTTCTTCTCGGTGCTGGCGCCCAGCAGTTTCCAGAATTTTCCGCTCAACCGGCCCGACTTGGGACGCGAGGTTCCGGAGACCGTTTTCGACGTGTTAGCCACAGCACAACGGTACCGGGCTGCTTCGGCGGTGCTCATCCGACGCCGCGCCGCGCTACGCGGTAGGTTTCGCACGAGATTTTTGGTCTACCGGCCGGCGCCTGGCTCCGGCGGCGAAGGAGACGTGGCAGTGGACTCGAAGCCGTTCAACCCGTCCATCGACTGGTCGCAGGCACTGCCCGATTCGCTGCTCTGGATCGCGATGGCCTGGACCATCAGCGCCGTCTGCGTGGTGGCGGTGGCGGCGCTGCTGCGGGTGAGCACCCGCTGGGGACGACAATTCTGGCAGATCACCGGCGCCTACTTCACCGGACGCGACAGCGTCCGGGTCTGGCTGATGCTGGGCGTGCTGCTGCTGTCGGTGATCACCGCGGTGCGGCTCAACGTGCTGTTCAGCTTCCAGGGCAACGACATGTACTCCTCGCTGCAGACCGCGTTCCAGGGCGCCGCCGGCGGCGAGGACGCGATCCGAGATTCCGGCGTGCACGGGTTCTGGATGTCGATCGGCATCTTCAGCCTGATGGCGGTGCTGCACGTGGCGCGGGTGATGCTCGACATCTATTTGACCCAGCACTTCATGGTGAACTGGCGGATCTGGCTCACCGAGCGGCTCACCGGCGACTGGCTCGACGGGCGGGCTTACTACCGCGCCCACTTCATCAAGATGCCGCAGGACCCCATCATCGGCGACGCCGTCGAAGGTGCGATCGACAACCCGGATCAGCGCATCCAGCAGGACATCGACATCTTCACCGCGGGCAACGGCGCCAATCCCAATGCGCCGGCCAACAGCTCCGCCAGCACCCTGCTGTTCGGCGCCGTCCAGTCGATGGTGACGGTGGTCTCGTTCACCGCGATCCTGTGGAACCTGTCCGGGACGCTGACGGTGCTGGGAGTCGACATCCCCCGGGCGATGTTCCTGATCGTCCTGGTCTACGTCACGATCGCCACCGTCGTCGCCTTCTGGATCGGCCGACCGCTGATCCGGCTGAGCTTCCGCAACGAGCTGACCAACGCGGCGTTCCGGTATGCGCTGGTGCGGGTGCGCGATGCCGCCGAATCCGTCGCGTTCTACCGGGGCGAGCTCGCCGAGCGGATCCAGCTGCGCAAGCGGTTCGGTGCGATCATCGACAACTACCTGAAGTTCGTGAACCGGACCATCGGCTTCGCCGGCTGGAACCTGTCGGTGAGCCAGGCGATCGTGCCGTTGCCCTGGGTGATCCAGGCGCCGCGGCTGTTCTCCGGGCAGATCATGTTCGGCGGGGTGGCGCAGACCGCGACGGCCTTCGGCAACATCTCCGACTCACTGTCGTTCTTCCGCAACGCCTACGACAACTTCGCCGGCTACCGTGCCTCGATCATCCGTCTGCACGGGCTGGTCGAGGTCGACCGGGAGGCTCGCGAGCTGCCCGAACTGCTGGTCAAGCCCAGCCCGGACGGCACCGTGGCGATCGAGGGCGTCGAGGTGCGCACGCCGGCCGGCGATCCGCTCATCGAGGCGCTCGACCTGCACCTGGACATCGGCGACGCGGTGATGATCGCCGGGCCGTCGGGCAGCGGCAAGACCACGCTGCTGCGCAGCCTGGCGCAGCTGTGGCCCTACGCCTCGGGCACCCTGCGGCGCCCGGATGCGGCCAACGCGACGATGTTCATCTCCCAGCTGCCCTATATCCCGCTGGGTGATCTGCGGGCGGTGGTGGCCTATCCGCTGGCTGCCGGTGAGGTGTCCGACGGCGAGATCGCCGAGGCACTGGCCAAGGTGGCGTTGCCGAATCTGGTCGACCGGCTCGACGACGTCGAGGACTGGGCCAAGGTGCTCTCCCCCGGCGAGCAGCAGCGGGTGGCCTTCGCCCGTCTGCTGTTGACCCGGCCCAAGGCCGCCTTCCTCGACGAGTCGACTTCGGCGCTCGACGAAGGACTCGAGTTGACGCTGTACCGCCTGCTGCGCAGCGAACTTCCCGACACCATTCTGGTCAGCGTGAGCCACCGGCACACCGTCAAACAGCACCACAAGCACGTGCTGGAGCTGCTCGGGCAGGGCCGCTGGGAACTCAGTCCCGTTTAGCTTGCCGCCGCGTGCACGCCGGCGCGGCGGCCGAAGAACGAACCCTCCCCCAGCTGGGTGCCGCTGGCGTAGCCCTTACCGTCCTGGGCGATATTTGCCGCACAGGCACCGGCGGCGTAGAGCCCCGGTACCGGACTGTCGTCCTCGCGCAGAACTTGGCCGTCCACCGATGTGGCCAGCCCGCCGATGGTGAAGCCGGCATACATCGCCTTGCCCAGCGACAGGTCGAACGCGCCCCACGGGCCGGTGTCCTGTGGAGCGAGGAACGGCGGCTGCTTGTGGAAGTCCGGGTCTTCTCCGCGGGCCGCATACGTGTTGTAGCGGTCCAGCGTCGCCACCAGGTTCCCCTCCGGAATGCCCAGTGCCGCTTCCATTTCCGTCACCGACTCCCAGCCGTCGATCAACGGCACCAGCGGCACCCGCGGCTTGCGCAGGTGTGTTTCGTCGACGATCAGGAACGCCGCGCTGTCGGGCTGGTCCATCACGAACCCCGAAGTGCGTGAGTGGTACGAGTCCTCGGCGACGAACCGCTTGCCTTGCGAGTTGACGATGATGCCGGTCAGCAGGATCGACGGCGGGTAGACCGGCGCGGTGATGAACACCTGGTCCATATGCTTGGTGGCGCCGCCCACCGACATCCCCAGTCGAATGCCCAGCCCGTCGTCGTAGGTGTTGCCCAGCACGAACGGTTTCTCCGCCAGCTTGGGTGTGTATCTGGCGACCATGTCGGGGTTCATCACGAATCCCCCGGCCGCGATCACCACCGATTTCGCTTTGATCGCACCGCTTTCGGCGTAGCGCTTCCAGGTGACGCCGGTGACGCCGCCCGAGGCGTCGGTTTCATGCGGCGCTCCCAGCTTCGGCTCTCCTCCGTCGAGCCTCGCTGAACCGCCGGTAACCAGGCCGGTCGCAGCGGTCTCGTAACGGATCTGCACGCCAAGGTTTTCGGCGCGCTTGAGCAGCAGGTCGATCACCATCTTGGCGCCCTGGGTATCGCCGGGCACCGGCACCTTGTGCCCGCGCGGTGCCGGGACAGCCTGGTTCAGATACGGCCACACCTTCTCGTTGCCGGTGTACATCAGCCCCTCGGTGTTGGGCTGAATCACCGCCTTCTCCGGGTAGTAGCTGCGTTCGAACTGAAAACCCAAGTCCTCCAGCCAGTTGAAGTGCTCCACGCTGCCGTCGCAGTACGCCCGGATCTTGTCGTGCTCGGGCTCGCGCGAGACCGCGACAAGGTACTTGTACATCTCATCCGGTGAGTCCGCATGCCCGGTGGCCTGTTGCACCGTGGTGCCGCCACCGAGGTAGAAGTGCCCGCCGGCCATGGCCGTGGTGCCGCCGGCCTCGGCGGCGCGCTCCAACACCAGCACCCGCGCCCCGGCCGCCGCCGCGCTGACCGCCGCGCAACCGCCCCCGATGCCGAATCCGATCACCACCACGTCGACCTCGTCGGACCATGACGTCACCGTGTCGGCACTGGTGGTCTCCGGTATCTCGGTGGTCATCGGCGGCTCCTTCTGGTCGGCGGCGCGGCTCACCGCTGCTGTTGTTTGATGTAGTCGAAGACGGATCGGATCTCCGGCGGAATGTGCGCGATCTCCACGAACGGCACGCCCGCCTCGGGCGCCGAGACGTAGGCGAAGCGCATACCGCCGGGCATCACGCCCTGCGAGACGATCTCGGCGCCGTTGGCGGCCGCGTCGTCGAGCATCGCGGCGAAGCCGTCGGCGTCATCGGCCTCCACGCAGATGTGGTGCAGCCCGGGCCCGCTGTCGACGAGGAAGTCCTGATAGATGCTGCGCCCGCTCACCGGTGCGATCAGCTCGAGCTGCATGTCGCCGAGATAGCTCAACGCGATGTCGGCGACGAAATCCGCCGGCTCACCGCGGTAGCTGCACGTGTCCGGGGCGAAGTGCACCCCGGGCATGCGGACCCATTTGCGCACCCCCAACAGCGCGCTCAACATCGATTCGGTGGCGGCCAGATCGTTGGTGACCCAAGCGATCTGGACGGGCGTTCGCGGCGGCGAAATCATGTCGGAGGGGATGCTACTCCGACGTCTTCGCGGACCTGCTGGGAGATCGCCGACCATGACACGGCGGCAGGGTATTCCCCCCACACGCTGTTGAACAGGCCGACGATCCGGGCCAGGCCGGGCCCGCGGATCACATACACCGGGCCGCCGGAATCGCCCTGCTGACTGCGAACACCGCCCCCCATGGTGAACCAGCCGTTGTTGACCCGCTGGACGGTCCCGCAAGTCTCTCCGGTGACGATGCCGAAGTGGCAGACCGGTTCGCCGGGGGCCACGCCGTCGTCCGGGCCGGTCTCGAGACGCAGACCGCCGGGCAGGATGTCATTGGAGTCGACACCGTCGGCCAGCACGATGGCCTCGTAGTCGGCGATCACCTGGTCGGTGTTGACGGTCGCACCGTTGGGCGTGTTGTCGCGGAAGGTCGCCAATGTGCCGATGACATTGCCGGCCCGGTCGGTGACGGGGCCGCTGCCCCGGCAGTGACCGGCGGTGAAGGCGACGCGCATGACCGGGTCGACGTAACCGAGTGTGCAGACATGAGTGTCCTGGTGGATCTCCATCCCCGGGAACACCAGTACCGGATCGGCACCAGCGGTGCCGATCGCCGGAATCGCGGTCGCCACCCCGACCGCACCGCACACCGCCAGCACCCGCACCATGCGCCCGCGCACCGTCGACTCCGATCGTTGAGGGCCGGTTCGAGTCCGGCCGGTGTTCGACCGCCGTGATCACCGCCGCAGCGCAGCGGCCCGGCCCGGTGTGGGCTCCGAGCCGCCGCGCCGGCGGTCAGCGGCGATCAGGGGATCGTCAGCTCCTGGCCGGGGTGGATCAGGTCCGGATTGGCGATACCGCTGGCCTCAGCGATCTGCGGGTACTTGTTGCCGTCGCCGTAGAACCGCTCGGCGATGGCCCACAGGGTGTCACCGGCGACAACGGTGTAGGTGCGCGCAGCGGGCGCTTCCGGCGCTGCGGGAGCAGCGGGCGCCTCAGGGGCCGCCTCGGGCTTGGGGGTTTCGGCCTTGGGCTCCTCTGGCGGCGGAGCGTCGGTCTCGGTCTTGGTGGACCAGGCCGCACCGTCGGCGGCATAGAGCACCAGGTTGCGGTCGTCCTGGAGAACCAGCTTGACGTCCTTCTTGCCCTTGGTATCGGTGTGCCAGATCGGTTTGTCCGCGGTGTACAGCACGAAGTTGCCGTCCGGTTGCACTTCGGCGCGCACCACGTCGTTGCCGTTGGTGCCGGAAGCCCAGACCGCCTTGCCCCGCGACGCCAGCACCAGGTTGCCGTCGTCCTGCAAGGTCAGGGTGTATGCCCCGTTTTTGGAGGTCAGCGACTCGCCCTTGACGAGCTTCTTTCCTGCGGTGAGGGTGTCTCCCAAGCTCTGCGCCACGTTGTCCCCTTCTCATCGGCACACCGCGGCGCAGGGCGCCGGGCGGTGTCGCTGCGATACGACGTCGCAAGCCTATGCGAACAGCGGTCGGTGCGCTCCATCATTGCGGCAGTGCCGCCGGTGGGGCCGCCCTCGTCGCCGACGGCACCGGGTGCCAGCCCGGTGGCCCGAAAACGTATCCGAGCCGGTCACGCCACCGGCTAGCGCCGCGCAGATCGGCGATGATCGAGGCGTATTCGTGGATCTGCAGCGTCACGATGTTGAAGGTGCCGACCTGCTTGGTCAGCCCGTAGCGCGGACGAAACCGCTCGGGTGCGAAGGTGCCGAACAGCCGGTCCCAGATGATGAGGATGCCGCCGTAGTTGCGGTCCAGGTACTCCGGGTTCATCCCGTGGTGCACGCGGTGGTGCGACGGGGTGTTGAAGACGAACTCGATGGGTCGCGGCAGCTTGTCGATCCGCTCGGTGTGCACCCAGAACTGGTAGATCAGGTTGACCGAGAACGCGGCGAACACCATCCACGGCGGAATTCCCAAGAGCGGCAACGGGATCCACACCAGGATCTCGCCACTGTTGTTCCACTTCTGCCGCAGCGCGGTGGCCAGGTTGTAGTACTGACTGGAATGGTGCGCCTGGTGAGTGGCCCAGATCAGCCGGATCCGGTGCGCCATCCGGTGGTAGGTGTAGTAGAGCAGGTCGACGCCCAGGATCGCGATCACCCACGTGTACCACTGCTTCGGCGAAAGATGCCAGGGCGCCAGATAGGTGTAGATCGCCGCATAGCCGAACAGCGCGAGCAACTTCCAGCCCGCGGTGGTGGCCACCGACACCAGTCCCATCGAGATACTGGTCCAGGCATCCCTGGCCCGGTAGGACCCGCGTTCGAGGTCTTCCAGCTTGCGGGCGGCAGTCCATTCCAGGGTCAGCAGCAGCAGGAAGAACGGGATGGCGAACAGCACCGGGTCGCGCATCGGCGCGGGCAACACCGACCACACACCAGCGATCCAATCCACCGTGCTCACCTCCGCCTCGATGCCAGCCTAGGCTGCCCTGCCGGTGCTTATTCCGGCGACAGCGACGCCGGGTCCTCGGAGTGCCAGTGCACCGCGTAGACGCCCGGCTGCAGCGACAATTCGCCGACCAGGCGCTCGAGGCGGTCCGGCGCCCTGCTGTCCGCGAGCATGGACGCGGTGAGCGCGATGTTGTCCTCGGCGTCCTTGCCGGTGTGGATCCCGCGCAGCACCAAGTCGTTGCCGGCGGTGTGCTGCACGATCTGGGCGCGCAGGTACTTCTCGGACTTGGGCCGGCAGATCACCTGCACCTGGTAGGGCGACTGCGGTTCGTCCTCCTCGATGTGCTGATCGCGGTCGATGAGCCGGCCCAGCGGTCGCAGCAACAGGTGGGTGCCGACGATCGCGCCGGTGCCGATCACTGCGAACAGCAGGTTCCCGGCCGCCGCCAGCACTCCGACGGCAGCCGAGCACCACAGCGTGGCCGCGGTGTTCAAGCCGCGGACATTGAACCCTTCCCGCAGGATCACTCCGCCGCCGAGGAACCCCACCCCGGACACCACATAGGACGCGACCCGGGTGGAGCTGGTGTCCCCGGCGGTGACGCCGTACAGCACGAACAGCGTTGCACCGGCGGCCACCAGCGCGTTGGTGCGCAACCCCGCCATCCTGGCCCGCCACTGGCGTTCCAGCCCGATCAGCGCGCCGCAGCCCAAGCCGACGGCCAGTCGCAGCGTGAACTCGGCGACGCTCAGCGTCTGCATGAGCTAAACCCTGTCACAGGCCCTAGCCGGCGACTACCGGCCGACCCATCACGGTGGGCTTGAAGCCGTACCGCGGAGCGGCGAAACCGTAGTTGCGGCCCTGCCCGGCGCCGGCCAACGGCACGCCCGGCATACCGGCCGCGCCGGCCTCCGGCGCGTGCGCGGCAACCGTCCAACCGGTGGCGGCCACGGCGCTGCCCGGGGCTGCGGTAGCCGGGATGGACGCCGCCCACGACGGCGGCACCGACAGCGCGCCGACCGTGGACGCGTGGCCCATGGTCGCCGAGGCGGTGCCCAGGCCGCCCAGCCCGGCACCCAGGCCGTGCATTCCGGTGCCGAGTCCGCCGAACCCGCCGAACATCGGCGTGAACGGGTCGATGGCGCCCAAGCCCAGCGGGTCACCCGCGGCGATGGCAGCACCGCGTACCACCGCCATGTCGGCGGCGAAGTTGGAGATCCCGGCCGCACCCATCGGGGAAAACGAGCTGCTCATCAGGTTGGTCAGCGCGTTGCCCAGGTCGCCCGCACTGATGCCTTCGCCTCCGGTGACCGGCGGCGTGGGCGGCTGCACCGGCGCGGCAAGGGACTGCAGCGTCTGCGGCGTGTTCGTAATCGCCTGGGACAGTGTGGATTGCGCATTCGACGACGCCGCGTTACCGGCGGCTTGGGCGACCGCGGCCTGCTGAGCGCCCTGCGACGACGGGTCGGCGACCTCGCGCGGCGAGCTGAACGGTGTCACCTTGGTGGCCGCCGCCGACGCGGCCGCGTAGCCGTACATCGCGGCGGCGTCCTGGGCCCACATCTGGCCGTAGTGGGCCTCGGTGGCCGCGATCGCCGCGGCGTTCTGGCCCAGAAAGTTGGTGGCCACCAACGTCGCGAGCTGGCTGCGGTTCGCCACGATGAGCGGCGGCGGAACCGTCATCGCGTAGGCCGCATCGAATGCCGCGGCTGCCGCCTTGGCCTGTGCCGCAGCCTGTTCCGCCTGAATGGTGGTGGTGCCCATCCAAGCCGCGTAGGGCGCCGCCGCGGCGGCCATCGCGTTGGACGCCGGGCCCATCCAACCCTCGCTGACGAGTCCGTTGATGACCGACTGGTAGGCCGCCTCGGCCGCGGCGAGCTCGGCGGCCATCTTGTCCCAGGCCCCCGCGGCGGCCATCATCGGCCCCGAGCCGGGGCCGGTGTAGATACGAGCTGAGTTGATTTCCGGCGGGAATGCTCCGAAGTCCATGGCATTGCTCCTTTTTGATCGGTGGTTTTTGTCCAGATCGCTGGGCGGTCTTGGCGGGTGTGCAGGCACGGTCGATGGCCCGATGGCGGGCAGCCGGTCATGGCGACATGCCGGAGCTGGGCACGTCGGGAGAATCGCTGCTCGGCGGAAAGACCGAGCTGTCAAGCGATTTCAGGACATGGCGAAGCCTGGCGCTCTCCGCGAACGGAAGGCACGCCAGTCGACGAATTCAGCGCCGGTGCGAATCAGAGGGTGAAAGCGGTACCGAGAGCGAAGGAGACGACCATCGATCTCGGATAGGAACTATCACTCGGACTCAATGTCGCTCTCACCTCCTCTCGGCCAGGGCACGCGCGGGTGCCTGCACGTATGCACACAGAGGTGAATGCGCCCGGCCAGACAGCCGGGCTCCGCACCCCTCTCGTCAGAGCTTCGGCACTGCACGGCGTGTCCTGACCTGCGCAAATTATGCAGGTCCGGAAGCCACTTGGGCTCAACCCTTAATCCGGGAGGAGCTGTCCTGACCCGGGGCGTCTTTCGACGTTCGGGGTCAGTGGCCTGTATCCGTGCAGACGCCTCACCTAACGAGGTGCTTGCCTCACCATAGTGCACCAGGTCGCTGGCAGGGTCAATCGGCCACGGCGCGTCGTCGATCACTTCACGACCACCGGTCCGCGCCGGCACCGAAAACGCTTGTCGTCGAAGCGGAATTAGCGCCCGCGTCAACCCGGTTGTCGATCCGGCCCGGTGGCGTTCTGGCCGTCGCGGTTGACGTGTACGGCGTGCACCCCGGGTTGTTCGGCCAGTTCCTCGAGCAGGCTGTCGAGGCGGCTGGGGTCGACGTGCCAGTGCTGCACCTCAGTCGTGCCGGCCAGCTCGGTGACCAGGCGTTCCAGCCGGCTCTGCGCATGGCCGTTCATCGCCGCGGCGGGACGACTCCGCGGTGCGGCGCCGGTGAGCGCCTGTCCGGCCAGACTCGCCATCGCCAGGTCACCGAACACCCCGGTGGGGATTGCGGCGGCCGGCGCCGCCGCCGACGCGGCAGCCGGCAAGGCGGTGGCCGCCAGCTTGGCCACCGGCGCGGTCGTCACCCAGTTCGGCGGGACACTGAGTCTGCCGATCGTGCCCGCGCGGCCCGCGCCGGCCGAAACCGATGCGGAGCGCAGCGGTGCGGATGCTTCGGCGGCCAGCATCGTTGCGCCGGAACCGAACCCGGCCCGGCCGCCGGTGGCCGCGGCGATGTCGAGGTCGATCGTGAGATTGCGGGAGTACTGGATCAGGCCGTACAGCACCGTCTTGATCGCGTCGTTGAACGGCACAATGCTCTTCGGCAGGATCTCGAAGTAGGAGACCAGCTGCGACAGGGTCGGTGCGGCCGGTGGCGCCGCTTGCGCGGAAGCGAGCCCGTTCAGCGCCTGCGGTAGCGCGGCGATCAACTGCGACAGCTGAGTGTGTCCGCTGCCGGCGGTGGCCGCGGCCACCTGCCCGCTCACGCCGGAGGGGTCGGTGGTGGCCGGCGGTTCGGTGAACGGGGCCAGCGCGGCCGCCGCCGCCGACTGCGCCGCGTAGCCATACATCGCGAGCGCATCCTGCACCCATAGCTGGGCGTATTCGGCGTCCAGCGTCGCGATCGCCGCGCTGTTCTGTCCGAGCACGTTCGTCGCGACGAGCGTCGCCTGCGCGCTGCGGTTCGCCGCGATCACTGGCGGCGGAGCAACGGCCGCATAGGCCTGATCGAAAGCGGCTGCGGCCGCGGTGGCTCGGGCGGCGGTCTGCTCGGCCTGTGCCGCGGTCGCGTGCAGCCAGGTCACGTACGGCGTGACGGCGGCGGCCATCGCCTCCGAGGCCGGTCCGAGCCACGCCTGGTCGCTGAGGGCCGCCAGCACCGACTGGTAGGTCTCGGCGGTCGAACCGGTTTCGGCGGCCAGGCGGCCCCACGCCGTCGCCGCGGCCACCATCGGCCCCGATCCCGGTCCGGAATACAGTCGCCCGGAATTGACTTCCGGTGGCAGTGCTGCGAAATCCATGGCGATCACTCCCGGCCCGGCGGGGGGCCGGTGTCCGGTTCGCCGGTATCGAAGTAGATCTCGTGCACACCGGGCTGCCCGGACACCTCACTCAGCAGGGTTTTGAGCTCGCCCGGCTCGACATGCCAGTGTCGTACCTCGCTGATTCCGGTGAGCCGGCCGACGATTCGCTCGCCGTGCGCGTCCGGCCGGTCGCCACGTTTGCGCCGGCCGGCGCGCCCGGCGGCCACACCGGCCAGACCGGCCTCAGCCATGCCCGCGCCGCGTCCTGCGGGTGCGGCCGCGGCGGCCGCCGATGCGGTGGGCGCCGCAATTACGGTGCTGGTGGCCTCGGGCACCGCGTCGGTCCAGGACGGCGGGACCGCAAGCTTGCCCACCACGCCCGCGTTCCCGGTGCGCGCGGCCACCATCGGCCGGGCACCTCCGGCCGGAGCCGCCGCTTCAGCGCTGCCCGATACCTGTGCACCGGAACCGAACCCGGCCCTGCCGCCGGTCGCCTGGGAGAAGTCGAGGTCGGTGTTGAGATTGCGCGCATACTGCCCCATGCCGTAGAGCACCGATATGTTGGAGTCGTTGGCGGGCAGGATCGTTCGCGCCAACGTCTCGATGTAGGAGGCGGCCTGCGACACCGGGTCGGTGCTCTGCGCCGAGGCCAGCGCTCCGAGCGGAGAGGCCGGGGCACCTCCGGAGCCGGAGAGCCCGCGCAATGCCTTCGGTATGGCGTTCAGCAGCTGGGTCAGCTGGTCGCCGGTACCAGCGCCGTGTCCGGCCGATCCCTTGGTCACCGGGGGCGGCGCGGTGAACGGCTGCACCGCCGACGCGGCCGCCGAGCGCGCCGCGTAGCCGTACATCGCCATCGCGTCCTGTAACCACATGTGGTTGTACTCGGCCTCGGTCGCTGCGATCGCTGGCGTGTTCTGCCCGACCACGTTGCCGGCAACCAGGCTCGCCAGCAGGCTGCGGTTGGCGGCGATCGCCGCGGGCGCCACCATCGCGGCGAACGCCTGCTCGAAATCGCTGACCGCCAGCATCATTCGGCTCGCGGTGTGCTCTGCCGCCGTTGCGGTGGCGCCCAGCCAGTTCGCATAGGGCGTCGCGGCGGCCGCCATGGACTGCGACGCCGGCCCGAACCAGCTCTGCCCGGTGAGCTCGGCGATCACCGTCTGATAGGCCGAGGCCACCGCGTTGAGTTCGCCGGCCAGTCCCCGCCAGGCGCCGGCCGCGGCCAGCATCGAACCGGTGCCGGGGCCGGCATACATGCGCGCGGAGTTCAGCTCCGGGGGCAGGGCTCCGAAGTCCATGCCGAGCACGGCTCAGTCCTCCGCCGACGGTGGGATGACGATGATGGTCGCCTTGCTCGGCTTATTGGGCTTGCTCGCCGCCGCCAGGCCGGTCGCCCCGCCCACGTCGCGACCGGCGGCTCCCCCGCTGACCGCCATGGCGCGTCCGGCCAGGCTCCCCAGAGCCAGGTCGCCGGCCAGTCCACTTTCACCCTCCGCGGCAACCGCCACAACGGCTTGCGGTCCAGCCTCGGGGAAGACCGCGGCGACGGCCTTCGCGGTGGAGGTCTGGGCGATCCAGCCTTGTGGCACCGACAACCGCCCGATCGAACCGCCGTTGCCCAGTCCCGCCGATACCACCGGCGCGCCGGCCAATCGGCTTCCGGCCAGCGCTCCGGCGGGAAGCGCCTTCGGTTCTTCGAGCCAGGGTTTGGGCCCCATCGCCCGGTTCACCGCGGAGACCACGTTCGCGCCGTTCATCGGCAACAGCACGCACTGGATCGCCAACAGATAAGGGATACCGCCGATCCCGAACAGCGAGATCGGCGAGAGTGGTCCCGCCAGGAAGTCAAGGATCGACGTCGGCTCCGCCTGGGCCGCCCCCGATACCGCCATGTTCTGCAGCGCCTGCGGCACCGTCGAGATCAGTTGGGTCAACGACGACTGCGCCTGGGCACCGACGCCGGCCCCCGCCTGGGTGGCTGCCGCGGTCTGGGCTTGCAGACCGGCAGGGTTGGTGGTCTGCGGCGGCGTGGCGAACGGGGACAGCGCGGTGGCACTGGCCGACGCACCCGCGTAGCCGTACATGGCGCCGGCATCCTGCGCCCACATCTGGGTGTATTCCAGTTCGGTGGCAGCGATCGCCGCGGTGTTCTGGCCCAGGATATTGGTGGCGATCAGTGCCAGCAGCAGGCTGCGGTTCGCGGCGATCACCGGTGGCGGCACCGTCGCCGCGAACGCCGACTCGTAGGCGGCGGCGGCAGCCCGGGCCTGAGCGGCGGACTGCTGGGCTTGCGCGGCGGTGCTGCTCATCCACCCGGCGTAGGGCTGTGCGGCCGCCGACATCGTCGCCGCCGTCGGACCGGACCAGACTTGGGCGAGGCTGGTGACCACCGAGTGGTACGACGACGCGGTCGAATTCAACTCGGCGGCAAGGGCGTCCCAGGCGGCGGCGGCCGCCAGCAGCGGTCCCGCACCGGGACCGGAATACATTCGCCCCGAGTTGATCTCCGGCGGCAACGCTCCAAAATCCATGCCCTCCACCTCTGATCGATTGGCCGCCGCGTAAAACTCCGATCAGCCGGTGACGGTGCAGTGCCCCGGTGGGCTCGGGTCGGTCAGGCCCAGCTGGAGCCCACCGAGGCGTCGGTGTTGGCCATGTTGTTGCCGGCGGTCTGCACCTTCTGACCGTGGGCGTTGGCCTGCTCGTAGATGACCGCGAAGTTGCGGCCCAACTGCGCCACGAACTCCTGGCAGGCCACCGAACCAGCGCCACCCC